>JAFRDL010000045.1 GCA_017411265.1 Oscillospiraceae bacterium | reverse complement strand
TTGAGGACCTCGTACATGCACATGGTGGCGTCGTACACGTTGAAGGGGAACTCGTCGGTGTCCCAGCCCAAGAGCATGTCGCCCTGGTTGGCGTCGATGCTGCCCAGCATCCCGTTGATGGCGGAGATCCGCAGATCGTGCTGGAAGGTATGTCCGGCCAGGGTGGCGTGGTTCGCCTCGATGTTCAGCTTGAAATCCTTGTCCAGTCCGTACTGGCGCAGGAAGCCGATGGCGGTGGCCGCGTCAAAGTCGTACTGGTGCTTCATGGGCTCCTTGGGCTTGGGCTCGATGTAGAAGTCCCCGGTGAAGCCGATGCTCCGGCCGTATTCCACCGCCAGATGCATCAGCCGGGCGATGTTCTCCTGCTCGAACTTCACATCGGTGTTCAGGAGCGTCTCATATCCCTCGCGGCCGCCCCAGAACACGTAGCCCCGTCCGCCCAGCTTCACGGTGAGGTCCAGGGCCTTTTTCACCTGGGCCGCGGCGAAGTAGAACACGTCCGCGGAGTTGGTGCTGCCCGCGCCGTTCATGAAGCGGGGACTGCTGAACATGTTGGCCGTGCCCCACAGGCAGCGGATATCCGTGCCCTTCATTTTTTCCAGGATGTAGTCGCTGATCTCGTCCAGACGGCGGTTGGTCTCCTTGATGTCGTCCGCCTCCGGGACCAGGTCCACGTCGTGGAAGCAGAAATACCGGATCCCCAGCTTCTGCATGAACTCAAAGCCCGCGTCCACCTTTGCCTTTGCGTGCTCCATGGTGCCCTTCTCGGCGCCGAAGGACTTGTCCGCGGTGTCCCGGCCGAACATGTCCGTGCCGGCGGCGCAGAGGTTGTGCCACCAGGCCATGGCGAAGGGCAGGTGCTCCCGCATGGGCTTGCCCATCACGATCCGGTCGGCGTCATAGAACTTGAACGCCAGGGGATCCTTGCTGCCCGCTCCCTGGAAGGGGATGACGGGGATGTTTTCAAAATACTGGCTCATGGTTTATCCTCCCGTCTGCTGTAATTCCCGGAACAGGTTCTTCACCGCCGGGTAGATCTTCTGGAATTTCCGGTAGGCGGCCTCATACCGCGCCGCCAGCTCTCTCTCGGGGAAAACCGTCTCCGTGGTGCGCACCAGCGCCGCGGCGGCGTCCGGCACGCTCCGGTAGGCGCCGCAGCCCACCATGGCCAGCATCGCGCCGCCGTAGCCGGGTCCCTCCTCCGTCTGGGGGAGGTCCAGCGGGAGGTCCAGCACGTTGGCCATGATCCGCCGCCACAGGGGGCTTTTCGCCCCGCCGCCGCAGATCTTGGACCGCTCGATCCGGATCCCCAGGCTCTTTGCCACCTCGAAGCTGTCCCGGATGGCGAAGGCCACGCCCTCCAGCACGGCCTGCACCAGGTCAGCGCGGGAGGTGCCCATGGTCATGCCGATGAAGGTGCCCCGGGCGTCCGTGTCGTTGATGGGACTGCGCTCGCCCATGAGATAGGGCAGGAAAAACACGTCGTTGCGGCCCAGCTTGTCGTCCGTTATGTCAACCTGTTCTCCGGCGTAGTCCTTCGTCTGCAGGATCTCCTCGCAGAACCACTTGTTGCAGCTGGCCGCGGAGAGCATGCAGCCCATCAGGTGGTACGCCCCGTCCGCGTGGGCGAAGGCGTGCAGCCCGTTGCTGGGATCCACGCCGAATCTGGCGGAGGAGATGAAGATGGTCCCGGAGGTGCCCAGGCTGATGTTGCAGGCGCCGTCGCCCACGGTGCCCGTGCCCACGGCGGCCGCGGCGTTGTCCCCCGCGCCGGCCACCACCCGGACGGACCCGGGGAGGCCCAGAGAAGCGGCCAGCTCCGGCTTCACGGTGCCGACGACCTCATAGCTCTCGAAGAGCCGGGGCATCTGCGACTCCGTCACGCCGCAGATCTCCAGCATCTCCGCCGACCAGCGGCGGTTCTTCACGTCCAGCAGCAGCATGCCGCTGGCGTCGGAGAAATCGCAGCTGTGGACGCCGGTGAGCCGGTAGTTGATGTAGTCCTTGGGGAGCATGATCTTCGCGATCCGCCGGAAGTTCTCCGGCTCGTGCTTTTTCATCCACAGCAGCTTGGGCGCCGTGAAGCCCGCGAAGGCGATGTTGGCGGTGAGGTCGGAGAGTTTCCTCCTTCCCACGGCGGTGTTGAGCCACTCCGTCTCCTCCGCCGTGCGCCCGTCGTTCCACAGAATGGCCGGGCGGATGACCGCGTCGTTTTCATCCAGCGCCACAAGGCCGTGCATCTGTCCGCCCACGCCGATCCCCGCCACGAGAGCGGGGTCGGTCCCGGCCAGGAGCTCCCGCATGCCCTGCACGCAGGCGGCCCACCAGTCGGCGGGCTCCTGTTCGGACCAGCCGGGCTGGGGGAAGGACAGCGGGTAGTCCCGGGAGACGGAGCGAAGGATGGTCCCCTCCCCGTCCACAAGCAGCAGCTTGACCGCCGAGGTACCCAGATCGATTCCGATATAGTTCAAGCGAACACGCCCTTTCCTTCCGGTTCGGCCCCGGGTTTATCCCTTGACCGCGCCGGCGATGAAGCTCTCCTGGATCTTCTTGCTCAGGAAGATGTAGACCAGCAGCGTGGGGAAGGTGGCGATCACCAGCGCCGCGCCGATGGGGCCCCACTCGGTGGTGTACTGGCCGGACAGGGCCTGCACGCCCACAGGGAGCGTCCGGAGGGCGGACTTGCTGATGAAGATGTTGGCGAACATCAGCTCGTTCCAGCACTGGAGGAAGGTGTAGATGCCCACGGTGGCCACCGCCGGCTTCATCAGCGGGACGACGATCCGCAGGAACACGCCCCACACGCTGCAGCCGTCGATGCACGCGCTCTCGTCCAGCTCCCGGGGGATCTCGTTCATAAAGCCCGTGCACACCAGGATGGCCATGGACAGGGAGAAGGCCGCGTAGGGGATGATCAGCGCCCAGTAGGTGTTGAGCAGATGCAGCCGGGAGAGGGTCACGTACACGGGGACGATGGAGGCGTGGATGGGGATGGTCAGACCCAGCATAAAGAACTTGTTCAGGGTCCTGCGCCGCTTCCAGATCAGCCGGGTGAGGGCGAAGGTGGCCATCAGCGCCACGACAAGGGTGATGAGGATCGTGGCGACCGCCACGATGGCGCTGTTGAGGAAATACTT
>JAFRDL010000044.1 GCA_017411265.1 Oscillospiraceae bacterium | reverse complement strand
GGCGTGGGCTCCGGCGTGGGGGAGGGAGTGGGCGCGGGCGTGGGCGCCGGGGTCTCCGCGGCCTCCGGCACCGCCGTGACCTCCTGAACGGCCGGGTCCCGGCCCAGTACGGCGCGCAGGGCGTCCATCCGGAAGTACAGCGCCGCCAGGAGCGCCAGCAGGATAACGACGAGAACGGGGATGACCACTTTCATCTTCATGACAGTCGATTCCTTTATCATCGGGGTGATCGTTCGACTTCATTTTATCGGATTTTTTCCGGTTTGACAAGGACGAAATCGCCGCGGCGCGGCAGGATGTCGCGGAAAAACCGCTCCGGGTCCGGCATGGCTTCCGGACCCGGAGCGGGTCGGCAACAGGCTTATTTCTTTTCGGGGGCCTTGTCCACCACGCTTTTGTACGGCATGAGCATGCCGGCAGTCATGTTGCCGCCCAGCTTCCGGGCGAGCTTCTTGTTCTGCATCATGCCGCCCACCAGATACATGCCCAGGATGGTGCCCATCCGCTTCTGGGGAAAATCGTAAAACCCGTGCTTTTTGTAGAAGCGGTGATCCTCCCGCATCATCCCCTGCATCTGGAAGATGAGATCCCGGAAGATCTTCATGCCCCCCACTCCGTAGAAATTGCTGCCGGGCCGGGAGGGGTTTTGCAGCGCATAGTCCAGCTCCGCGGCCAGACGGTCGACGGCGGCGTCCGTGTCCCGTTCGTTCCCGGCGATCCCGGCCAGGGGATTGCCGCCCACCTGGGCCCTGGCTTCGATGAGAGTTAGAAGGTTTTCCTCCCGGCTCAGCCGCCCGTCCACCAGATACCCCACGGGTTTTCCCATGGTGACGGTACGGTGGCCGTTGCAGAACTGCCGGTCGTCGAAGAGCTTGAAGAGGTACCCCATGGAGTGGTCCCGGATCGTGAAGGCATACACGGTGGCGTCCGCCGTCTGGATCTTTTCCCGGAGAAACGCATCAAAGCCGTCCTTGTACACGCACTTTCCGTCGGCGGCGCAGCGGAAGCACCCCAGACAGCCCCCGGCAAAGGGGAAGTCCCGGAGGTTGACGAGGGTGGTGGAGGAGGTGCAAACGGCGCGAAACCGCCGGATCATGGCGCCCAGGGGGGAATCCTCCTCCGGCAGATCCGCCACGATCACCACGGAGGAAGAGCCGGTCCGGGGGCGGTCCTCCGCCGCTCCGGCGGGGAGGAGAGGGGCCGCATCCCCGGCGGGCAGGCCGCCCTCCGCCCAGTATCCGTTCCTCACGGACCACAGCACGTGCCGGAAAAAGGCGAGGGCTTGCTCCCGCCCCTCCTTGCGGAGCAGATCCTCCATGTCCGCGGAAAGACCGTCGATGTACCGAAGACCCAGATCGGCACAGTTGTCCCGGATGAACCGGTGGGCGGTGGTGTCGTAAAAATGCTTGGAGGTGGAGAGCTGCGCGGCGTATTTCCCGGAGAGATCCACCCCGTGCTCCTTGATGAGCTCGAGAAAGCGGTGGAGCTGTGCCGGGACCAGGAAGGTATATACCGGGTAGCAGAACACGATGAGGTCGGCCCTGTTCAGCTCCTCCGCCGGGCCGGAGAAATCCTTTTCCATGGCGCGGATCTTCTGTCCCACGTGCAGGATGACATAGCTGTGCTCCGGGAAAAACTTCCGGATGTACAGCATGGTCTGCAGGGTGACGCTGTTCTCCCCGGAGGGGGAGCCGTTGAGAATAAGGATATTCATTGCTTTCTCCTTTCAAGCCGGGTTCAGGGGAAGGTCGGGGTCGCCGTATTCCTCCAGGAAGATCCCCGTGAACCGGGGCACCCGGAATCTTTCCACGAACAGATCGCATTTGCACAGCATGGAATAGAAGACGTGCCTCCCCCTGGCGCCCAGCGTCTCATAGTTGCCCTGCCCCTTGGCGAGGATCACGTCCGCGTCGTCCAGCGCGGCCTTCGCCTCCGGGGAGAGCATGTCATAGATCGTTCCCGCGACGGGAGCCCCGTTGGAGACGATCCCGGCGACCCGGGACAGTCCCGTATACTCGGCGTCCTCGGCGGTCACGTCGTTGAGCACCTCGCCGCCCCGGACCATGACGGTCACCTGCAGGCGGGGAAAGCGGCGCTTCAGCTGCTGGAGAAACAGCTTGTCCAGCACGATCTCCCCGCAGTTGTCCGCAATGAGCAGAAAGCGCTCCGCTCCGGCGCACTGCCGGAAAAAGGACGCCATGGCGGCCCGATCCTCTTCCCGGGGGCTCGCGTCGTCAAACATGGCGAGGAATACGTCCTCGTCCACGCTGCTCATGGCGCCGAAGTCGATATAATTCCCAACCCTGGCGAAGAGAAGCGCGGCGGTAAGAGGATCCCCGGCGGCCTCGATCTTTTCCCGGAGGGAGTCCTCCATGGACAGCACAAGATCGTTGTATTTTTTCTTGATCTCTCCGTAGGGTGCGACGCCGCCGAAGCGCCGGGCAAAGGCCTTATGGAACAAATAGACCAGATAGGGGGCGGTGTCGTCGTCCCCCCGGCCGTCGATGATCTGCCGGACCTCCCGCAGGTAGTCCGGATCGTCGGTGAGGTGCTCCTGTCTCTCCAACAGGCACCGGGCACAGCTCTCGGGAATCCTCATGGGGAATCGTTTTTCCTTTCCAATACATAATGGTCGCACAGATATTCGAGTCCGTCCCGCTCCCGGCGGGCGGGCTCGCTGTGGGTGAAGACAAAACCGCAGCCCCGGCACAGAGCGGCGGAGGCGTCGTTGTTATGGAAGCAGCTGTAGTGGAAGCGGCTCCCGCCCAGTTCGCCGAAGACAAGCTCGATGAGGGCCGTGAGCATTTCCTTCCCGTAGCCCCGGCGCTGGTATTGCCGGGCGATACAGAGCCCGGTCTCGTCGTATTCTCCGGGGGATATCTCCCGGACGCCGCCGAAGCCGATGGGCTCGTCCGTGTCCCGGCGACAGACGAAGAACCCATAGTTCTCCGCCTGATGGTTTTTCGTCCTCTCCAGCCGGGCCAGCGCCTCCTCCCGGGTGAGGGTGGGGGTCCACAGCATCGTCTCCGCCAGCGTTTCGTCCGACCAGACGTTATGCCAAATGGCGTCCAGATCGGCGTCAACGGCCTTCCGGAGTACCAGCCGGGGTGTTTCGATCCGGTCTTTCATCGGTCAATCCTTCCTTCTCTCGCTGACGACGGCCGAGCCCAGGATGAGAACGGCTCCGATCATACCGGGGAGCGACAGCCGTTCTCCCAGCACCAGGCCGGAGACGATCATGGCCGTGACGGGATCGATATACGTGAGCGTGGAGATCGTCTGTGCCCGCAGCGTGTTCATGCTGCCGAAGAACATGGCGTACACCAGACCGGTGTGGACGACGCCCACCAGCAGCACCAGCCACAGGACACGGCCGTCCCAGCACATACGGGAAAACTCTCCTCGGATCAGCAGATACGGGATCAGCGTCACGGCAGACGAAAGCAGCTGCACGATGGTCTTCGGATAGGCGTCCACGCCCTCGATCTTCTTGTTGAGGATCACCACCAGAGAATAGAAGCACGCCGCACCCAGCCCGAACAGGATACCCCGGCCGTCGCGGACCGCCGAACCGTCGGCGCCGAGCACCCCGGATACCAGCACCATCCCGCAGAGAGCGGCCGCCGCGCACAGCAGCTTCCGGGCAGTCAGCCGTTCCCGGCAAAGGAGAGGGGACAGCAGCAGGACGAGGGTGGGCTGCATGTAGTAGGCCAGCGTGGCCTTTGCGATGGTGGTGGAATTGAAGGCCTCGAAAAGAAGGATCCAGTTTATCCCCAGGAACGCCCCGTTCAGGATCATCCCGACGAGCTTTTTCCCCGCCACCGGCTGCGGCGTCCTCTTTTTGAACAGGATCACGAAAAGAAAGAGGGATGTGGCCCCGATCAGGCCCCGGCAAAAGGCCAGGAGAGCGGAGCTGAGGGGGATGTATCTCCGGAAGACCCCGATCGTCCCCACGATGAGCATGGCGGAGATCATACGGATATACGATTGTCTGTCGCCTTTCATGATTCCCGTCTCACCTCTCTGCCTCCCCGGACCGGGGAAAAGGAAAGCATACCGTTTCTTCTCACTCGGTGCGGGGCAGTCCTTTCAGCCGGCCCTGTTTCCTCCGTCCGTCCAGCATATCAGCGTCGCCCGACAGGGGGCGCCGTCGCATCCGCCGAGATTCAGCGGCACGGCATGGAGAAGAAAGACGCCCTCCGGCACGTCCGAGAGCCGGATCCCCTCCAGCAGCACGATCTCCGCCCCCAGCAGGATCTGGTGGACCTCCTTCGGCGCATCCTCCGGACCGACGGTCTGGGATTCGTTCCCGAACAGCTTAACGGCGTTATCTGCGAAAACCTTCGCGGCCTCCGGCGTGACGACGGCGTCCCCCTTGATCAAGAGCCGTTCCGCGGCCCGGGCGTCGGCGGCTCTCGCCCGATCCAGGAGCCTCCCGGCATCCGCCGCCTCGATGGGCCCCGTGTGCTCCGCCACGAACGCGGGACCGATCAGCCGGTCCAGCGGGAGCTGATCCACGGTTTTGCCTCCGTCAAAAAAGTGGAAGGGCGCGTCGACATGGGTCCCGTTGTGGGCGCACATCCGGAAATCCGAAAGATTGCATGCGTCCCCCTCCCGGATGCGCAGCCTGACCTCTCTTTCCGGGCTCGTATCCCCCGGAAAAACGGCGCACCCGAAAACCTCCTGGGAAATATCGTAGATCCTCATATCCGGCCCCTTTCGTTGTTCTGCCGCTCTCATGCCGCGGCAGATCCGCCCCATTTTCCGGTGATCCGAACGACCCTGCCGTTCACCTTATCATACAGCGGATCCGCGCTTTTTCAGGATATCCAGCGTATGGTGGGAGGCGCCGATGAGATCCTGCCGCTCGCAGATGCAGAGGTGATACTCCATCCATTTGGCAAAAGCCGCGTCGTCCATGGCGTCGATCAAGTCCCGCATATAATTCGTCGCGCCGTCCGTCGCCACGAGCTTGACCCGCTCCGCGTCCATCTGCCGGTCCAGCTCCGCGATCTCCTCCGTCCGGATCAGCTCGAAGACCTCCTTCGGCTCGCTGACGCAGTGCCAGTCGTCGGTGAGCAGATGAAGGTCCAGCACTTCGCCGAGCCTGTTTTTCCCGAACACGTACTGGATCACCGTGGGCTCGTTCATGCAGTATGACACGAGGATGTACCCGCCCGGCCTCGTCACCCGCACGGCCTCCGAGAGGGCCCGGAGCTTGTCCTGCTTCGTATACAGGTGGTACATGGGGCCCAGCAGCAGAGTGAGGTCGAAGGCGGCGTCCCGGAACGCGGAAAGATCCAGGGCGTTTCCCTGCCGCACGATGATGGGCTCTGTCCCGTCCAGCTTCTGCTTCAGAAGGCGGATGTTGTGCTCGACCAGCTCCACGGCGGTCACAGCGAATCCCTCTCTGGCCAGGGCGACGCTGTACCGGCCGGTGCCGGCCCCCACCTCCAGGATCGTTCTGGCGTCCGTTTCCCGGATGCAGTCGCGGATGTATTTCCGTGTGGTGAGGTACTCCACCTGCCCGTGCCGGGAGAGCAGCCGGCCCTCCTCGTCATAGGCGCTGTAAAAGTCCTCCAGAAAGCTCATTTCCCGTCCTCTTTCGTCCGCAAAGCCGTCCATGCGCTCATGCCTCCTCCGGCAGATCGAACAGATTCATCTGCTCGTACTTCTCCGGGAATTCCCGCAGAAAAGCAAAGCACTCCTCCGGCGCGGACAGGATCCCGTTCTCCCGGCAAACGCGGTGAAAGAGCGACATCAGCCGGTCCGACTCCGGGCTCGGGAGATGGTAGGCGTTCCCGTATCGCTCCCTGTATTTCCGCTTCAGCCCCGGGAAGTGCCGGTCCAGGGCCGCGTAGTAATACTCCCGGTCGCCGTCCCGGAGCGTGAGCCCCATATCGAAACAGATGACGCCCTTCACGCCCGTCCGGACGCACGCGTCCAGGATGGCCCGTATGTTTTCCTCCGTGTCGTTGATGAACGGCAGGATCGGCGTCAGCCACACCACGGTGGGGATGCCCCGCCTGCGCATCTCGTCCAGCACCTCGATCCGCCGCCCGGTGGGGCAGACGTTGGGCTCCACGATCCGGCAGAGCGTTTCGTCGTAGGTGGTGAGAGTCATCTGTACCACGCATTTGGCCTTTCGGTTGATCTCCTCCAGAAGGTCGATGTCCCGCAGGATCCGGTCCGACTTGGTCTGCACCGCCGCGCCGAAGCCGTACTTTGCGATGATCTCCAGGCATTTCCGGGTCAGCCGGAGCTCCTCCTCGCAGGGCATATAGGGATCGGACATGGAGCCGGTCCCGATCATACACCGTTTCCGCCTGGAGCGGAGCGCCGCCTCCAGCAGGGCGGGGGCGTTGCGCTTCACCTCGATATCCTCAAAGGGGTGGGTGAACTGATAGCAGGTGCTCCGGCTGTCGCAGTATATGCAGCCGTGGGAGCAGCCGCGGTATATGTTCATCCCACAATACCCGCCGCTGCCGGTCAGTATTCCCTTGGCGTCGACAAAATGCATATCCTGTTTCCGATCCGTTCAGTCCGTCACCGCCGTCCATACAGGACTACTCTACGTTCTCAATGATCATATCGGAAGATCCATCCTCAAGGGAATTGTATTCATCAAAATGGATATGATCTCCCGGAACGCCCTCCGCGAGAGCCTGGAGCTGGCGGGCGAGGGAAAGAAGACCCTCCTTGTTTGCGGAGATGGTTGCTTTTCCATTATCCGTTTTTACGGAAATCCTGAATCCTTCTACCCAATCAATCTTCATGTCTTCGCCTCTTTTGAACAAACGGGGATTTATCTGTGAACGGCGCCGCCCAGCTGCTCCAATTCCTTCTGCGAATGATGATGCCCATGCTTTTCATCCGTTACATAGTGGTTGTGGGCGTGGGAATGTGTGACGGTATGCGTGTGCATCGAACCGTCGTGCGTGTGGGTGAACGTGTGCGTATGGACATGGACGTGATTACGCAGCAGCGTATCCTTCACGACGAACACCGTGCCGAGGATCATGACGGCAAGCGCGGCAAGGTACATCCAGGTCAGCGTTTCTTTCAGGAACAGAAACGACAGCAGCGCACCGATAAACGGCGCCACGGCATAATAGGCGCTCGTCTTTGCCGCGCCGAGTACGTTCTGCGCGCGGACGTACAGAAAGATGGACAGCCCGTAAACTACAAACCCGAGCAGGAGTGCAAGAGCGATAGAAAGCAGAGACGGTACCGCCTCTTTCCTGATGCACGCAAGCGCCAAGGCTCCCAGCCCGGAGAAGATGCCCTTCAGAATCACGATTTCATAGGTGTTTTTCGATGAGATTTTCCTTGTGCAGTTGTTCTCGAACCCCCAGCATACGGTTGCCGCGATTACCAGCAGGGAACCGTAAGAAAAGCGGAAGCTTTCCGCGCCGTCAAAAGAGAGCAGGATGCTGGAAAGCGTGATCAGTGTGATCGCAAGCCACAGCCGCTTCGAAATGGTTTCCCGGAAGACAGCCAGCGCGATCAGCGTCGTTGCCACGATCTCAAAATTGCCCAGCAAAGAGGCATTCGACGCAAAACCGGCAGACAGTCCGAGCATCAGAAGGATCGGTGCGGCAATATCCAACACGATCATGCCGATGACAAACGGGAGATCCTTCCGGTCCAGTTTTTCCCGCTTCTCTTTCCGATCAAAAAGCGACACGATCCCGATCCCGATTCCCGCTCCCATATACAGCAGGGCAGCCATTGTCATCGCGCCGACGTGATGAAGAATCAACTTGGACACGGGGATATTGACGGCATAGAACGCCGCGGCCAAAACTGCGTATGCAATAGCCCTCGTCTTTTTCATCAGCATCACCGCATCAAATCCCAATTTCCGCTGGATCCTTCCATCATATAGTCTGCATTCTTTGGTTCATAAAGACCCAAAAGGAAGTCCTTCTTTTTGGTGTATACTCCGCATCTTTTGGTTCATAGGGCACTGAGATGAACTTGTCTTTTTGGTGGTACAAGCAGCATACAGTCTCCACATGGCACGAGTCGTGCTTTTTCATACTCATACATCGGCCAGACTACGCAGATTAGTAAGCGGGAACATATCTACCGCGTTTTTCGCGCTGGGGAACATGGCAGCATGTTTTTTCGGTAACGCGAACATGCCAAGAAACCGGATCTTGTCAGTCCAGAAGCGCATGTATTGTTTGCTTATAGTCAGAATCAATCAGTACGACCGGTTCCCCGACATGCTGAAAGCCGTCGATGACACTCTTGTTGTCAGCCCTCAGACTGTCCATCGTACAATCTGAATCCACAAGCCTGGTTTCAATTTCAGACTCATGTCCAACAATCTCACCATAATGATTCTCGATATATCTTTCGCTCATGGCGAGGCAGATAAATTGAATCGACGGTAGATACCGCTCGTCAAAATCCTGTCTCCATCGAAATGGGATATAGCAGCCTTCTATAATCAGGTTCTGCCGGTTCTCAATCGCCGTCTTCACGATCTCCCGTATAATTGGCCACAGGTACTCTGTAAGAGCCTCATCATCCTCCGGTGTAAGATCCGTATTACCGCTACGGATAAGACCCATTTTCAGATGATCAATAGACAAGTACGGATACTTGTATTTTTCGAGCATCTTCTGCGCCAGAAGCGTTTTTCCTGTGTGCGAGGCTCCCGTTATCAGTATGATCATAGTCTTGCCTTCAGTTCTTTCTTGACCTTCGCCAAATCGCTGCAGGTGAGGAGCGGAATCAGACTGTCAATTTCCTCGATGCTTTTATCCCACCACTTAAATCTGAGCATTAGATCAATCAATTCATCATCAAAGCGTTTCCGGAGGACCTTTGCAGGATTTCCGACCACAATAGTGTAAGGATCAACATCGCTACCCACCACGCTATTGGCTCCAATGATCGCTCCGTCACCGATTTGAATCCCGGGAAGGATGACAGCGTTTTGGCCGATCCAGACATCGTTTCCAATTACCGTGTCCCCTTTGAGCGGAAGGTCAGTATGCGCAGGCGGATTCATGTTCCAGCCTTCCAAAGTGTAGAACGGATAAGTGGAAACCGCATTCATCTGGTGGTTCGCGCCATTCATCACAAACTCAACGCCGGCTGCTATCTGACAGAACTTGCCGATGATCAGCTTATCGCCATTCCATTCGTAGTGATGCGTCACATGACTTTCAAATTCTGAGTCGGCAATATAAGTGAACTCTCCAACGATAATATTCGGATTATTGATTGCTGGCTTTATATAGATTTCTTTGTCATATCCTGCAATCGGATGAACCTTATTCGGATCAGGTGTTTTCCCGTTTTTCATATTATTCGCCTCTGTAGCTCTTGCAGATTTATTCCGTTGCCTTTTTCTTATATGTCAGCTCCACATCATAGCCGAGCTCATCCATCATCTTGACGAACGTCTTGTTCGCGATCTGTTCCGACCCTTAGTGATACGGTTCACGTATGAACAAGTTGACTAACGACCTCAATAAGCTTCGACTTTTCCAAGGGCAATTCCTTGACCTCATGCCCCTGGATCGGAACCGGGAAGGTAAACACGATATTACGGATCCAGCAGCCGTCTGCGCGTTTCTCAGGATAAAGATCGATCCGCTCTATAATGGCCCTGAGGAGGTCCTTCTTATCGGGCTCATCCATCTCACCGTACAGTTCATCAAATGCCAGTAGGAGCTGATACACATTCTCGCCGGATATCTGCTCGCTCCGGATCGTCTGGATCCGTTTCCGGATGTCTTCTATCTGCAGCTCCGCCTCGGCTATCTTATCATACTGATCATCATACGGCACTGAAATAAAGTCTTTCTTTTGGTGGTACAAGCAGCATACCGTTTCCCTGTGCCGCGGGAATTCTATTCGGTTTTCTTCCCCATCACCCCATACAGCGTCAGTGTACCGTCGCTTAGTGCCAGGTCCGCATCGAGATCTTTAATTCCGAAGGTCTTCTCTCCCAACGGATAGAGCCGCAGCTCAAGCGCCCTCCCGTCGTCATTTGCCTGTGCATACAGCTCACCGTCTTGCAGGAAGATCTCTTCGATGCGGAAGTCACCGATAGCATAGTCGTATTTTCCGCAGAGTGCGGCCCAGCCGCTCTTGTCCGGGTTCTGAATGGCGAGTTCCTCGATGCTGCGGACTCTCCCCGGTTCTTTGTCCCTCGTGATTGCTTTCAAGCCCCTGGAAAAGGACTGCCAGGCCCGCTCATCCCGCACGTCGCGGCAGCGGAGGCGGATTAAAACACGGTCTGCGTCCACAAAACGCTCGTACCAGTTGGAATAACCGGGCCAGCCGCCGCTGTGGCAGACGATCAGGCCGAAATCAGGATCATCCAGCACGTCCCAGCCGAAGCCGTAGCCGTAATCGGGATCATCGTCCTCGTCCTTGTCGATGCCGATTTCCCCGTTGTTGAGTCGTCCGGGGGTGGCCATCAGCATCTGTTCCTCCTTCGTAAGCACCTTTTCCGCACGCAGTGCCCGGTCCCATTGGAACAGGTCAAAGATGTTGGAGTGCACCAGCCCGTCCCCGTTCGCGCCGTCGCAGGTAACGGCCGCGCTATCCCCCGGCAGCCCGTCCGGGAGCTCATAGCGATCCGAGCCCAGCGGTAGCGACAGTCCCCAGGCGAGATTCGGGATCGCAACCTTGTCCTTCCGGCGGTGGTAGACGCGCGTCGCGTGCATCCCGGCGGGCTCAAAGATGTTGTCCCGCAGGAAATCTTCAAAAGGCACGCCCGCAACGGTCTCCACGATCTGCGCCAGCAAACAGTAGCCGGTGTTGGAGTATTCAAACTGCTCGCCCGGGGCGAAGGACGCCTCCTCACCGCACTCGCAGAGGAAGCGGACGATGACCGCGTTATTCGGGATCGTCTTTTCCTCCTTGGCAATCTTGTCCACCCAGTCCATGTAATCGGGTAGGCCGCCGGTGTGGTTCAGCAAATGCCGTACTGTCACGCCCTTGTAGGGGATTTCCGGGAAGAATTTCGTGATCTCGTTCTCGAGAGACAGCAGCCCTCTGCGCCGCAGCAGCATCACCGCCGCCGCAGTGAACTGCTTGCTGACGGACGCAAGGTCAAAGAGACAGTCCTCGCGAAGCGGAACCTTGTCCTCCAAATCGCTAAAACCGACTGCGCCTTTCGACACGATCTCGCCGTGCTCGGCGTAAAGCCAGGTTCCGTTGAAACCGCCCTTTTCAAAGGCGTTCCGGGCGAGGGTATCCAGAATTGTTTTCTTATCCATGCGCGTCCTCCTGTTTTATAGCCTCAAAACCGCGGGCATTTTCTGTCATTTGGCCTGTCTCATTCAATCATTTGAAAATGCTTCAAAGCTGCCTCTATAGCCTTTACCTTTTCCTCCGGACATCCTGGTTGTTTAGAATCCGGAGATTTCGCCTTATTATAATTCTCCCGCTCGATGATCCCGTGTTTCCGATTTACCTGGGCAACATTCAGGTGTGATACATGGAAACCGTACTTCTCCTGCACCCAATTCTGGATCTGCTCGTATGTAGCCCCTTGCTGAAATCTGGACATGTCCATGTCCTCAAGAGAGAACTCTACTCTGACGTTCTGACTCGATATGTTTCCCTTGGAAAGTAAAACAACCGTCTCAATAAATTTCCAATTAAGCAACATATCAACAAACTGGAATATGTTGATCGGTTTTATTGCTTTATCCGATCGATCACATATCATATGTTTCCCTTCCAAATACTTAACCAAACCGACAGATTACAACTTCAATACCGCTGGCATTTCTCCGAGATTTTCATATAGTTCAGGCTTTTCAACAAAACCCAGAGACGCATACAGTTTCTTTGCCGCTGTGTTTTCAGGTTCATAGCTCAGCCAGCAGTATTCTGCTTCACCCGCTGGGAAAGTGCGGATCAGATTCAGCGCCTGCAACATGGCTTCTTTTCCGTAACCATTGCCTTGGTATCTTTCGTCGATCATGAATTTCCAGATGTAATAATACTTTGCGTGCGAACCGCAGTATTCCTCGATCCAGGGAACGTCACGTGCGATCATCATGAATCCAACAGGCTTCTTCCCAAAATAAATACCAAAGGGAAAAACCTGAGCCTTGCTTTCTGTCATGGCAAAGAAAGCCTGAATCAAACATTCTGAGTTGGGAACCATATATTCTTTCTGTTCTTTTGCCACCTTTAATTTCAAGACATCATCGTAATTATCCCATGTAAGTTTTTCCAGGCGAATCATTCTTGCTTCCTCCGTCAAACTGCGATTTGTATCTGTAAACTGAGCAGTTATAATCTCTTCTCCATATGCCTTCCCTGAGGTTCATAATCCACTGCGATATGTCGGTCAGCTTGTTCGGCTT
>JAFRDL010000006.1 GCA_017411265.1 Oscillospiraceae bacterium | reverse complement strand
TCCGGGTCGATCTCCACGATGTTGTAGTTGCCCTTGTTCTTGGTTTTCAGGATCTCCAGCGCCTCGGCGGTGTCGCCGGGGGCGATGATCCCGTCGGAGACCTCCTCCGTGAGATAGAGAGCGGCGGCGGCGTCGCACACGTCGCTGAGGGCCGCCCAGTCCCCGTAGGAGCCCAGCCGGTCCGCCCCCCGGGCCCGGATATAGGCGCAGGCGATGGGAGAGAGCTCCGCCCCCTCCGATACGAAATAGATCTTCCGGTCCGTCTCGCTCAGGGGCAGGCCCACCGCCGCCCCTGCGGGGGATACGTGCTTGAAGGACGCCGCCGAGGGCATGCCCGTGGCCTCCTTCAGTTCCTTCACCAGCTGCCAGGAGTTGAGCGCGTCCAGAAAGTTGATGAAGCCGGGCCGGCCGTTGAGGATCCGCACCGGCAGGTCGGAGCCGTCCTTCATAAAGATCTTTGCCGGCTTCTGGTTGGGGTTGCAGCCGTACTTGAGAGCGAATTCGTTCATGTTCAGTCCCCCCGGTTTTTATTGAAGATGGTCACCGCACCGCCCACGTTGGCGTACAGAGAGACCTTGTTGTCCTCGTTCAGCGCAGCCCACACCGCCTCGGGCGCGGGCATGTCGATCTCCAGCGGCTCCCCGGCAAAGCTGGGCAGCGGATCGCCGGGGCCCCGGTAGGTGCTCAGGAAGTACCCCTTCCCTTCCTCGCAGCCCTCGTAGCAGAAGAACTCCCGGAGGCAGCGCCCGTCCTTGTGCTTGAGGATGGAGAGCTCGAAGCTCCCGTCGGCATGGCAGACGGCGGAAATGCGGGGCGTGAAGTTGGGGCTGTCCGGCTCGTACTCCCTGGTCATCAGGGCGGCGCGGAAATCCCCCTTCTCCACGATGGTGTCGGTCTGGTCCCCGTTGGTGACCACCAGGTCCGTGCCCATGGTCCGCACGGGATGGTAGATGATCAGGCTGGGATCCTTCATTTTGGCAGGGTCGTGGGCCTGGGTGCGGATGCCGTCGGCCGTCTCCGTAAAGATCCGGTTGCGGCTGTTCTCGCTGCGGCCCATGATGAAGTAATAGACCCGGTCCTTCCCCACGGCGATGCCCCGGCCGGGATACGGATTGTTTCGCAGGAACTCCAGAAAGTCCGTCATGGCTCGTTCTCCTTCTCTTTCACGATCTCTTCGCACACCTGCTCCGCCGCCCGGGGAAGCAGGATCCATTCCGCCTGCTCCATCACACGGCGCTGGAGCGTCTCGGGGGTGTCTCCCGGAAGGACCTCCACCGCCTTCTGGGCGATGATCCGTCCGCCGTCGGGGATCTCGTTGACAAAATGCACCGTGGCCCCGGTGACCTTCACGCCGTAGTCCAGCGCCGCCCGGTGCACCCGGAGGCCGTACATCCCCTTCCCGCAGAAGGAGGGGATCAGCGCCGGATGGACGTTGAGGATCCGCCGGGGATAGCGGTCGGTAAACCGCGCCGACAAAATGCTCATAAAGCCTGCCAGGATGATAAGGTCGATCTTCCGCTCCTCCAGGGCAGCCAGGAGGGCCGTTTCAAAGGCCTCTGTGCCGCCGCAGTCCTTCTTCGTCACGGTGAGGGCCTCCACCCCGGCTCTTTTTGCCCGTTCCAGGGCAAAGGCCTCCGGGTTGTTGGAGATCACCAGCACGATCTCCCCGTGGGGGATGGCCCCGGCGGTCTGGGCGTCCAGCAGAGCCTGGAGGTTGGTGCCGCCGCCGGAGACCAGCACGGCGATCCGGGCTTTGGTCAGCACAGCGTCACCTTCTCCTCTCCCCGGACGATCTCCCCCAGGACATAGCTGCCGCAGCCGCTCTCCCGAAGGGCCGTCATGGCGGCGTCCGCCGTGTCCCGGGAGACGATCAGCGCCATGCCCACGCCCATGTTGTAGGTGTTGAACATGTCCCGCTCCGGGATGTTTCCCAGCCGCTGGAGCAGGGAGAACACCGCCGGGGTGCGGATGGCGGCCTTTTCGATCTTGGCGGTGAGCCCCGCCGGGACGGCCCGGGGCACGTTCTCGTAGAAGCCGCCGCCGGTGATGTGGCTCACCCCCCGGACGTCCGCCGCGGCCAGAGCCGCCAGCACCGGCTTCACGTAGATGGCCGTGGGAGTAAGCAGGGTCTCCCCCAGGGGGGCGCCCAGCTCGTCGTAGACCTTACCCAGGTCGGCGTGCTCCACGTCGAACACCTTCCGCACCAGGGAGTAGCCGTTGGAGTGGATGCCGGTGGAGGGCAGGGCCAGGATCACGTCGCCGGGAGTCATGCGGTCATTGTCGATGATCTCCTCCTTGTCCACCACGCCCACGGAGAAGCCCGCCAGATCGTAATCGTCCGCGGCCATGGTGCCGGGGTGTTCGGCGGTCTCCCCGCCGATGAGAGCACAGCCCGCCCGGACGCAGCCCTCGGCCACGCCGGAGACCAGCTCCGCCACCTTCTCGGGGACGTTCTTCCCGATGGCGATGTAGTCCAGGAAAAAGAGGGGCTTCGCCCCGCAGCAGACGATGTCGTTGACGCACATGGCCACACAGTCGATGCCCACGGTGTCGTGCACCCCCAGGAGCTGGGCGATGCGCTGCTTGGTGCCCACGCCGTCGGTGCCGGAGACCAGCACCGGCTCCTTCATGCCCGTGAGATCCGGGGCGAACAGCCCGCCGAAGCCTCCGATGTCGGAGACCACTCCGGGGATGAAGGTGCGCTGTACATGCTTTTTCATCAGCCGGACGCCCTCGTAACCGGCCCGGATATCCACGCCCGCGGCGGCGTAGGAGGCGGAGTGAGACTCGTTCATGTTCTTATTCCTTTCCCGTCCAGCAGTAGGTACAGATCTTGTCCCGGTCCAGGCCGATGGCCTCCAGCAGCCCGTCCAGGGACTGATAGCCCAGGGAGTCGAAGCCCAGCTTCTCACAGATGGCCTTCAGCAGGCAGCCGCCCCGCTCCGTGGAGGCGTCGGCGTATTCGTCCATGTGTTCCTCCCCCGCCTTGCCCTCCAGCTCCCGGACGATCCGCCGGGCCAGCAGATCCTGGTCGGAGGTGCTGGGAGAGAAATTCAGGTATTTGCAGCCGTACATGATGGGTGGGCAGGCGGAGCGCATGTGTACCTCCGCCGCGCCGGATTCGTACAGGAAATCCACCGTTCCCTGGAGCTGGGTGCCCCGGACGATGGAGTCGTCCACAAAGAGGAGCTTCTTCCCCTGAATCAGCTCGGGGACCGGGATCTGCTTCATCTTGGCCACCTGATCCCGCACCTTCTGATTGGTGGGCATGAAGGACCGGGGCCAGGTGGGTGTGTATTTCACGAAGGGCCGGGCAAAGGTCTTGCCGCTCTTGTTGGCGTAGCCGATGGCATGGGGCAGTCCGGTATCCGGCACGCCCGCCACATAGTCCACCTCCGGCATCGTGCCCCTGGCGGTCTCGTCCCGGGCCATGATCTCTCCGTTCCGGTAGCGCATGACCTCCACGTTGACCCCCTCGTAGTTGGAGTTGGGGTAGCCGTAGTAGGTCCAGAGGAACGCGCAGATCCGCATATCCTCCCCCGCCGGGGACAGCGTCTCATAGCCGTTGGGGGTAACGCGCACGATCTCCCGGGGTCCCAGCTCATACACGTTCTGGTAGCCCAGCTTCTGGTAGGCAAAGGACTCGAAGGACACGCAGTAGCCCTCCTCGTCCGCGCCGATGTGCACCGGCAGCCGCCCCAGGCGGTCCCGGGCGGCGATGATGCTGCCGTCCTCCGTCATGAGAAGGACGGTCATGGACCCGTCGATCACGTCCTGGGCGTGGCGCAGGCCGGAGATCAGGTCCTCCTTCTCGTTGATGAGGGCCGCAACGAATTCCGAGGCGTTCACCTTGCCGGAGCTCATGGCCATGAACTGGTTGCCCTTGCCGGCAAAGTACTCCTCCAGCAGGGACTCCGCGTTGTTGATGATCCCCACGGTGGTGATGGCGTACAGTCCCAGGCGGGACCGGACCAGCAGGGGCTGGGGGTCGCTGTCGCTGATGCAGCCGATGCCGCTGGTGCCGTGGAAGTCGGCGATCTCCTTCTCAAACTTGGTACGGAAGGGCGCGTTGCTGATGGAGTGGATCTGCCGCTGGAACCCGTCCGTCCGGTCCCACATGGTCATGCCGGCGCTGCGGGTGCCCAGATGGCTGTGGTAATCCACCCCGAAAAATACGTCCATCGCCACATCGCGATGGGATACCGCTCCAAAAAAACCGCCCATCAGCTGAACCTCTCCCGGATCTCCCGGTCCGCAGCCAGGGTCTTCTCCCGGTCCGCGGCACGGGCCGCTGTCAGCTTCGCCGCCAGCTCCCCGTCGGAGAGCGCCAGGATCTCCACCGCCAGCAGCGCCGCGTTCTTCGTTCCGTCGATGGCGACCGTGGCCACCGGGATGCCCGAGGGCATCATCACGGTGGACAGCAGGGCGTCCGTCCCGTCGGACCCGGCGGCCCGCAGGGGCACGCCGATCACCGGCAGGGTGGTGTTGGCCGCCAGCGCCCCGGCCAGGTGAGCCGCCATGCCCGCCGCCGCGATGAGAACGGAAAAGCCGTTCTCCCGGGCGGAGGCGGCAAAGGCCCTGGCCTCCTCCGGGCAGCGGTGGGCGGACAGGACCCGCACCTCAAACTCCACGCCGTAGGCGCGCAGCACATCCGCCGCTTTTTCCACGGTGGGCAGATCGCTCTTGCTGCCCATGACGATCCCGACTTTTTTCATACGCAATCCTCCCAAGGGTCCGTCTCCCGCGCAGGGAGAGCGTTTTCAAATGCTGAGCCGGGAGGTCATCTCCCGGGTGTGATATTTTTCCAGGACCGGGGCCGCGTCGTCCCGGAGGAATTCCTCCACCTGGGAGACGCACCGGCCGATATACCTGGACGGGTCCAGCTCGGCGCGGATCTCCGCCTCGGTCATGGGGATGTTCCCGTCGTCGGCAATCCGCTGGATGAGATCGTTGGCCCCGCCCTCCAGCTTCACCTTCGCCGCGGCGGCGTGGGAATGGACCCGGAGCATCTCGTGGAGCTGCTGCCGGTCCCCGCCCCGTTTCACGGATTCCATCATGATGTTCTCCGTAGCCATGAAGGGCAGCTTCTCCATCACCCGGCGGCGGATCACGTTTTCGTTGACCACCAGGCCGGAGGTGATGTTCATGTAGATGTTCAGAATGGCGTCCACGCCCAGAAACGCCTCCGCCACGGAGATGCGCTTGTTGGCGCTGTCGTCCAGGGTCCGCTCGAACCACTGGGTGGCGGCGGTCATGGCCGGGTTCACGCTGTCGCAGATCACATACCGGGCCAGGGCGGAGATCCGCTCGCTGCGCATGGGATTGCGCTTGTAGGGCATGGCGGACGAGCCGATCTGGTTTTTCTCGAAGGGCTCCTCCAGCTCCTCAAAGGACTGGAGCAGCCGCAGGTCGTTGGAGAACTTGTAGGCGCTCTGGGCAAAGCCGGAGAGCACAGAGAGGAAATAGCTGTCCACCTTCCGGGAGTACGTCTGCCCGGAAACGCTCACGCAGCCCTCAAAGCCCATCTCCTCCGCGATCCGGGCCTCCAGCTTCTTCACCTTGTCCTCGTCCCCGGCGAAGAGCTCCATGAAGCTGGCCTGGGTGCCGGTGGTGCCCTTGGAGCCCAGCAGCTTCAGCCCGGAGAGCTGGAACGCCAGGTTGTCCACGTCCATCAGCAGCTCGTTGATCCACAGCGTGGCCCGCTTGCCCACGGTGGTGAGCTGGGCCGGCTGGAGATGGGTGTAGGCAAGACAGGGCAGCGCCTTGTATTTCTCCGCGAAATCCGCGAGGTTTTTGATCACCTGGGCCGCTTTCCGGAGGATCAGCTCCGAGGCCTCCCGGAGGATGATCACGTCCGTGTTGTCCCCCACGTAGCAGCTGGTGGCCCCCAGATGAATGATGGGGGCGGCAGCCGGGCACTGCTGGGAGTAGGCGAAGACATGGCTCATCACATCGTGACGGACCACGGCCTCCCGGGCCTCGGCCACGTCGTAGTTGATGTCGTCCTTATACGCCTCCATCTGGGCGATCTGCTCGTCGGTGATGTCCAGACCCAGCTCCTGCTCCGCCCGGGCCAGGGCGATCCACAGCCGCCGCCAGGTGCGGAACTTGAAGTTCTCGGAGAAAATGTGCTGCATCTCCTCGCTGGCGTATCGGGTGGAAAAGGGGGAGATATACCGATCTCTGCTGTACTCCATGGCCGTTACTCGCCGAACACCCGGCGCATCATCTCGCTGTAGGCGCCTTCCACATTGCCAAGGTCCCGACGGAAGCGGTCCTTGTCCAGCTTTTCGTTGGTGACCGCATCCCAGAACCGGCAGGTATCCGGGGAGATCTCGTCAGCCAGGACGATGGTGCCGTCGGGCAGGCGGCCGAACTCCAGCTTGAAGTCCACCAGCTTCACGTTCCGCTCCAGGAAGTAGGCCTTGAGCACCTCGTTGACCTTGAAGGCCAGCGCCTTGATGCGGTCGATCTCCGCCCAGGTGGCCACGCCCAGGGCCACGGCGTGATAGGAGTTCATGAGAGGATCGTGGAGTTCGTCGTTCTTGTAGGAGAACTCGATGGTGGGCTCGGCGAAGACGATGCCCTCCTCCACGCCGAAGCGCTTGGCAAAGGAGCCGGCGGAGATATTGCGGATGATGACCTCCAGAGCGACGATCTTCACCTTTTTCACCAGAGTCTCCCGGTCGTTCAGCTCCTCCACGAAGTGGGTGGGAACGCCGTTCTTCTCCAGCAGCTGCATCAGATAGTTGGACATGCGGTTGTTCACCACGCCCTTGCCCAGGATGGTGCCCTTTTTCAGGCCGTCAAAGGCGGTGGCGTCGTCCTTGTAGGACACGATCACCAGGTTTTCATCGTCGGTGGCATAGACTTTCTTGGCTTTCCCTTCGTAGAGCTGTACCGTTTTTTCCATGGCTTTTGTATCTCCTTCGGATGATGATTTTTGAAAACAAAAATCCGCTCGGCCGTGCTGACGCGCTATTGTCCCGCGTCAGGGCACAGTCGGGCGGACTGCAGGCGTATGGAGGTCAGGGGGCGTAGTGAGGCGGTTGAGATGGACCGCAGCGGAACACCCGCGGCGGTGGCGGAACTGCATTCCAATCTTTTCCATTGGCGCCGCCCTCCCCCCGTTTATTGATAAACCAATAATAGCAAATCCGGGCGGAACGTGTCAAGGCACGGAAACGGAGAGAAAACCTCTCTTCCATCCGCTCTTTTTTTGCAAAATCATCAAAGCGGGCAAAACGCGGCCGCAGCGCGAACGCTGCGGCCGCTTCTTTTGGTTTTTCCGATGGGATCAGCCCTTGACGGAGCCGCCGGTAACGCCCTCCACGTAGTACCTCTGGAGGCACATGAAGAGGATGGTCACCGGGATGGCCACCAGGATGCCGCCCGCGCAGAAGCGGGTGAAATAGCCCTGGTAGTCGTTGGTCCAGACCCAGCGGGTCATGGCCACGGCCACGTTGTAGCCCGACTCATAGCCGAAGGCCACGTAGGAGGCAAAGATGTAGTCGCACCAGGGGGCCATAAAGGCCACCAGGGCGGTGTAGATGATGATGGGCTTGGACATGGGAATGATCATCTTGATCAGGATCTGGGCCCGGGTGGCGCCGTCCAGGATGGCGGCCTCGTCCAGAGCTTTCGGTATGGTGTCGAAGTACCCCTTGCAGACGTAGTACCCCATACCGGAGCTGGCTACCGAGATCAGGATCAGACCCGGGACCGCGCCCGCCTCCGTGAGGCCCAGCTGCTTCAGGAGGAAGTACAGGCAGATCATGGTGAGGAACCCGGGGAACATGCCCAGCACCAGCCAGATGTTCATCAGCGCTCTCCGGCCCTTGAACCGCATCCGGGACAGCGCGTAGCTCACGCAGATGACCACCAGCGTCTGGAACAGCGCCACGAACAGGGCGATGATCAGGGTGTTGGAGTACCATTTCAGGAACTTGGAGCCCGAACCGAACAGGAACCGGTAGTTGGCCCAGGACCACTGCTTGGGCACGAGATAGTTCACCATGCCGCCGCTCTCCCCGCGGAAGCTCTGGAGCACCAGCGCCACGAAGGGGAACAGCCAGATCACGCTCATGACGATCAGGACGATGTAGGCAACGGTATTGCCGATTTTTTTCTTTCTGGCCATTACTGGAATCCCTCCTCATCCTTCACACTGGGCATGGCGTTGTACACGATCAGGGAAATGACCGCGGTGACGACGAACACCATGATGCCGATGACGGCGGCGATCTTGTAGTTGGAGTCGTTGATGGTCATCTTGTAAAGCCAGGTGACCAGCAGGTCCGTGGCGCCCGCGTTGTTGGACAGGCTCATGGACTGCGGCCGCCCCCGGTTCAAGAGGAAGATGACGTTGAAGTTGTCCAGGTTCCCGATGAACTGGGTCAGCAGGAAGGGTCCCGTGACGAAGAGCATGTAGGGCAGGGTGATCTTCCGGAAGGTCTGGAACGGATTGGCCCCGTCGATCCGGGCGCTCTCGTACAGCTCCGCGGGGATGTTCATCAGCAGGCCCGTGACAATGAGCATGGTGTACGGGATGCCGATCCACAGGTTGATGACGATGATCAGGATCCGGGCATAGGTGGCGTTGTCCCAGAAGGGGATGGCCGTCTGGATCCAGCCCCACTTGAGAAGGTCGGCGTTCACCAGGCCGTCGGAGGCGAACATCTTGCCCACGGACAGCAGCGACACGAACTGGGGCACCGCGATGGTCATGACCAGGATGGTCCGCCACAGCTTTTTCAGCTTGATGCCCTTCTTGTTGATGAGGATCGCCACCGCCATGCCCAGGAAGTAGGTGAGGAACGTGGCGAAGAAGGCCCACACCAGCGTCCAGCCCAGGACGTAGAAGAAGGTCCCGCCGAAGTTGCTGGAGCCGCCGATGCCGAACAGTTCCTTGAAGTTGTTCAGCCCCACCCAGGTGAACAGGTTGGCCGGCGGCTGGTGGTTGGCGTCGTAGTTGGTGAAGGCGATGCAGATCATGAAGATGATGGGCAGAACCGTGAAGACGAAGATGCCCAGCACAGGCAGCGCCAGCAGGGTCTTGTCGAAGTTCTTGTCCACCAGAGAGTGGAGATCCGAATAGTTGGAGGGCAGCTTTTTCCCCCGGGCCAGGATCCCCTCTGCCTCCTTGTTCTGGCGAAGGTTGATCCGCCACAGCAGCAGCAAGAGCAGGATGACGACGATGGTCAGCAGGCCGTACAGCAGGATCAGAAAGCTGTTGTCGCCGTAGACCGTGACACGGTTGACCTTATGGGTGGCCACCGTGCCGAGGGTGAGAAGTTTGCTGAAGTACGGCCAGCCGAAGCCGAAAACGAACCAGTTGCACAGCGTCTGCAGCGCCAGCATGGCGACGCCGCGGACGTACTGCCCCCGGAGGAGCTGGCCGAAGCCCATGATGAGGAAGGAGAGCTTGGTTTTCCAATCGCCCTGGGCGAAGGTCAGGCCGATGTCCTTGAGATCGCCCCCCAGCCAGTGAAAAAACCGTCCGACCGCACCTCTCTGTTTATTGTTTGCTTCCATATTCATTCCTCCCGGAACTCATTTCTCTGCGGGAAGGGACACGCGAAAAGGGAAAGGCAGGGCAGAAAACCGCCCTGCCTTTCTGGATGGGATTACTTTGCGTAAGAGATGCAGTCGTCCTGGAAGGCCTGCAGAACAGCCATCAGCTCGGCGTCGGAAGCGTTGTTGAAGTCGCCGGCAATGACGCTGTCACCCAGAGAGGTGGCCTTGCTCCAGTAATCGCCGGGGTACTGGCCCTGGGGAACGTCAAAGGCGATCTGATCCCGCAGCGCGGAGAGCGCCACGTCCGCCTGAACGGCGGGGGACGCCTGGGCAGCGAGGTTGGAGGGGCCCCAGTTGGCAGACTCATACCGGGCCACCTGGCACTCTTCTCCGGCCAGCCAGAGCGCCAGCTCGTCGCAGAGGGCCAGCTTGGCCTCGTCGGTCTGAGGCTTCACGCCCAGCAGCTTGAAGCCGGTGAAGCCGCCCAGCTGGGTGGCGACGCCGTTCATCTCCACGGTGGGCAGCTTGGCGCAGGCGTAGTTGTCACCGAAAACCTCCTTGGCGGCATTGGCATCCCAGGTTCCGTCCACGATGGCGGCGGGATCAGTGGCGTTGCTCACAGAGGAGCCGTTGTGGAAGGCGGGGGACTTGGCCAGGGCGATCATGGCCTTCAGGGCGCCCACACCGGCGTCGGAAGCGTAGTCGATGTTGCAGGCGGTGTAGCTGCCGTCGTCGGCGGTATCGTAGGTCAGGGTGCAGCCGGCGCCGAAGAAGAAGGCGGGCTGATACCAGCCGGAGTTGATCTCCATGTAGAAGCCCTTGCCGGCGGCCTCGCAGTCGGCCAGGATCTGCTCCAGGGAGCCGGGATCGGAGACGACGCTCTTGTCATAGTACAGGAAGTAGCCGTTGTCGGCGGTCAGGGGGTAGGCGACCATGGTGCCGCCCAGGGTGGCAGCGGCCACGGCGTCGGGGTTGTTCTCCGCAGCCACGGAGGCGGCGTTCTCCGCGCTCAGCTCGATCAGAGCGCCGGCGGACACCAGGCGGGCCAGCTGGTCCTGCGCGAAGTTGAAGATATCGGCGCCGGCGGACACGTCGGTGATCATGTTGTTGGCAGCGTCGCCCTCACCAACAGCCTCGATGGTGACGGAATAGCCGGCGTACTCGGGGTGCGCCTCCATAAACTGATCGACCAGGGACACGGTAAGGTCCTTGGTGGCATCGGGCACCCAGATCTTCAGGGAGCCGGCGGCGGGAGCTTCCGCCGGAGCCTCAGCGGGCGCCTCGGCGGGAGCCGCAGCAGGAGCCTCAGCGGGCGCGGCGGCGGGAGCCGCAGCAGGAGCGCTGCTTCCGCAGGCGGCCAGCGCAAACACCATGCACAGTGCCAGAACGAGTGCAAAAATCTTTTTCATGTTTCTTCTTTCCTTTCCTTCTGTGGTATTTATTTCATCGCGCTTTCGCGCGGCGAAACCGAATGAAAGCCGAGATTAACGGCATGCAAAAAAGCGGTCCCCCCCCTTTTTTGTTCACACAATTTTAACACTTTAGTGAGACAGCTTCAATTCCCCTCTTGCACAAATTGAGTATCCGGTTTTTGTCAATATTGAACATTCTCCCGGGGATACTTGCCACGAAAAAACGACCGTAGTATATTGGTTTTATCCTTATTGTAAGGGGGCGATGCGGTGAAAAAGCGGATCCTTTCCGGCCTTCTGGCCGGGGTGCTGCTGCTGTTGTGCGCCTGCGGCGCCAAGGCAGGGCAGACAGCGACGGAAACAGCGCCCGAGACGACGACGGCGACGGCCCGGGAGGAGGCTCCGGCCCGGATCGATGACAAGTATCGGGAATGGTACGAGGTGTTCGTCTGGTCCTTCTCCGACAGCGACGGAGACGGCGTCGGAGATCTGAAGGGTCTCACGGAAAAGCTGGATTATATCCGGGAGCTGGGCTGCAACGGCATTTGGCTCATGCCCGTCATGCCCCTCCCCCAGCTACCACAAATACGACGTCACCGACTATTACGGCATCGATCCCCAGTACGGAACGATGGAGGATTTCCGCGCCCTTCTGGCCGCCGCCCACCAGCGCGGCATCCGGATCATTCTGGACCTCCCCGTCAACCATACTTCCGACCGGCATCCCTGGTTCCTCCGCGCGGCGGAGGAGCCGGACTCCCCTTATCGGGACTACTACGTCTGGTCCGACGGCCCGGCCGACGGATATACGGAAAAGAACGGCGCCTGGTACGAGAGCCGGTTCGTAGACTCCATGCCGGATCTCAACCTGGACAACCCCGCCGTGCGCCAGGAAATCGAGGACATCCTTCGCTTCTGGCTGGAGGACGTGGGTGCGGACGGCTTCCGGCTGGACGCGGTCACCAGCTATTACACCGGGGATCGGAACCGGAACGTGGAGTTCCTCACCTGGCTGGGCGACACCGCCCATGCCATTGCGCCGGAGTGCTACCTGGTGGGCGAGGCCTGGGACAACCTGTCCGCCATCCAGGTCTACGCCCAGAGCAGCATCGACAGCTTCTTCCTCTTCCCCATGTCCCAGAGCGAAGGCTGGATCGCCAAAGTCCTGGGCATCCGGAACAGCCGCCCCGGAGCCATGCTGGGCCAGTACCTGACCGAACTGCAGGAGGCCCTTCCCTCCTCCATCCCGGCCCCCTTCCTGGAAAACCATGACACCGGACGGACCGTGGGCTTCACGGGGCGGGACGACCCCGCCCGGACCAAGATGGCCGGAGGCCTGCTGTGCATGATGCCGGGGAGCGTCTTCATCTATTACGGGCAGGAGATCGGCATGGTGGGCAGCGGGGACGACCCCAATAAGCGCATCGGCATGCTATGGTCTTCCCAGGAGGATACGACCTCTCCCCCGCCTGGCGTCACCAAGCTGGAATACGCCTACCCTTCCGTTGCGGACCAGGAGGCGGACCCCGGCTCCATCCTGAACTATTACAAAGCCGCCCTGACTCTCCGAGCCCGGTTCCCGGCCATCGCCCGGGGACGGACGGAGGTCCTGCCCACGGAGGACGAGCGGCTGTGCCTGGCGGTGCGGAGCTGGGAGGACAGCGACGTGCTGCTGGCCGTCAACCCAAGCCGGGAGGCGGCAGCTTATAACCTGGGCGATCCGGCGTACAACGTGCTGGCCGCTTCCCTGGTCACCGGCGCGGAGCCGGTGACGCTGGAGGGCGGAACGCTCACTCTCCCCGCCTATTCCATTGCGATCCTCACCAGGGGTGAGTGAAAACAAAAAGAGGCGCCGCATCCGTCAGCGCAAGGCTG
>JAFRDL010000043.1 GCA_017411265.1 Oscillospiraceae bacterium | reverse complement strand
GGTGCGGAAGAGCATGCCGGCGGTTTTGCCGTGGGTGAAGCCGAAGCGCCGGGCGATCTCGTCCACCCCGGCCATGTACCAGTAGCGGCTCACGAACACCTGCCGCTCCGTGGCCGGGAGAGTGCGGAGAAAGGCGTCGATCCGCTCGGTGAGCTCGCGCATCTCCGCGGCCAGCTCCGGGCTGCCCGGAGCCGCCACGCACTCTGCCAGCTCGTCCAGGGCCAGGGGCAGCTCGCCTCCGCCGCGCTTGCGCCGGCTGCGTTCCAGCGCCCGGGAGATGGAAAAGTTCCGGGTGATCTTCGCCAGATACGCGCCAAGAGCACGGGGCCGGTTGACCGGCATGGAATTCCACGCCGCCAGCCAGGTGTCGTTCACCATTTCCTCCGCGTCCTGGTCGTTCTCCAGGATGTTCCGGGCCACCGAGCGGCAGAGCCGCCCGTATTTTCGTTCCGTCTCCGTCAGCGCCTCCTCGCTGCGCTGCCAGTACAGATCCACGATCTGCGCGTCCTCCATGTGTTTTTTTCCTTTCTGTCGAGAGCTCTCACCCATAAAGACGGGTTCTGGCGCGATCCGTTTCATTTTGCGAAAAAGAAATTCTCTCCCCAGGGCCCCTCCGTGCCGTTGCCTTTCGGATCGGGTTGTGGTAAGATGCTCTCTGGATAAAAACGGGAGGGAGTCATTTCATGCTGGACAAGATCCGCCCTCTGGCGGCCAAGTACGCCGAAATCGAATACTCTCTCTCCCAGCCGGAGGTCTGGTCTGACCCGGACACCGCCGCCCGGCTCAGCCGGGAGAAGCGGGAGCTGGAGCCGCTGATGGAGGCATGGAGCCGGTATCAGCGGTTTTCCGCCGACCGGGAGGCCGCCCGGGAACTGCTCTCCGACCCGGAGATGCGGGAGCTGGCCCGGGAGACCGAGGAGGAAGCCCGGATCGGGATGGCAGCCGCGGAGGAGGAGCTGAAGCTGCTCCTGCTCCCCCGGGATCCGGACGACGACAAGAACGTCATCGTGGAGATCCGGGGCGGCGTGGGCGGCGAGGAAAGCGCCCTGTTCGCGGCGGACCTGTTCCGCATGTACGCCATGTACGCGGAGAAAAAGCATTTCTCCGTGGAGATCGCCAATCTCAGCGAGACGGAGCTGGGGGGCGTCAAGGAGGTCAGCTTCATCGTGGAGGGAGAGGGCGCCTTCTCCCGGTTCCGGTTCGAGAGCGGCGTCCATCGGGTGCAGCGGGTGCCGGAGACGGAGACCCAGGGCCGCATCCACACCAGCACCTGCACCGTGGCGGTGCTGCCTCAGCTGGAGGAAGCGGAGTTCCATCTGGATCTGAACGAAGTGCAGATCGACACCTTCCGTTCTTCCGGCGCCGGCGGGCAGAAGGTAAACAAGACCTCCAGCGCCATTCGGGTGACACACCTGCCCACGGGCACGGTGGTGGAGTGTCAGGACGAGCGGAGCCAGTACAAGAACAAGGCCCGGGCGCTGAGCATCCTGGCCTCCCGGCTGGCCCAGGCGGAAAAGGAGCGGCAGGACGCCGACCTGTCCGCCCAGCGCCGGTCCCAGGTGGGCTCCGGCATGCGCAACGAACGCATCCGCACCTATAATTTCCCCCAGGGCCGGGTGACCGACCACCGGATCGGGCTGACTCTATACCGTCTGGATGCCGTGATGAACGGCGATCTGGACGAGCTGATCGACGCGCTGCTCACCGCCCGCCGGGCGGAACAGCTCCGCGCCTCGGAAGGAGACGAATGACCATGGAGACACGCCGCATCACCTCCCCGGAGGAGCTGCCGGAGGCCGCCGCCGCGCTGAAGCTGGGCGGCCTGGTGGCCGTGCCCACGGAGACGGTGTACGGGCTGTGCGCCAACGGTCTGGACAGCGAGGCGGTGGCCGCTCTCTACGAGATCAAGGGCCGCCCGGAGGTCAAGCCTCTGTCCCTGATGATCGCCGGCCCGGCGGAGATGGAAAAATACGCCCGGGACATCCCCCCGGCCGCCTTCGCCCTGGCCGCCCGGTTCTGGCCCGGTCCTCTCACCCTGGTGCTCCCCGCCAAGACCGTCGTTCCCTCCATCGTGCGGGCGGGCGGAGACACCGTCGGTCTCCGGTGCCCGGCCCATAAAATGACGCTGGCTCTGCTGGACCGGCTGCGTCTTCCCCTGGCAGGCCCGTCCGCCAACCCCTCCGGCATGCCCAGCCCCAGGACCGCCGGGGAGGTCCTCTCCTACTTTGACGGGAAGATCGACGCGGTGGTGGACGGCGGCGAATGCGGCATCGGGCGGGAATCCACGATCCTGGATCTTTCGGTCCGCCCCTTCCGCATCCTGCGCCAGGGGGCGCTGTCCCGGGAGGAGATCGAAAACGCCCTCCTCTCTCAGGTGCGCCTCATCGGCGTCACCGGCGGCACCGGCTGCGGCAAGACCACCGTGATGAGGACCCTCTGCGCCAACGGCGTGCTGGGGCTGGACTGCGATGTGATCTACCATGAGCTTCTGGAAAACTCGGCGGAGATGCTTTCGGCCATCGAGCATCGCTTCCCCTCCTGCTTCCGGGACGGAAAGCTGGATCGGAAAAAGCTGGGGACCATCGTCTTTGCCGTGCCGGAGGCGCTGAAGGATCTCAACGCCATCGCCCATCGATTCGTCCACGAGGAAGTCCACCGCCGCCTGCGGGAGTATGTCTGGCAGGGCGGGACCGTTGCGGTGATCGACGCCATCGCCCTCTTCGAGAGCGGGCTCTCGGAGGAGTGCGTGTTCACCGTGGGCGTCACCGCGCCGAAGGAGATCCGCCTGCGGCGGATCATGGCCCGAGAGGGCATCAGCGAGGATTATGCTCTCTCCCGGATCGAGGCCCAGCCTGCCGACGCATACTATGAGGCCCGGTGCGATTACCTGCTGGTGAACGACGGCACCGTGGAAGAGCTGGAGCAAAAATGCAAAAACCTGTTCGGAATATAAGGAGGAACCCCCATGGCAGAAAACGAAAGCGCCCTGCGGGACGAGCTGTTTTACAATCAGAAGCAGGGCTATGATCTCATCGACGTACAGGAGCGGCTGAAGCTGGAGGCCTACTGCGAGGACTACAAGGCATTCCTCAACGCCTCCCGTACGGAGCGGGAAGCGGTGGCGGAGGGCATCCGTCAGGCGGAGGCCGTCGGCTTTGTCCCCTACGTCCGGGGCATGGACCTGCAGCCCGGGGCTAAGGTGTACAAGAGCATCCGGGGCAAGGCCATCATGCTGGCGGTGATGGGGAAAAAGCCCCTGGACCGGGGCGTCAACATCGCCGCCGCCCATGTGGATTCCCCCCGGCTGGATCTGAAGCAGCTGCCTCTCTTTGAGAAAAACGAGCTTGCTTATTTCAAGACCCACTACTACGGCGGGATCAAAAAGTACCAGTGGCTCACCATTCCCCTGGAGCTCCACGGCGTGGTGACCAAAAAGGACGGGGAGACCGTCGAGGTGGTCATCGGCAAGGATCCGGAGGATCCCAAGTTCGTCATCACCGACCTGCTCCCTCACCTGGCCAAGGACCAGCTGGCCAAGTCCGCCGTGGAGTTCGTCCCCGGCGAGAACCTGAATCTTCTCATCGGCAGCATTCCCTACGCGGACGAGGGAAAGGACCGGATCAAGCTGGCCGTTCTCTCCCTGCTGAAGGACCGCTACGACATCACCGAGGAGGATTTTCTCTCCGCCGAGCTGGAGGCCGTCCCCTCCTTCCCTGCCTGCGACGTGGGCGTCGACCGCTCTTTCATCGGCGGCTACGGCCACGACGACCGGGTCTGCGCCTACGCCGAGCTGAAGGCCATCTATGAGACCGAAGCTCCGGAGCGCACCGCCGTTTGCATTCTGGCCGACAAGGAGGAGATCGGCTCCGTGGGCGTCAGCGGCATGCAGAGCGCCGCCTTTGAGACCTTCCTGCAGGATCTGTGCGCCGGCCAGGGCGTCCATCTGCGGCATTGTCTGGAAAACAGCTTCTGTGTTTCCGCGGACGTGTGCAACGCCTATGACCCCACCTTCTGGGAGGCGCACGAATATCCCAACCGAAACGGCGCCAGGATCAACTACGGCGTCGGACTCTGCAAGTACACCGGAGCCAGGGGCAAGAGCGGGTGCAACGACGCATCCGCCGAGGTGGTGGGGACCCTGCGCCGGATCTTCGCGGACAACGCCGTGGTATGGCAGATGGCGAAGCTGGGCAAGGTGGACCAGGGCGGCGGCGGCACCGTGGCCGCTGATATGGGCAACCGGAACATCGACACCATCGACGCCGGGGTCCCGGTGCTGAGCATGCACGCTCCCTGGGAGACGGTGGCGACGCTGGACTGCTATATGACTTACAAGGGCATACGGGCCTTCTACAAGGACCGGTAAAACGCAAAAAGGAACTCCGGAGATTTTTTCTCCGGAGTTCCTTTTTGTTTTATCGGACGAAATAGTCGATCCGCCCGCTGCCCGCGGCGCTTTGGGCCTGCCCGGCGCTGAAGCAGAAGATCACGTCGTCCACGTCGTAGTAGTCCACGAAATCTGTCATGGAACGGAAGAAATACTTTCTGTAGTCCAGAACGTACACATACTGATAATGCTGGGTGAAGTAATAACAGAAGGGGTTGCCGGCGGAGTTTTTCAGGATCAGACAGGCGGAGCCGTCGGTGATGTCGTTGTTGACAAAGGTGCACATGGGAAGGTCGCCGGTGAGGAAGCAGAGGTATTTGTCCGTCCCCCGGATCTCCGTGATGAGCGTCTGCTCATAGCCCCGCTTCTCGCGGGTATCTTTTTCCCCGTTGTGGATGTACAGATGCACGTCTCCCGGCGGGGTGTATGCGTAGACCTTGTCCACCGTCAGCTTTTTTGCCTGGTTGGCCTTGTAATACAGGCTGCCGTAGAAGGGCTCCTGGATACTCTCGGTGTATTTGTCCAGCCCCACCGGCTCCACGCCGGCCAGTCTGCACCAGTCCTCATACGCGTACCAGGCGCCCAGCGCGGTCCAGTGGTGATCGCCGTGGAAGAAGATATACTCGTTGTTGTGGGGAAGAAGGGCATGGAAGGTATCGATGTTGTAGACCTTGTCGCTGAGCCGGCTCTCCAGGTACTCCAGGATGTCCTCCTCGCAGGCGCAGCCGATGGACTCCCGGTATTCCCGGGGCAGCATCAGCGTGGTGCTGTGGAGCACGAACACGTTGAACACCCGGCAGCGGCCGTCCAGCATCTCCGCCGCCCGGGAGATGGCGTCGGCGTAGATGTCGGAATACGTCTTGCTGAAGCCGGTGTAGGCGTAGGCGCTGTCTCCCACCTGGATCACCGCTCCCAGGGTGATGAGCTCCTCGTCCTCGATCACCTTTCCGCCCCAGAACGGGGTGGGCTCCGGCGTGGGAGCGGGCTCCGGCGTGGCAGCGGCCTCCTCCGCCGGCTTCGGTAGGGAGGCGCTCTCCGTCCGTGCCGTCGGGCCGGGCGTGACCTCCGGCTCCGCCGCCACGGGAATGGCGTCTCCCGCGTCCATGGTGCCATAGATCATCACGCTGGACCGGCCGTGGAGGGATTCGATCCCCTGGCTCAGCTGGATCCAGATATCCCGGCCGGGGAAGGTGTCGGAAAACCACAGCCCGATCTGCTCGAAATAATCCCCCGACAGAAGCGATGAAACGGAAAAATCGGGAAACCGTTCCAGATTGCGCTTTTCCTTTTCCGAGACCGTGGGGCGCAGCGGGAGGATCCAGGCAAGGACCGTCACCGCCGCCAGAACGATGAAAAAGATCGCGCCGGCGCCGGGGGACGGTTTGCTCCGGCCCGGGGCCGGCTTTTTGCTTTTCCTGTTGCTGTCCATATCCGATCCTCAGAACTTGAAATACAAAAAGGGATTGTAGCTGTTGCCCACCAGTCCGGCGGTGCTGACAAGGAGCATGGCTGCGGGAAGGATACCGTAGACCACGGCCTGATACAGGCTCTTCCCGGCGTCGGAGGAGGCCTTCTCCGCCCACCACAGGCGGAGCTTTCGGAACACCGGCGTGGAGGCGACGATGCAGAAGGCCAGCAGGAACATGTTGCTTTTCCCCTCGACGACCGACTGGAAATCCGCCAGCGGATTGCCGTTGGCGCCGAAGAGCCCCCGGATCACCGTCCCCGCCAGCTTGATATCCGTAAACCGGAACAGCACCCAGCCCATCAGCGCCACAAAAAGGAGATATGCGTGGGACAGTACGGCCCGCAGGAAGTTCGGGAGGCGCCCCGCCAGCCGGCGCAGGAACAGCCGCTCCGCCGCGGCGAACACGAACCAGTAGAGCCCCCACAGCACGAAGTTCCAGCTGGCGCCGTGCCAGAGCCCGGTGAGCGCCCAGACGATCAGCAAATTCAGCAATGTGCGGGCGGTGCCCCGCCGGCTGCCGCCCAGAGGGATGTACACATAGTCCCGGAAAAAGCTGCCCAGGGAGATGTGCCACCGGCGCCAGAATTCCGTGGCGGAACGGGAAATATAGGGATGGTCGAAGTTTTCCTTATAGTGCAGCCCCAGCATTTTCCCCATGCCGATGGCCATGTCCGAGTAAGCGGAGAAATCCAGATAGATCTGCAGCGCGAAGGCCAGCACCCCCAGCCACAGCCCCAGAGCGGACTGGCCGGAGAGATGACGCAGGTTTTCCGCCAAACGGGCGGCGTCCCCGGCCGTTGCCTCCGTAAGGAGCATCTGGTCCGCCAGCGCGCCGCAGGGGTTGGCCAGCAGGACCTTTTTGGTCAGGCCCAGGGTGAAACGCAGGACCCCCTCGCTCAGATCTTCCCCCGTGCGCCGCTGCTCGAAGAGCTCCGCGGCAATGGACTGATACCGGACGATGGGCCCAGCGATGCACTGGTGGAACAGCGCCGCGTACAGCAGCACGTGCCAATACCGCCGCTGGGCCCGGGCCTCGCCCCGGTACACGTCCACCACATAGGTGAGCAGCTGGAAGGTGTAAAAGGAGATGCCGATGGGCAGAGCCAGGTTCTCCACGAAAGCAGGCGGCGGCCCGAACAGGGAGCAGACCATCCCGCTGTACTTGAAAAACCCGATGAGGCCCAGGTCCGTGATCACCGCCAGGGCCAGCCACAGCTTCCGGGCCGCCGTCTTGTCCGAAGCATCGATCCGCAGGGCGAAAAACCAGTCGAACAGCGCCATGCCCATGAGCAGCAGGACGTATTTGGGTTCTCCCCAGGCATAGAAGATCAGGGAGAAGACCAGCAGACTGATGTTCTTTGCCTGCAGCGTCCGGCAGAGGGCGTAGGCGATCAGCGACGCGGGCAGGAATGCGTATAGAAAAAACAGACTGGAAAAAACCATGTCTCTCTCTCATTTCCGGAAACGGCCGCGCCGTTTCCCCGGGAATTGCCAAGGTATTATAAATGAACTTCCAAAAACTGTCAACTTTGCCGACCCCGCGCGAAAACATCCTGTGCGCATACTATCCCCGGAGGCGACGACATGGACGAACAGGAACGGGAACAGACGCGGGAGCTGGGGGCGGCGGAGACGGACGGGATCCATTTCCTCACGGTGATCGGCCAGATCGAAGGGCACATGGTGCTGCCCAGTGACACCAAAAGCACCAAATATGAGCATCTCATGCCTCTGCTGGCGGCGGTGGAGGAATCCGAAGAGGCCCGGGGGCTTCTGCTGCTTTTGAACACCGTGGGCGGGGACATTGAGGCGGGGCTGGCCCTCTCGGAGCTCATCGCCGGGATGCGTACTCCCACCGCCAGCCTTGTGCTGGGCGGCGGTCACTCCATCGGGATCCCCCTGGCGGTGTCGGCGGACCGGTCGTTCATCGTGCCCTCCGCCGCCATGACCATCCACCCGGTGCGGCTGTCCGGAGTGGTGATCGGCGTGCCCCAGACCTTCGCCTACTTTGCCAGGATCAGCGACCGGATCCTCCGGTTCATCACCGACCACTCCCACATCACCGCGGAGCGGTTCACCGAGTATATGAACCGTACCGGGGAACTGATGCAGGATGTGGGCAGCGTGCTGGACGGCCCGGAAGCGGTGCGCTGCGGCCTCATCGACCAGCTGGGCGGGCTTTCCGACGCCCTGGATTACCTGCACCGGCGCATCCGGGGAGAAGGGCCGGAAATAAAAAAAGGCCCGGAAAACTAAGCCGTTTTCCGGGTCTGGTTTTTCTTTCGGATCAAGGCGACCGCCGCCGCAGTCAGCAGCACCCCCGCCGCCGCGCCGGCGGAGTCGTACAGCACGTCGGAGAAAAGGCTGCCCCTGTTGGCAAACAGCTGCAGCAGCTCGTCGATTCCGCCCACCGCCGTGCCGCAGAGATAAGCGGTCAGCCCCCGGCGGAGGCCCCGGCTCTCCAGGCGGAGAAACAGCAGCGCGGCAAAGACCAGGAATTCCGTCACATGGGCGATCTTCCGGACGATATGACTGGTGGGCTCCTTCACCCCGTCTCCGTCCTGGTCGTACATATAGGTGAATGTGTCGTCCGCCAGCCCGAGCCGGGCAGAACAGCGGTTCAGCACGTCCATCAGAGAGTCGCTGATAGCGCCGGACACCTCCCGGGACAACAGGGAGTTGCCCCAGATGAAAACCAGCATGCCTATGAGCAGAATGGTCAGGATCCTCTTTCGCATGGTTAAGACCTCGGTCAAACAGATACAATGGAGAGTATAATATCCGTTTCTGTTTTTTTCAAGGGGATTTGACGAACCGCGGCCCGTCTGCTATTCTATGGATCGCAGGAGGATTTACGTTTATGCTGGATCGGATCCGTATCCCTGTGGAACGCGTTTTCGGCGCGCTGAGCGCCTTTCCGGCGCGGCTGCTCATGCCGCTGGCAGCCGGAAAGAGCCGGCGGCTCGGTCCGCTGTGGCCCCACCAGTGGTTTCTGGCTGTGGGGGCGGCGGTCATGTTCTGCGTGCCCCACGCTTACTGGAACAATCTATACGGCGTGCTGTTCGCCGCCGCGGCGCTGGTCCTCTACTGGTGGGACTGCGCCGCCCGGGGCGTGCGCCCCTGGAACTGCGCCGGACTGGGCGGGGGCGTATGGCTGTTCCTGCTGATGTGCCTGCTGTGCACGCTGTGGGCCGTCTATCGGGCTGCCAGTCTCCGGGTCGCCGTCTTTTATTTCACGGGCTTCGCCCTGGCCTATCTTGCGGCCGCAGCCTTTCGGGAAAAGGAAGCGGCGGACACGCTGACAGCGGCTCTCTGCGCCGCTCTGGTGTTCACCGCCGTCTATGGTCTCGCCGTCTATTTTACGGGAGAGTCCGCCTACACCGTCCCCATCGGGGAAAGACTGGTACCCCGGCTCTGCTCTACGCTGGAGCACGCCATCAATTACGGCGAGTTCTGCGCGCTGCTCCTGCCTCCGGCGCTGATCTGGGCTCTGCGCCGCAGGTCCCGGGGAGCGAGATGGGCGTTTCTCCTTCTGCTCCTTCTCCCCTGTGCCGCGCTGATCCTCACCTACTCCCGCACCGGGTGGATCGCCCTGGGCGCGGCCGCGCTGGTGCTGCTCTGGCACAGGGACAAGCGTCTGCTGATCCCTGCGGCGGTCCTGGCCGCGGTCGGGTTGTTCCTGCTTCCCGGCGATGTGCAGGCCCGGTTCCTCTCCATGCTCCACCCCAGCGACGTATCCTCCTCCGGGCGATTCACCCTGTGGGGGGAGTGTCTGGGCATCCTGCGGAAGCACTGGCTCCTTGGCGTCGGCCTCGGGCAGGAGAACTTCTACAACGCCTATCTCCCCTTCTCCACCGGCACGCTGGATTTTCAGCCGCCCCACAGCAACATGGGGTATCTGGAGATCTTCCTTTCCACCGGGATCGTCGGTTTTCTGTCGTTTCTTCTCTTTTTCCTGGGGATCTTCCCCCGGCTCCGCCGCGCCGCCCGGCAAACGGACGCCGAAAACCGTTGGCCGCTGTACGCCCTGTCAGCCTCCCTGGCCGGGGCGGCGGTGGGCAGCATCCCCGAATATATCTGGTTTTATCCCCGGATCCTGTTCGCCTGGTGTATCGTGTTCGGTCTGGCGCAGGCAGGGACCCGGACCGATCCGGAGTAATGTATAAAAAAACCGTCCGGCGCAGGCCGGACGGTTTTTTACCGTTTTTATTCAAGAGGCTTCGGCAAGGCTTTGTCCTGCCGCAAAAGCGCCAGACAAAGGCCGGGCAGGATCCACTGGTAGACCTCCCCGATGTAGGTGCTGGGGGCTACGCAGGCGATGACGAAGCTGGTACACATGGCCACCACCACCGCGTACATCTCATCCCTGCGGCGCAGGCAGACGCGGATCATCTTAATATAGAGTGTGAAAAGGCTGGCCAGATAGGCGAGGAAGACGACGATGCCGTACTGGGTCAGGATCTCCAGCCACCAGTTGTGGGGATTTGTGTATCTGGTGCGCTGTCCCCGGTCGGTAAGGTAGTAGAAGTAATACCCCTTCGGCCCCAGACCCAGGCCCCGGGAAGCGACGAAAGCGTCCCAGGCGTCCCGATAGATCTTGAGGCGCAGCATCAGCGCCCCCTCGCCGGATTCCAGCGCGTTCTCCACGCCGCCTGTGATGTTTTCGGAAAAGGCGGCGCCCGTGCCGATCTTCGAGACTCTCGGGAACGGGTTTTCCAGTCCCGCCCGTGCCAGCAGTTCCTCCGCCGCAGCGCCGCGGAAGAGGAGGCTCTTCAGCTTTTTGAACAGACGGCCGATCCGGTCGGCCGCTCCCGCGTACAGCAGGATGAAGCCGCCCAGCATCCCCGCTTTTTTCGGCCAGTTCCCCCTGACCAGAAGGATATAGGCCGCCAGGCCCACCGCGAGCGCCAGTCCGTTGATGTTCGCATCGTTCAGCATCAGGACGAAAACACCCATGGTCAGGGCGATCCCGTACGCGACACCCCTCCCTCTTCCCACGTCCTTCGTCAGGAAGAACAGGGGCAGCAGGACGGCCAGGATGGACGAGAGGTTGTTCTCGTTGTAGCAGAACCCCGTGGCCAGGAACAGGTCGTCCTGGTAGAGACCGCTGAGCCAGCGCCGTCCGTCCACCATTACCGCGGGCATATCCGGATACCGGGACGCAAATGTATGGATCCCCGTAAAAGCCTCCCATACGGCCAGAAGGATCAGCGCCGCGCAGGACGCCCGGAGGGCGGAAAAGAACAGCCGCGTCCTCCGGCGGTTGTCCAGCACCTCATAAAGGCAGTAGAGGATCATGGCCCCCCGGAGCAGGAAGAAGCACTCCATGCCTCCCTCCCAGATGCGGGAATAGGGACTGATGAAGATACCTGCCGCCCCCCAGAGGATCCAGAACGCCATCATGCCGACAAACAGCATGAACTCCCGGGAGAGCGGGTATGCCGCCTTCTTCCGGATAAACCGCCGGATCAGCAGACAGACGGTCAGCACGTCGAAAAACAGCCGGTCTGCATGCACGGCATAGATGAGCACCTTTTCCAGTCCCTGGACCCGGACCGCCCGGCCCAGGATCACGAAAACCGCCGCCAGGACCGCGATCCCGTCCAGTATGGATGCTTTTTCACCTTTGCGCTTCATTCCCGCTCCTCTGTGGGGCGAGAGGACAGGGCATATCCTCTCTCGTCCTTTCTCCCGCTCCGGCGCCGGCCGCGCTGGGCGGATCGGCGTTTTTTCTGTCTTATTGCGTATTATAAAGGGGCACTCCGTTTTTTGTCAACGCTCCGGCGGACGCACCGCCTATTTCCGAAAAAAGCACCGATCCCCGGTGTTCGGGAAGAACAGAGGTTGAAAAAGCGGAAACAATGCGGTAAACTGTAAAAATACGGAGTCCATGCGCTCCCACGCGGAGGCAAATCCCTCTTCAGAGGTAGACGTATATGAAACGATCCAGGAGAAACAGACAAAAGCGGCGGATGCTGCCGTGGTGCATACTGTTTGCCGTCATTGCCATAGCCGGGCTTTTTCTGTCGTCCCGGCTGATGAAGCAGCGCAGGCCCGCCTGGGAGGGGGGCTACGGCGTCCATATAAGTGAGGTGATGACGGACAACACCGCCAGCCCCAACGACGCCGGTCTGCTTTACGACTATGTGGAGATCGAGAACACCACCGCCCGGGAATTCGACCTGAGCGGCTACTACCTGTCCGACAAGGCCGGGGTCGGGAAGTATCTCTTCCCGGCCGGGAGCCGGGTGCCCGCCCACGGGTATCTCGTGGTGTGGTGCGACCCCATGGCGGAGGGGAACTGCGCCCCCTTCGGCCTGAAAAAAGAGGGCGGGGAAACCGTGGTGCTCATGAACGCCAACCGGGTCTCCGTGGATGAGACGGTAACGGTGCCCTGCGCCCCCGGACAGTCCCTCGTCCGGAGCGGCGACGGAACGCTCGTCCCGACGGACACGCCCACCCCCGGCTTCCCCAACAACGAGGCCGGCGCGCGGGCCTGGCAGGAGATCGTCGCTCAGCGCAGCGGCGGGGCGCTGGAGCTCAGCGAGATCATGTCCTCCAACAGTCTGTACCCCTCCCCGGACGGCACCTACTGCGACTGGATCGAGGTATTCAATCCCACCGACCGGCCGGTGGCGCTGTCGGGATACCGGCTCTCCGACCGGGAGGAAAAGGCCAAATATGACTTTCCCAGGGACCGGACCCTGGGCCCCGGGGAATACATGGTGATCTGGTGCGTCACCGGCGGGACCGGGGACGATGTGGCCTCCTTCGCCCTCCAGAGCGCCGGCGGGGAAACCGTGGTGCTCACCGGCCCCTCCGCTACCGCGGTGGACAGCGTGGTTCTCCCGGCGCTGGAGAAAAACCATTCCTACGTCAAGGCCGCCGACGGATGGGCGGAAAGCGACCGGCCGACGCCCGGCTTCGCCAACGACGAAGCCGGCTACAACGCCTATCTGAGCGCCGTAGGGTATGAGGACGCGCCGGTCTACATCACCGAGGTCATGGCGGAAAACAAGGCCTTCTGCACCGATGAGGACGGGGATTTCTCCGACTGGATCGAGCTGGGGAACCTGGGCGGTGAGAGCGTGGACCTCACAGGCTGGTATCTTTCCGACCAGGAGGACCTGCCCAACAAATGGTCCGTCCCCTCCCTCACTTTGGGACCGGGAGACTATGTGCGGATCTGGGCCAGCGGGAAAAACCGCAGCTCCGGTGACAGTCTCCACACCGACTTCTCTCTTTCCGCGGGGGAAACGGTGATCCTGGCCTCCCCCAACGGGACACGGGTGCGTTCCGTGACGGTGGAAGACCTGCCGAAGGGAACCTCCCTGGCGTACAGGAACGAGACCTTTGCTCCCTGCGACTACCCCACCCCCGGCTATTCCAACGACGCCGCCGGGTACGAGGCCTTCTGCCGGAGCGACGCCCGGAGCTCCCCGGTGCTGATCTGGGAGGCCGTATCCTGCGACCCCGACCGGAAGGACTGGGTGGAGCTGAAAAACGTGTCCGGCGGTCCGGTGGATCTTGCCAGATACACCCTCTCGGACCGGTTCAAGGATCCCGGACGGATGCCTCTCAGCGGCGTGCTCGCCGCCGGGGAGACCGCCGTCGTGGAACTCTCGGGCTTTGGGCTCAGCGCCCAGCGGGACGAGATCTACCTCTTTGACAAAAACGGAGCGGCCATGGATTGGACCGTGCTTCGGAACATGCCCGTACCGGGGAGCTATGGACGGCAGGATGGGGAAAACGGTTTCTTCTATTTTACCTCCCCCACCCCCGGCTCCGGCAACGGAACCGGCTGGCGGATGGTTTCCGCCGCCCCCACGGCCGACACGGCTCCCGGGATCTATCGGGAGGCGGATTCCCTTCTGGTGACGCTCTCCGGCGAGGATATCCGTTATACCACCGACGGCAGCACCCCCACGGAGAGTTCCCCGGCTTACACCGGGCCCATCACCGTTACCGATACCACCGTGCTCCGTGCCAGGAGCTTCCCCGCCGGCCAGCTCCCCGGGGACACCACCACCCTTTCCTATTTTCTCCGCGAGACCAGCACCCTGCCGGTGGTGAGCCTTGTGACCGACCGGGAAAACCTGTTCGGCTCCACCGGGGTCTACGAGTACCACGAGGCGGCCTGGAAGGAGAACCGGGAACGGCCGGCCACCATCGCCTTCTTCGAGGACGACGGCAGCTTCACCATCGACTGCGGCATCCAGATCCACGGGCGGACCAGCCGCCGGGTCAGCGGGAAGCGCTCCCTGAAGCTGAAATTCCGCGGACGCTACGACGGCACGCTCAACTACGACGTATTCGGCGACGGAGCGGTCACGGAGTTCTCCTCCCTGATCCTCCGCTCCAGCATCGAGGACATCTATACCTCCTATATCCGGGACATCCTCTTTGCCAAGATCGCCCTGGAGAACACCGACGTCCTGGCCCAAAACTACCGGTTCGTGACGCTGTATATCAACGGTGAATACTGGGGGATCTACGCTTTCCGGGAGCACCACAGCGAGGAGTATTTCGCCGCCCATACCGGCGTGGACCCGGATACCGTGGAGATACAGAACGGAGAATTCCGTCTCAACGGCAACCAGTTCGACAGGGTCCTGACTTATCTGGAAAACCACAACATGCGCTCGGCGGAGGGCTGGGAGGAGCTGCAGAAGCTGGCCGACATCCCGGAGATCATCGACTGGATGATCCTGGAATGCTGGGGCGGCAATCTGGACGTGTACGGAAACGTCCGCTTCTATTCCAGTCCCGACTACGAAAACGGCCAGATCCACTACGGTCTGGCGGATATGGATCTGTCGATGATGCGCCACGATACCTACACGGTGGGCTTCAACAACTTCCAGCTTCACGGCCGGATCCCGGTGTCGGTGATGTGGTACGAGCCCTTCCGGGATATGTTCCTCACCAGGCTGGGAGAGATGCTCCAGGGTCCCATGTCCACCGAGAGCGTCCTGGCCCAGATCGACGAGCTGTATTCCGAGATCGAATCGGAGATCCCCCGGGATCTGGCGCGCTGGGGACAGGATCCCTCCGTCATCGACACACAGCGCCGGATTCTGAAGAACTATACCACATACCGGACCGCGGAAATGATGGACGGCTTCCGCTCCCTGTACGGCGTCACACCGGAGGAAATGCACAAATACTTCGGTGATCTGGCAGGCTGACCCGTTCCTGCCGACAGCAAAAGACGGATGGCTCTCCCTGGGGAGAACCATCCGTCTTTGCTTTTCGATCCCGATGGTCAGGCAGTAGGCTCCATGACCAGGACCTTCGCGCCGGTCCAGGCGCTGGTCAGATCCGCCGCGGTCATGGGCTCGTTGTAGATGGTGGCCCGGATGAAGTTCCGGTTCACACGAAAGTCGATATTGTAGATGCCCAGGCCCTGCTCGTCCCGGCCCTTCCAGTACGCGCCCTCGACCGGGAGCTCCTGGGTCTTGATCTCATAATTGATCAGTGCCGGCGCCGACAGCAGCAGCGACGCGCATTTTCCCTGGGAGAGGTCCGTGGTGATCTGGGACATGATCAGTTCCATCAGCTTGTACTGTTCCGCCAGCGTCATGTTTCTCGCGTTGTTCCACATCTGGATCAGCGCGTCTCTCTGCCGGACGCCCCGGGCGTGATTCCCTCCCACATGCCGTTCCCGGCAGTAGCCCAGGATCTGGAGGCCATTGGTCAGCGTGTAGGTCCCGGCCTCCTCCGGCAGATAGGGCCGGCTCACGTCCAGAATCCGGGCGACCTCGCGCACGCTCTTGTTGACGCCCTCGATCTCCGCCAGGGAAAGATCCACCGTGATGGGCCCCAGCTGGTCGGCGATCTTGACGAAGTCCACAAAGTTCACCAGGGCATAGTTGTCGATGTGGAGAGCGTAGTTGGCCTCGTTTTCGATCGTCCGCAGCAGCAGGGGGATCCCGCCGATATTCGTCGTCCAGTTCAGATGGCCCTTGCCCCAGTCGGGGATGGTCACCTGCGCGTCCCGCAGGATGGAGGTGAGCCAGATCGTCTTGGTTTCCTTGTTGATGGATACCAGGATCATGGCGTCGCAGCGCCCGACCGTGCCGTCCTCCTCCCGATCGTCCACGCCGATCAGCAGCATATTGTATACGCTGTCGCTGTAAATGATCTCCTCCGCGTCTTCCTGGAGGCTGCTCATGAGCTCCAGCTCCTGCTGCTTGGCGATCTCCTCCTCCGTCAGCGGCTCCGGGGTAGGCGTAGGCGTGGGTTCGGGGGTCGGCGTGACGGTTTCCTCCTCGGGTCCGGGCGTCGGCGCCGCTTCCGGCGCGGCGGGCGTGGGCGTGGGCGCCGGTAATCCGCTGGTATTCATCAGGCCGTAAAAATGGGAGAAGATCAGCACGCCGGCTGTGATCAGCGCCACGACCAGCACGGCAATCACGATCAGCACGATCTTTCCGGCGCGGCTTTTTCTCTTTCTGCGTCTCCTTTTCCGTCTGGGCGGCGTTCTTCCCGGGGCCGGCCGGGAAGACGAGGAACGTCTGGAGGGCTCGCCGGAGCGTGTGCTCCCGGAGGGACCCCGGCGGGAGGCCGGGCTTTTTCCGGAAGAGGCGTGCTTCGCATGGCTTCCGCTTCGGGAGGTGCGGGGCGTGCGCGCCTCCTCATCCGCAGGCTCCGGATAAAACTCGTAATCGTTATACTCGTCCTGGCTCATGGGCGGTTCTCCTTTTGTCTTGGTAGATCGGGAGGGCAGCGGGGAAAGAATACCTCTCTTCGATCCTTGAGAAGCGCATTCCGCATCCGGAACGCCGCTTCTCTTTTTTAACGTAAATAATATTATACTATCCGACAGGAAAAAAGAAAAGGGTGTTTTGTCCGTTAAAGGAGATCCGTGCCGTTTTCGTACACCGCACGGAGCTCCTCCGCGCTTTTCCGGAAGTCGAAGACCCGGCTCGCCCGCTCCCAGGCGGCGCGGCCCAGCTCCCGACAGAGCGTGCTGTCGGCGCGGAGGGCGCACAGCGCCTCCGCCATGGCCTCCGTGTCTCCCGGCGGGGTCACGAAGCCGCAGCCCTCCGCCAGATCCCGTCCCGCGCCTACATCCGTCACCGCCAGAGGCAGGCCGCAGCTCATGGCCTCCAGGATGGCGAAGCTCATGGCCTCGTTGCGGAGCGCCGTGCTCACGTAGGCGTCCGCGGAGCAGAGCAGATCCATCGCGTCGGTCCGATATCCGGCCTGGATCACGCGGTCCTCCAGATCCAGCCGCCGGATCTCACCGGCGATGCGGTCGAACTCCTCCCCGTCCCCGGCGATGAGACAGACAAAAGGCAGGTCCGTTTTCTCCCGCAGGGCAGCCAGGGACGCCAGCAGCGCGTCCAGCCCCTTCTCCGGGGCGTACCGGGCCAGGGTGATAAAAACGAACGTCTCCTCCCCCAGGCCGTATTCCTCCCGGATCACGTTCTTCCGGGGCGGCAGGGGCCCGGGGACGATCCCGTTGAAGATCACCCGGATCCGGTCCGGCGCCACGCCGTTTTCCCGGAGCAGCTCCGCGCCCCGGGTGCAGACGGACACCACGCAGGCATCCTGCGGGGTGATCTTTCGATTGACATACCGCCAGATCCTTCCCTGCCGGATGGTGAGGTGGCTGGTGAAGACCACCCTTGTCTCCGGGCGGAACCGGCGGCTCAGCACGGCGATCACGTTCTCCCGGGGATACTGTGCGTGGATCACATGGATGTCGTGCTCCCGGCAGTACCGCGCCAGTGTCCGGGCGGCGGAGAGGATATGCCGGGGACGAAGGTCCATCCGCACCGTGGGATAGCCCGCCGCCGCGGTCTTCCGGGACAGCTCGCCTTCCTCGCAGTATACCAGATGGCAGACGTCTCCCCGGCGGGAGAAGGTCTCCATCAGATCCCAGACGTATTTCTCCGTGCCCGCCTTCCCGGCGAAGCTGATAAGGTACAGGATGTTCAACTCAGTAGAACAGTTGGGCGATGGGGCTGTCCGCGTCCAGGATGAGGGTCTTCTCCTCCCCGGTCATGGAGGCCTTCAGCGCATCCAGGGCGATCATGAAGGTATAGAACTCGGCTTCCTCCTCGGAATCGTAGACCTCCGAGAGGATGCGCATATATTCCGCGTCGCCCTCGGCACGGATGGTGGCGCTCTGGGCGCTGGCCTCCGCCAGAAGGATCTGTACCTTGCGGTCGGCAGTGTTGCGGATCTCCTTGGCCTCGCTCTCGCCCTCGGCCAGATAGCCGGCGGCGATGTTGTTCCGTTCGGAGATCATCCGGTTGAAAACGGCGGCCTTGTTGTCGTCCGGCAGGTCGATCTTTTTGGTCTCCACGGCGATGAGGTCGATGCCGTAGCGCTGGAAGGAATTGCCGATGTTTCGCATGATGGCGTTCACCAGCGCCCCGCCGCGGCCGGAGATGATCTCCGCCTGGGTCATGGAGCTGATGACGGTCTTCAGCGCATTGTACACGTTGGCGTTGATGCGGCCCTCCGCGTTGGCCACGCTGCCGGACAGCGTCTCGATGAAGAGCCGGGGATCGTCGATGCGCCAGATGGCGAAGCAGTCCGCGATGAGGGTAGTCTTGTCCGCGGAGATCATGTCGCTCACGGGCAGGTCGTAAAGCAGGACCGTGTTGGGCAGGGTGCTCCGTTCCTGGATGAAGGGGATCTTGGCGTAGATGCCGGGCTCGTTCTTCACATCCACCACCGCGCCGAACTGACGGATGATGCCGTATTCGTTCTGATGGACCACGTAAAAGCAGTTGGAGATCACGATGACCGCCACGATCAGCAGCACCACCAGAATGATCCAGCGGGCGGTATGGGGTCTTTTCACCGAGGTGTTTTCCATGTCGTCTCCTCCTTTCAGCCCACGTCCGCCGGGATCCCGGCTTCCGCGTCCACAAAGCTGTCCAGGGGCAGCACGGTAGTCAGCTGGCTGCCGTCCCGGCCCAGGATGATGACCTTCATATCCGGGAACACCCGGGAGATGGTCTCATAGAACAGCCGCTGCCGGGTGATCTCCGGAAACTTGGAGTACTCCGCGAAGAGCTCGGCGAAGCGGGAAGCCTGTCCCTCCGCCTCGGCGATGCGGGAGGCCTTGTAGGCCTCCGCCTGCTGGAGGATCTGGTCGGCGTTGGCCTTGGCCGCGGGGAGCTGCTCGTTGGCGTACTTGTTGGCGTTGTTGATGGCGGTCTCCGCCTCCTGCTTGGAGGTCTCCACCGCCTTGAAGGCCTGCTGCACCTCCGTGGTGGGAGGCTCCGCATCCTGGATGGCGATGTTCACCAGGGCGATCCCCAGGTCCTCCTGCTCCAGGCGGGCCACGATCTTGTCCCGGATGGCGGACTGGATCTCCGCCTTGCCGGTGGTGATCACGTCGTCCACCCCGTACAGGCCGATGGTATCGCGGATGTAGCTCTGGCAGAGCATTTTCAGGATGTTCACCGGCTCCCGGCTGTTGTAGAGGTATTTCACGGGATCGATGACGCGGTATTCCACGTAAAAATCCACATTGACAAAGTTGAAGTCCACGCTGATCATCAGCGACTCATCCTCGATGCTGGCGCCGGTGTTCAGGTTATAGCCGATGGCAAAGCCCTGGGTGGCCTTGCTGACGATGGTCTTCTTCTGGATGAGGGGGATCTTGAATTTCAGCCCGGAGGTGTTCACCACGCTGGGTTTGCCGAAGGTGGTGATCACGGCGTATTCGTCCTCCTGCAGCTGGTAGACCGAGCCGAAGCCCAGCGCCACCACCAGGAGCAGGACCACCACCGGGAGGATGATCTTTTTGGGCGTCACGCCGGAGCGGGCCGGGGCTCCGGCCCGGGATGAGCCGAACACGATCAGAGCCAACCCCACCGCCGCGGCGATGATAATGATCCAAAGCAGCATACGATACTCCTTTCTGCATCCACAGCCTTCATGGATCCTGCGATCCATATATAAATCCATGTTAAAGATACCACAAAAAGATCTCCGGCGCAAGCAATATAAAAGCGCCCCCGCCGACGGCAGGGGCGCCGTATTCCTGTCGGGAACCGATTTTCAGCCCAGTGCCTCCCGCAGCGCAGCAGCTACCGCATCCACGGTCTCCCGGTGGAGATAGGGGTGCATGGGCAGGGAGAGGACCGTGCCGCACAGCTCCTCCGTCACCGGACAGGGCACGTGCCGTTCCCCGCCCTCGAAGGCCTTCTGGACATGCATGGGCTTGGGGTAGTAGACCATGGTGGGGACGCCCTTTTCCTTCAGGCGAGCCTGCACCGTGTCCCGCTCCTCCCGACTCCGGAGCCGGAGCGTGTACTGGGCCCAGCTGGAATACCAGCCCTCCGGGACCGTGGGTCTGATCATCGGCAGGTCCGCCAGGGCCTCGTCGTACCATTGGGCGGCTTTGTTCACGTCTGCCAGCTCGTATTCCTCAAAGGCGTCCATTTTGACCTGAAGGATCGCCGCCTGGAGGGTGTCCAGCCGGGAGTTCATGCCGATGCGCACGTTGTCGTATTTGAACGTCCCCTTGCCGTGGACACACAGGGAGCGGAACAGGGCGGCCATGGCGTCGTCGTCGGTGAAAACGGCGCCGCCGTCGCCGTAGCAGCCCAGGGGCTTAGCCGGGAAAAAGGAGGTGGTGGCCGCGTCGCCGAAAGCGCCGTTGCGCTTCCCGTGGAGAGAACCGCCGAACCCCTGGGCCGCGTCCTCCATGAAGAGGAGGCCGTGCTTTTTCGCCACGGCGGCGACCGCCTCGTGATCCGCGGGCAGACCGAACAGGTCTACGTCCGCCACCACCCGGGGAGTCAGTTTCCCTTCCCTTTTTACCAGCTCCACCGCGGACTCCAGGCTTTCCGCGTCGGCGTTGAAGGTCACGGGAGAAACATCATAGAACACCGGAGTCGCCCCCACGGCGGAGACCACCTCGCCGGTGGAAAAGAAGGTGAAGTCCGGCACGAACACCGCGTCCCCGGGGCCGATGCCCCAGGCCATCAGACACAGCTGCAGGGCGTCGGTGCCGTTGGCGCAGCAGACGCAGTGCTTCCTGCCCACCCAGGCCGCCAGCCGGTCCTCCAGCTCCTTGATCTGGGGGCCGCTGATGAACCGGGCGGAGGCGGCGACTTCCGCCATGGCTGCGTCCATTTTTGGCTTCAAAACCTCATACTGCTTTTGCAGATCCCGAAACTGCATCGTATTACTCCTCCGTTAATCCGTTTTCCCCTTCCCGGTATTTCCGTCCGCAGACCGGACAGACCAGGTCCTCCGGCAGGATGGCGCCGCACTCGCAGGCCCAGCCCGCCCGCCGGGCCGGGACGCCCAGCATCAGCGCGTGGTCCGGTACGTCGGAGGTCACCACCGCCCCCGCCCCGATCAGCGCCCAGCGGCCCACCGTATGGCCGCAGACCACCGTGGCGTTGGCGCCGACAGAGGCTCCTTCCCGGATCCGTGTTTTCTTATATCCCGCCCGGCCCTTGGGGTACTTGGCCCGGGGGGTCAGATCGTTGGTGAACACGCTGGAGGGGCCGCAGAACACATAGTCCTCCAGCTCCACGCCCTCGTAGAGGGACACGTTGTTCTGCAGCTTGCAGCCGTTCCCCATGCGGACGTTGTTGGAGACGTTCACATTCTGGCCCAGGGAGCAGTTCTCTCCGATGACCGCTCCGGTCTGGATGTGGCAGAAATGCCAGATCCGCGTCCCGGCGCCGATGGAAACGCCCTCGTCCACCACGCTGCTCTCATGGACAAAATAATCGCTCATACGTCAAATCTCCCCACATAGTCCATGGTGGAACCCCGCTCCAGGGGAAAGCGCACCGGCTTCCCCGCCGCGGCGGAGGCATAGATCCCCAGCACCAGCTCCAGGGCTTTCCGACCCTCGGCGCCGGAGCATACCGGCTCCCGGCCGGCCTGGACGGCGTCGATCATGTCCCGGTATACCGGGGTGTGGCCCGTGCCCATATCCTCCACGGCGTACTTCCGCAGACTGTCGGCCAGGGACGCCGTCCCGTCGCCGAACTGCCAGCGCTCCGTCTGGTCCAGATACTTGCCGGATACGGACACCGTTCCGTTCTCGCCGAAAAAGGCCATGGAATCGCTGAGGTTGTTGGGGTACACGTCCACGGTGCCCTCGACGACGGCGTAGGCGCCGCTTTTGAATTTCACCAGAGCCAGGCCCATGTCCTCCGCCTCGATGTACGGATGGCTCAGCCGGTCGGTGTAGGCGAAGACCTCGTCCACATCGCCCAGGACCCAGCCCAGGAGATCGGTGTAGTGGATGCACTGGTTCATCAGCGTGCCGCCGTCGTTTTTCCAGGTGCCCCGCCACTTGCCCGCGTCAAAATAGGCCTTGCCCCGGTTCCGCCGGATCTGGGCGGCGGCGTGGAGCATTCTTCCGAAGCTCCCGTCCTCCGCCGCGGCCTTCAGCGCCCGCACCGAGGGGCAGAAGCGCAGCTGGTGGTTCACGCACAGCTTCACGCCGTTCTCCGCCGCGCAGGCGATCATGGCGTCCGCCTCCTCCAGGGAGAGGGCGATGGGCTTTTCCACGATGACGTGGGCCCCCGCCGCCATGCAGTCGCAGGCGATGGCGCGCTTCACGCCGCTCCCCAGCGCCAGAGCGACCAGCTCCGGCCGGACCTCCGTGAGCATCCGCCGGTGGTCGGCGTAGAGGCGCACCCCGGCGCGCTTTTCCTCCGGGATCAGAGCCAGGGTCTTTTGGAGATTCTCATCCACCAGATCGCAGAGAGCCGCGATCTCCAGCCCCGTCTCCAGCGCGGCTTTGATATGGTTCGGCGCGATCATGCCGCAGCCGATCAGGGCGTATCTCATAGCTTGACTTCCCTCAAAACGTCGCAGATCTTTTCCGCCGTGTGCCCGTCCCCAAAGGGCCGGTAGGCGGGATCCACGGTCTGTTCGGCGGACAGCTTTCGCAGGATATCCGCCCGGTCCGGCTTCGCCAGTTGGTTTCGGTTTCCCACCATGGTTTCCGGCCACACCACATAATCCAGGATGAACACGCACTGGACGCCGGCGTAAAACGCCTCGCACTGGAGCCCGCCGGAATCCGTAACGATTTTTTTGGCGTGCTGGGTGAGATGAACGGAATCCGAATATCCTACCGGCTGGGTGAGGAGGATGTTGTCCAGCCCGTCCCGCTCCCGGATACGCAGCGCCCGTTCCCGGTTCCGGGGGTGGACGGCGTAGATCGTGGGGGCGTCCAGGCTGTTCATGGCGTGGAGGATCTCCGTGAGGGGCTCGTCGCTCCCCGCGTTTTCCTGACGGTGACAGGTCATGTAGTAGAACTCCGCCGGCACCGGCACCGGGCGGCCCTCATGGTCCAGGATGCGGGGCTCCCAGGGCTTGTCCGCAAAGTGAAGGAAGGAGTCGTACATGATGTTGCCCACCACATGGGCCCGGTCCCCCAGTCCCTCCCGGACCAGCTTCTGCCGGGCGTCCTCCGTGGCGCAGAACAGCAGCCGGGACACGTGGTCGGTGACGATCCGGTTGACCTCCTCCGGGTTGTCCAGAGTGCCCAGCCGGTTCCCCGCCTCCACATGGATCACGGGGATGTGGAGCTTCACGGCGGCCAGGGCCGCCGCCATGGTGGAGTTGGTGTCGCCGTAGACCAGCAGAGCGTCGGGGTTTTCCCTTTGCGCCACCTTTTCCAGCTCCATGAGCATCCGGCCGGTCATTTCCCCGTGGCTGCCGCCGGAAATGCCCAGGTGGTAGTCCGGCCGGGGGATCTCCATCTCCTCAAAGAAGATGTCGGACATGTTGGCGTCGTAATGCTGTCCGGTGTGGACAAGGATCTCCGTATGCTCCCGCCGGAGAACGCGGGAGAGCGCAGCCGCCTTGATGAACTGCGGCCGGGCTCCCACGACAGTCATGATCTTCATACTTACAGCACTTCGATGTTGTCCCGCGCCGCCACGTTCTTCATGGCGTTCTTGGTGTCGAATACCAGGCGGGCGTGCTTCTGCACCAGCTCGTAGTCCACATTGGTGTGCGCCGTGGTCACCAGCACGATATCGGCCTTTTCCAGGGCCTCGGGGGTGAGGGCGGGAATGCTCTCCATGGTGAGGGCCTTTTTCCGGAACCTGGGCACCCAGGGATCGAAGTATTCCACGTCCGCGCCCCGGCGCAGCAGCTCCTCGATGACGCAGATGGCCGGACTCTCCCGGAAATCGTCGATATTCTGCTTGTAGGCCACGCCCAGCACCAGCACTTTGGCGCCGTTGACGCTCTTTTTCACGCCGTTGAGGATCCGGGCCGTCCGGTCCACACAGTATTCGGGCATCCGGTCGTTGACCATCATGGACGCCTCGATCATGGAGGTGTGGAAGCCGTATTCCCGGGCCTTCCAGCTGAGATAATACGGGTCCAGGGGGATGCAGTGGCCGCCCAGACCGGGGCCGGGGTAGAAGGCCTGGAAGCCGTAGGGCTTGCTCTTGGCGGCGTCGATGACCTCCCAGATGTCGATCTTCATCCGGTCGCAGAGGATGGCCAGCTCGTTGATGAGGCCGATGTTCACGTTCCGGTAGGTGTTCTCCAGGATCTTCTCCATCTCCGCGATGGCGGGAGAGGAGACCTTATAGACCGGCGCCTCCAGCACCGTCTCGTACATGGCGGCGGCCACCTCGGTGCATTCGGGGGTGCAGCCGCCCACCACCTTGGGGGTGTTCTTGGTCTTGTAGATCAGGTTGCCCGGGTCTACCCGTTCGGGAGAGAACGCCAGATAAAAGTCCCTGCCGCACCGGAGACCGGACTTTTCCAGAATGGGCTTCACCAGCTCCTCGGTGGTGCCGGGATAGGTGGTGCTCTCCAGCACCACCAGCATATCTTTGTGGACAAAGGGCATGATGCTCTCCGTGGAGGAGCGCACGTAGCTGATGTCCGGCTGCTGATGGGCGTCCAGAGGCGTGGGCACGCAGATGCACACACAGTCGCACCGCGCCGCATCCGCGAAGTCGGAGGTCGCCTTCAGCTGTCCCGCGTCCACCAGGGCCTTCAGGTCCTCGTTCACCACGTCGCCGATATAGTTGTGCCCGGCGTTGACCATGTCTACCTTTCCCTTCTGGACGTCGAAGCCGAAGACCTTGAAGCCGGCCTTTGCCTTTTCCACCGCCAGAGGCAGTCCCACATCACCTAGACCGATCACGCCCAGGGTAGCCTCCCTGGCCAGCAGTTTTTCCTTCAGTGTCATTTTTGTACCTTCTTTATCTTAACTTTATCTGAATCGTTGAGATTTCGGTTTTATGCGTCACGCGCCGGCCCCGCCCCGGCGTCTCACTTTGGCGAGGATGCGCCGCCACAGTCCCAGCGCCGTATCGCGCAGATAGATGACACGGGGATCCTTCCGGAAGATCAGATACCCCAGGCCGTTGGGCACCGCCAGGCACAGAAGCAGCCGAATGACAAGGTTGCCCCACGTGTACCCGGAAAACGGCAGCCCCAGAACATGGACCAGCGCCCCGGTCCCCAAGGCCAGAAACAGCAGCAGAAAATAGGTCCGGTAATACTCCCTCGCCTTTTTTTGGAAGATGTCCCGGTAGACGATCACCGGATCATAGCTCAGCATGATCACCAGGCTGGCCGTGGTGCCCAGAAGTGCGCCCGCCACGCCCATGTGCAGGGGGCCCGTCAGGACAACGGAGATCACGGCATTGAAAACGGAGGAGATGATATACCGGTATCGGGTCTTCCAGTACATCCCGGCCACGTCCCGGTATTTCACCGCAGCCCCCGCGATGCCCTCGATGAGGAAGTTGAAAACCAGGAGGAACACACAGAACTGGGAGAGCAGCCGCGTGTGCCACACGACGGTGATGAACACATCGTACAGCATCCACAGGCAGATGGCACAGAAGCCGTACGTCCAAAAGTACATCAGCTGCAGGGATTTGAAAAAGGACTCCTTTTTCTCCCGGGACTCCACCGCGAACAGATTCCCGATGCTGGCGTGGATGGAGCCGAAAATGGACGACAGGATCTTGTGGAGATACCGGCGGATGAAAATATAGTTGGAAAAGATGCCCGTTTCCGCCAGCCCCACCAGAGCGGAGACGATGGTGCTGTCGATCCCGTCGTTCAGCACGGAACAGATCCGGGAGGTAGTAATGCCCGCCGCATTTTTCAGGATATCGTTCCGGTCCTCCCGGGCCAGGGGCGTGACCTCCCGGTCCTTCGTCCAGGGATACAAACGGCGGATCTTGCCGTTGCGGACGATATTGATGAGCGCCTTGGAGAGAACGCCTACGCCCGCGTAAACGTAAAAGGACAGGGCCGGCGTCTTCCGGAAGAGCAGCAGGCACAGGCAGCGCACCGCCGCCGTCGCGATCTCCGAGATGTAGTGGATGCCGGCGAGCCGGTAGCTCTTCTGATCCGCGTTGGGCACGCTCTGCATGTAAGCGAAAAACAGGTAGGAGCTGAGCGTATCCAGGACATAGAGGAAATAGACCAGCTTCAGATCCACCAGGTCGGTGGAGCCCTTGGCCAGGTACGGCAGGAACGGAAGCAGCGCCATGCCAAGGGCAAAGAAAACCAGCCCCACCGTCCGGAAGGCGTTCCGGTAAAAGCGCAGCAGAGATTTGGCCTTTTCCACGTCCCTCTCCGCCATGGGCTTGAAGAGGGCGTACACCATCACATTGGCCAGCCCCAGGTCCGTGAGCGTGAGCACCGACAGGATGCTGCTCAGCAGGCCGTTGATCCCCAGATAGCTCTCGGTGAGGGTATAGATGAAGACCGTGCGGACAGCAAAGTTCAGCGCAATGGCGAGTACCTGTCCGAACAGACTGGTGGATACGTTTTTTGCCGAATTGGAGGTTCTTGAGGACATATCAAAAAATCCTTTTACCGGTGCTCCCGGGGGTTTTTATCGACGGACCGTCTCTTCGTAGATCGCCGTCAGCTGACGGCAGACCGCCTCCGGAGAAAAACGGTCCCGGCAGTATTCCCGGATCCGCTCCGGATCGTAACGGTCGTAGTTTCGGATCATAGTCCCCATGGCCGCCGCCAGAGCGTCCTCATCGTCGATGTCCACGGCGATCCCGGTCTCCGGCAGGGCCAACTGCTCCCAGGCGCCGGTCTTCGTCATGAGGATGGGGCGGCCGCAGGCCATGGCCTCCAGATATACGATCCCAAAGGTCTCGATCCGGCTGGCCAGGACGAACGCGCGGCAGCGCCGCAGCCGTTCCGCTACTTCCTCCCGGGAAACGGCGCCGGGGAAGGCGACCCGGTCCCGGAGTCCGAGCTCTCCGGCCAGGATCTCCAGGTTTGGCCTTTCCGGCCCGTCGCCGCAGATCGTGAGCCGGACGCCGCCGTGCTCCGCCGCCGTCCGGGCGAAGGCCCGCAGCAGCACGTCATGGCCCTTGTACGGGTGGAGGGATGCTACGGAGAGGAATTCGAACGTTTCTCTCTCCTCCCGGTCCAGAGGAGTTTTCAGGAAACGGTCGTTCACCATATTGGGAACGATCCGGACGTTTTTTCTCCCGCAGAGGGGTCGGATCTGTTCCCGAAGGCCGGCGCTCACGGCGATCACCGCGTCCGCAGCGCCATAGCCCCGGGCCGCCTCCCGGAGGGCTTTGGGAGACAGGATCCCCCGCTCAAACCAGCTCACGTGCTCGGTGACCACATAAGGGATGCGAAACAGCGCTTTCAGCGCCCGGGCATACCGGGCGGCCGCGTAGGAGTGGACATGAATGATATCCGGCTTCGCACCTGCCAGCTCCCGGCGGATCAGCCGGGCCATGGTCCGGACCACCCGGAACCAGGTCAAATGGAAACGGAGGGGCTTCACGTGGACGGCATATTCCGTGAGGTTTCCCCGGATCCGCTTTTCCACCCGGCAGGAAGCCGGGGCGTCGTTGAAAACAGGAAACACGCTCACCCGGTGTCCGGAAGCGGCCAGGGCCTCCGCCTGTTCGGCAAAAAAGGAGCCCCGGAGCGGTTCGTCCTCCGTGGGATACCAGGAGGGAAGGATCAGGATGTGCATTCAGCGCCCCTCCCCTTTTTCCCCCAGTTCCCGGACCACCTGACGGACCCTGTGGATCCACAGGTTTTCTTCCTTCACGCAGCGAAAGGCCTTTTCCCTCCAGCGCTCCAGCCGCTCCGGGTCGGAGAGCATGGCGCGGACCGTTTCGGCGATGGCCTCCGGAGAATCTCCCCCGGTCAAGCCAACGCCGTTTTTCTCCACCAGCTCCGCCACGGCGGCAGCGTCCGTGCAGGCGATGGGCAGGCCGTAGCTGAGATACTCAAAAAACTTTACGTTCACGGCAATATCGGTGTAGGCCGTACGCCGGATCGGCAGCACCGCCAGAGAGGCCCGGGCATACAGGGGCGCCAGCCCGTCCCCGGAGGTGTGCCGGATCTCCAGCCAGGGGGCGTTCCGCAGATCCGCAGGGATCGCGTCCCGCTCCTTTTCCCGACAGCAGAGGATGAGCGGATAGCATACCTCTCCCCGGTTGAGCAGTTCAAAAGCCCGCAGCAGCGTCTCTCCGCCGTAGCCTCCGCTCAATCCGCCCACGTAGATGCACACGTTGGGCTCCGGGCGGCTCTCGAAATCCCGCTCCTCCCCCGCCGGGGGCAGGGCGCGCATATCCCGGTAGGAGAAATACCCCGCCGCTCCCCGGGAAGGGAAATAGACGATATCCGCACAGTTCAAAAGGGCGTCGGTCTGTCTCTGCAGGTGATCCAGCCACAGGTCCTTCAGCCGCCCTGCCGGATCCTTTCGACGGGGATAGAGGTCGGGGAAGCGCCAGTAAAAATCCCGGTAAAAATAGCCGATGGGGATCCCCATGGCGTGGATCTTCCGGATCAGAGCCCGGTCCTCCCGCCACAGGATGGGCTGCCCCGGAGATTCGATATAGCAGATCTCCGGCCTGTTTTCGTCCAGCCAGGCGGAAATATCCGCCACATCCGAACGGCGCTCCTCCCGGCGGGTGCGCTCCTGGGAGCCGGTGAGCAGCTTGACCTGATGCCCCTCCTGCAGAAAGGCGCGGTACATTTTCCCCGGGCGCACGCCGGAGCCGGAGGTCGCCCTGTTGAAATCGACATAGGTGATATAAAGTATCCGCATGGCTCTCCTCCCATGGGTCAAGCGCAATCCCGGCCCGGGGGTTCAGCCCCGGCGGGCCAGACGGTAGTACAGCTCCGGCGACACGCGGAACAGGGCGTCCGCCGCCCGTTTCCGCGCGGGGACCGATCCTGAGAACTGGCGCAGATAGAGCTCGTTGTGCACGTTCGCCAGCTCCCGTCGGAGGGCACGCCAGGCGGGATGGCCCGAGGCCATGCCCATGCAGAGCAGGCGGTCCGTCTCGCGGACCGTCTTTTCCGCGGCCGCGGGAGCCAGCGTGGGGAATTCCGTCTCCGTCCGCCGCCAGATCTCCCGCCATACGCGGACCACATCCATTTTCCGGGGGCTGAAGCTCTCCCCGGTCAGGCTTCCCTCCCGCTTGAGATAATCGTACAGGCAGGGGGAAACATTCACGCACTTCCCGCAGCGGGACAGCACTTCGAAATTGAACATCGTGTCCTGGGCCCGGACGAAGGGCCGAAAACGGATCTCCCCGATCCGATCCCTTCGGTAGAGCTTGTTCCAGATCCCGCTGATGCCCTGCTCCTGCCGGAAGAAATGCTCCATCACGGCGTCCGTACCGTCCAGCACCTGGGCGCGGAGAGGCATCTTCTCCGGCTCTCTGCCGTCCTCCCAGCACATGATCGCGCCGCAGGCGGCGACGTCCGCCCTCTCCCGACGGATGGCAGCCAGAAGGGTCTCCAGCATTTCCGGCTCGTACCGGTCGTCGGAGTCCAGAAAAGCAACGTACTCTCCCTCTGCCAGCTCCAGTCCCCGGTTCCTGGCCGCCCCTGCCCCGGCGTTCTCCTGAAAGACGCCGCGGATCCGACTGTCCCGGGCCGCATATTCCCGGACGATGGCGCCGGAGGCGTCCGCGGAGCCGTCATCCACCAGAAACAGCTCCCAGTCCGTCATGGTCTGGGCCAGGACGCTCTCCACGCACGGGCGGAGATAGCTCTCCACGTTATAAACGGGAACGACGATGGAAACAACAGGCATATCCGTTTCTCCTTCAGACCTTCGGGCAGATTTCCCGGTAGATCCTCTCCAGCTCGGCGGCAACGGCCCCGGGAGAAAAGCTGTCCCGGGCGAAGCGGGCGATGGCGTCGCTGTCGTAGCGGTCCCGTGTACGGATCATCCGCTCCATGGCGTCCGCCAGAGCCCTCACGTCCTCCGGGGGGATCAGGATGCCGTTGTCCTCCCGGACAAAATCCTCCGGTCCGCCGCACACGGTGGCGATCACCGGCAGACCGGCGGCCATGGCCTCGATATATACCACGCCGAAGGTCTCCCGGCGGGACGCCAGCACAAAGGCGTCGGAACGGCAGTAAAGCTCCGCGATCTCCGTTCGCGGCCGGCGGCCGAGGAATTCCACCCTGTCCTCCAGCCCCAGACGGACGGCCTGCTCCCGCAGCGCAGACTCCTCCTCGCCGCCGCCCGCCACGGCGAGCACGGCGTCGAAGCCCCTGGCGCGGACCTCCGCCAGCGCGTCCAGCAGGAGATCGTAGCCTTTTCTCTCGATCAGATTTCCCGCCGCGGCAAAGCGGAACGGGCCGGCGGACGGGACCGTCTCCCGGCGGGAAAAGGTCTCCGTGTCCACCACGTTGCAGACGACCCGGGCGGGGACCCCCGTGTGCTCCCGCACGCTGTCCGCCAAAGGCCGGCTGACGCAGATCAGGCGGTCCGGCAGCGAATAGGTGTGCCGCAGCCAGGACAGCTCTCCGGGAGAAAGACTCTCCCGGTTGACCATGGACAGGTGTTCCGTATAGACGCAGGGGATCCCCCGTCTTTTGGCCGGCTCCAGCACGCTGGCGCCGAAATGGGCGTGGACCACGTCCGGCGTCCATCCGCTCCGACGGACGCCCTGCCACAGGCGGACGGAGGCCAGGCTCTGCACCCGGCGCTGGAGGGAGCCGGGCACGCCCGGCAGGGATTCGTAGTAAACGGTCATCCCCTCATGGTCGAACTGCCGGAAGCCCAGGGGCCGGCCGTGCCGGACCGAACGGGTGTCCACGGCGGCAAAACGCACGTCGTGGCCCGCCGCCGCCAGGGCCCGGGCCTGGTCCCATTCAAAGATCCCCATTTGTTCCTTGTCCCGGTCGGAATATCCCCGTCCGGCGATCAGGATCCTCATCCAGTCCTCTCCTCACAGCAGGGTCGGCGGCCAAAGACGCCGCCGATCCGTTGAGATTGTTCATGCTTTCAGTGGACGACGGCATCCTCCCGGTCTTCCGTTTCCACGCCCTCCGTGCTCTCCCGGATGAAAATGATCTTCAGCGTATAGAAGATCATCTGCAGATCCCACAGGAAAGAGGCGTGCTGGATGTAGTACATATCCAGACGGGCCTTGTCGGCAAAGGAGGTGTTGTACTTGCCGTACAGCTGGGCGTACCCGGTCAGCCCGGCCTTGACCTTGAGCCGGTAATCGAACTCCGGATACTCGGCGCAGATCTTTTCATAGAATTCCGGACGCTCCGGCCGGGGTCCCACCAGGGTCATGTCCCCTTTCAGGATGTTCCAGAGCTGGGGCAGCTCGTCGATCCGGGTGGCCCGGATCACCCTGCCCACCGGGGTGATGCGGTCGTCGCTCTTCCCCGCCAGCACGGCGCCGGTCCGGGACTCCGCGTCCACGATCATGCTGCGGAATGTGGTAAGGCGGAACATCCGCCCGCCCCGGGTGAGCCGGATCTGCCGGTAAAACACCGGGCCCCCGTCCTGCAGCTTGATGCACAGAGCCGTGATCAGCATCAGCGGACTGAGGATCAGCAGACCGATCGCCGAGGCCAGGATATCCAGCAGTCTCTTCGCCGCCAGATAGGGCACGTCGCTGCCCTGGGTGTTCAGATCGTACAGCAGATAGTCGCCCATGACGATGGGCTGGGCGCTGCCCACCACGATGTCCGTCATATTGGGGATCAGCAGCACCTTGCGCCCGGTGCGGAAGCAGTACCCCACGATCTCCTGCCGAAGCGCGGGATCCACGTCCCCCACCAGCACGGCCTCGTACGGCCTCATGGCCGCCCGGAGCCTCTCCCAGCCCTCGCTGCCGTACACGGTGTCCCGGGGCTGGTAAGGGGTGCGCCGGTTGTCGAATTTCCGCAGGACCTCGTTGTCCCACTCGGCATCGCCCCGGATGTACAGCGCCGGGATCGCGGGCTCCAGCATGGGAATAAGGATCCGGGCCAGGATATAAACGGCCAGCGCCGTGACAAGCTGAAGCGCCATGATGAGGAGAATGCCGTAGAGCGGCAGCATCCGCTTGGCGACAAGGCAGAAGGAGGCGTAGATAATGGCGTTGGCGAGGGCTCCGGCCATCAGGAACGAGAAGATCAGCTCCCTCGTCCGGGATTGCCGGATGCGGTAGCCGCCGTACAGGGAGAGAAACAGCACCAGCAAAAACGCATACAGCAGGAGCAGCAGCTGGATGCCCCGGAAGAAATAGTGGGCGAAGCTGTCGTAAGCCCTGATATAGACGCGGTAAAAAATGAAAACCGACAGTCCGGTCAGGAGCAGGTTGAACACAAGCCCCACGATACCGTGCCGGTTTTTTTTGTTTTTTCCCATATCTTCGCTCATATGATCTCTCCGACGCAAAAAATGCGGTCAAAAGCCGAATTATCCCGTATAAATATTAGCAGAACGGGGGCGGAAACGCAATCTTTTTTTCCGATCCCGGCCCCCGCAGCGTTCTTACAGGCTGTCGTACAGCTCGAAGAGTTTTTTCTCCTCGACGCTCCAGTTATACCCCGCCGTCACGGCCTCGCGGCCCTTTTCCCCCATGCTCCGGGCCAGGGCGGGATCGTCCAGCAGCCGCAGGCAGGCCGCCCGCACCGCCTCCGGGTCCGTGGGGTCCACGCACAGGCCGCAGCCGCTGCCCTCCACGAGCTTCCTCCACAGAGGAAAATCCGAGGCGACCACCGGCAGACCGGCGGCCATGAACTCAAAAAGCTTGATGGGCTGGGATTCGTAATGGTTCCGGGCGGGCTGATAGAGGACGATTCCGGCCCGGCTGTCGGCGTACAGGGCGTTGATCCCGGCCCGGTCCAGCGTTCCGATGTATTCGACCATACGTTTCTCGCCTCCTCAGCGGCCGCCGCCCATGGAGCCGACGGTTTCCTTTTTGTGGTTCCCGGCCAGACGAAGAACGGCGTTCACGTCCCGCATGGCCTCCACCATCACCTTTTCCCCCCGGACCTCGCTGATGCCCCCGGCGTAGCAGACCGCCCGGTCCCGCTCCTCAAAGGGGCGATCCTGGAACCGCACGTCGTCCAGCATGGGGTAGTTGTTGACCACCACCACCCGCCGGGCCCGGCCGGCAAACGTCTCCCCGATGTGAGGCGTAGCCGCCACCACGGCGTCAAAGCGCCGGACCGCACAGGTCTCATAGACCCGGTACAGCCGGGAGGCCAGGGCCCGCAGCGGCGCGGGGATCCAGCCCTTGTCCCGGATCTGGGCCGCCACGTCCTCGTGGGAGTCGAAGATCACCTTTTTCCCCCGCCGCTTGAGCCGCACTCCGCAGGGCAGCAGTTCCGGGTCGTGAAAGTGATACACATCGGCGTCCAGGCGGAGGGCGGCTTCATAGATCCTGCGTGTGACGCGGAGCATCCGCCCGGCCCGGCCCCGCTCCGGGGCGCCCACGCCGATGAGATGCACGCCGTTTTTGTCGTATGTATCCCCGCAGGAGATCTGATACGTCTCGTATCCCCGGCGCGCCAGAGAGACGCATTCCTTCTGAAAGATCCGGATATCCTCCTGGGGGTGGGCGCTTGTCAGATGACAGATCTTCATTCGCTTTCTCCCTCCCGCCCGTACGGGCAGGCCATGGTTCCGCTCCGCCGCCGGAAACCGCGGCGGACAGGGATGCTTATCTAATATAAAATACCAGACGGACACGGAAAACGCAATCCCTTTCCCCGGGGACCGGCGGACGCCGGAACAGAAAGGCCGGCCATCCCGGAAGGATGGCCGGCTGCTGTCGGGCGTTCAGCCCCGGTCCTTGTCGTGGGAGGTGTCTCCCTGCTGGGCCAGGAATTCCGGATCCAGCTCATACCGGACCCCGTCGATGATCTTGTAGTCGATGTAGCCCACGCCGTCCATGTAGAACATATTCATCTCGTCCCGCATGTCGTAGTAGTCCTGATCGAACCGCCAGGGATCCTTGCTGGAGCTGGTGGTGGGACCCATGACCACATGAAGGAGGAGCTCCGGATTTGCGTCCTGCATGGTCTTCAGCTGCTCGTCGGTGAACTGCCCTTTGCTGCACCAGACACGCTCCAGCTGGGGCATGGCCGCGATGGTATCGCAGGCGCTCTGGCCGTCCAGGGGCATGAAGGTGATGTTCAGGTCGTGCAGACTGTCGCAGCCCTTCAGCGGGGTGATGTCCGTCGCCAGGGACAGGTTCAGCTCCAGCCAGATCAGCTCCTTGCAGTCGGCCAGCGGCGTGAGGTCCATGGCATAGCACTGCATGAGGATCAGATACTTCACATGGGGCATGCCCCGCAGGAATTCCAGGTTGACGCCGTTGAAATACAGCCGGTGCCCCAGGTCCATGGCGATCATGTTCTCGCAGTACGCCAGTCTCCGGATGGAGTTGGCGTCAAAGGAGCTGTAATGGTTGGAGGAGGCTCGGAAGGCCGTGGTGTCCGTACGGATCTTGTAGTAGTCGATGTGGAGCATCCAGACGAACTGCGTCTGCTCGTGCCGCTTGTTCAGGGCGTCCATCTCCTCGTCGGAGAGGCCGCAGTCGCACATATCCACCTTCTCCAGGTGATGCATGAAGGGAAGGATCTTCTCCAGCGGCTCCGCCGAGTCCATGGGGATGTTGCTCAGGTCGATGAGGGTATCGGCGGTGTTCACCTTCACCCCCAGCAGATCGAAGCTGAAAAGCAGCTCCAGATCGGGATACGCCTCCTGGAGCGGCAGAAGCTGCTCCGGAGAGAGGCCGCAGCCGGTAAAGTCGATGGAACGCAGCTCCGGGAAATAGGGCAGCTTCTCCTGCAGCTCGGCCAGATCGGCGTCGGTCAGACTCCTTCCGGCAAAGGAGAGTTCCTCCTGCTCGCTGGTGAATTTCTCTCCCAGCACCGACACGGTCCAGCGGAAATCCACCCGGGGGTATTTCTCCGCCAGGGCCGCCTTCTCCGCCTCGGTCCAGGGGCACTCGGGCACGGAGACCGTCTTCACTCCCGGGAGCCGGGAGAGGGCCTCGTCCAGGTCCGCCGCGGACAGGGACGGATCGGTGACGGCGATCTCCTCCGCGTCCTGGGGATAGTCGCTGCCGGAGAAGGGCACGCGCCACAGCACGGAGAGCCCCGGCCGGTTTTCCTTCAGCGCCAGGATGGCGTCGTAGCTTTGGGCGGAGCGGGCGTCCACCTCCTGCAGGGTGTCGAAATAATCAAACATCCCGAGCTCCGCCTGGGTGAAGTCGCCCACCTTGACGGAATAGGAGTCGGAGGGGTACCGCCCCTCGCCGATGGGAACGCACCAGCGGATGGCCGCGCCGGGCAGGGCGGAACGGATGGCCTCGTACTGCGCCGCCGTCAGCGGAGCGGCGGTGGCGTCCACGGACTGAAGACCGCGGAAAAAGGCGAAGTTGGCCTCGTCCCCGTCGCGGAAGGAGGCGATGTCCACATGCTCCGCCGTGCAGTCGTAGACGCCATCCCCGATGGGGACGCTCCAGAGGATATCGCAATCCGGCATCTTCTCCCGCAGGCTGTTGTATTCCTCCGGGGAAATGCGTTCATTGCGAAGGTCCAGGGACTCGGCATCCCGGCGGTATACCTGCCCGCCGACAAAAACGTAGGTGCTCAGGAAAAAGGCCGCGGCGGCGCCCAGCAGCGCCAGCAGCACGATGACCCATATATACCAGCGGGAACGTCTGCGGCGACGGCGGCGACGGCGCTTTTTCTTTCTGTACGGTCCGGGATCGGTTGCCATGGCGTGATCCTCCTGTGTTCTGTTTCAAATCTTGTTTATTTTATCACGTCTTCCTCCCTTCGTCAATTTTCACTTTGTCCCTCCCCCGGCCGCAGCCGACGCCGGGAGCGATTGACTTTCGGGAGGGAACATCGTAAAATAAAAGAAAACAAAAGAAAGGAGACCTGTCCATGAGCGGAACTGCCTTGCGCCACGCCTGGCTCATCATGGCCCACGGGAATTTCCCCATCCTGGAAAAGCAGCTGCGCTTTCTGGACAGCGAAAACGCGGACTTCTTTATCCATATCGACGCCAAGGTGAAGCATTTCGACTTTGATCGCTTCCGGGCCATCCCCCAAAAGTCCCGGGTCACCTTCACGGATCGGATCCGCGTCTCCTGGGGCCACGTCTCGCAGATCGAGGCGGAGCTGATCCTGCTCCGGGCCGCCCTGCCCGGCGGATACGATTATTATCACCTTCTCTCCGGCGTGGACGTGCCCGTCAAGAGCCGGGCGTACATCGAGGCGTATTTCGACGCCCATAACGGAACGAATTTCCTCCACTTCCAGCACGCCGCCATCAACCGGGAGCACCGCGACCGCTCCCGCTACTACTACCCCCTCCAGCGTCTGAATATCCAGAACCGGGCGGTACGTCTGGCCCTTCGGCGGGCCACGGTGTTCCTTCAGCGTCCCTTCGTGGACCGGACGAAGACCCACCCCGCGGGCACCGTGCTTCAGAAGGGTGCCAACTGGTTCAGCATCACCCGTCCTCTGGCGGAATACGTCCTCTCCAAAGAGGACTGGATCCGGGAGACCTTCCGTTCCAGCTTCTGCTGCGACGAGGTGTTCATCCAGACCCTGGTGATGAGCTCTCCCTTCCGGGATACCCTGCCCCCGGAATACTACGGGGACGACCACAAAAACTGCCTCCGCTACGTGGACTGGCAGCGGGGCAAGCCCTACACCTTTACCGACGCCGACTTTGACGAGCTGATCCACACCGGCGAGCCCTATCTCTTTGCCCGGAAATTCAGCTACGCCGCCCATCCCGGGGTGGTGGACCGGCTGTTCGCCTGGTTCGGGGAAGGAGGCGAGGGCGCGTGAGACACGCGTGGATGATCATCGCTCACAACAATTTCCCCATCCTGGAAAAGCAGCTGCGCTTCCTGGACAGCGACAACGCAGACTTTTTCCTCCACATCGACGCCAAGGTGAAGGACTTCGACTTTGATCGCTTCCGGGCCATCCCCCAAAAATCCAGCGTCACCTTCACGGAGCGTCACTCCATCTCCTGGGGGGACTTCTCCATGGTGGAGGCGGAGCTGAGCCTGCTCCGGTCCGCCGTCCCCGGCGGGTACGACTATTACCACCTGCTCTCCGGGGTGGACATGCCGATCCAGAGCCGGGAAGACATCGAAGGTTTCTTTGAAAGTAACAATAATATAAATTATGTTAACTTTGCTCACCCGGAGATCTCCCGGCACGACCGATGGAGGGTACAGTTCTACTATCCCTTCCAGCGCTTTAACATCCGGAAGGTCTGGCTGCGCCGGCTGCTGCGCAACGCCTCCATCGGCGCGCAGCTGGTGTTCGGGGTGGACCGTACCCGGAAGTATCCGCCCGAGGTGGTCTTCCAGAAGGGCACCCAATGGTTCGATATCACCCGTCCCTTCGCGGAGTACGTCCTCTCCAAAGAGGACTGGATCCGGGAGATCTTCCGCGCCACCTACTGCCCGGATGAGCTGGTGATCCAGTCCCTGGCGGCGGGCTCCCCGTTCCGGGACACCCTGCGCCCCAACGCCTACGACGGCAACCACCGAAACTGCTGCCGGTATCTGGACTGGAAGCGGGGCAATCCCTATGTATTCACCGAGGACGATTTCGACGAACTGACCCATGCAGACCCCGCCTGCCTGTTCGCACGGAAATTCGATTACCGGACCCATCCGGGGATCGTGGACCGCTTGTTTGAGCGATACGGAGAAACCTGAAAAGACCCCTTCGCGGATGAGATCCGCGAAGGGGTCTTTTCAATCGTCGATCAGGGACAGGGCCTTTTTCCGGAAGTAGAGCCCCGCCAGATGAGGAAAGTACTTCAGCACCAGACGCTTGAGCTTATAGCGGGGCGTGAAGAAGCGGCTTTTGCGCACCCAGGAGAGCTCCTTCTCCTGCTCTGCCAGCATGGGCAGATACTCCTTCCGCTCCGGCCAGCGGTCCAGACGCATATCGCACCGGATCCGGTAGATGTGGAGGTACCAGTCCACGGCGTTGCGCTCTTCCAGCTCCGCCGCGCCCACCTGCCGGTAGAAATCCCGGCGGAGGGAAAACACCTTCAGCATGTCGAAGCGTTTTTTGGCGAAGGGCGTGCGCATGATGCTGTTGTCGGAGAGGTAATAGTAATAATACCGCTGGTTGGTATAAACGATCTTCCCGCAGTTCCACAGCAGCGGAACGGTGATGCCGTCGTCCTCGTAGATCCGCAGCTCGGGGAAGCGCAGCTTTTCCCAGAGGGCGCGCCGGTAGATCTTGGGCCATATGGCAGGACGCCAGGAGTGCAGCCGGTAAAGCACCGAGCGCCCCTCCCCCTCCCGGACGTTCAGGGGCGGCTGCTCCACCGGGAACCGCTCCCGCCGGGTGGTGTAGATGCCCCGGGAATGGACCATGTCCGCGTCGTGGGCGAGGATCAGTTCCATCAGCGCCTCGATCATGTCCGGGGCGATGTAGTCGTCGCTGTCCACAAAGGTGACGTAGTCCCCGGTCATGGCGTCCAGGGCGGTGTTCCGGGCCGCGGCCGCCCCGGCGTTCGCCTTATGGATCACCCGCACCCGGTTGTCCCGGGCGGCGTATTCGTCGCACAGGGCGGCGCACGCCGGACCGGAGCCGTCGTCCACCAGCAGGATCTCCAGCTCCCGCCAGGTCTGGCCCAGGACGGTCTCCATGCACAGGGGCAGGAAGTCTTCCGTGTTGTACACCGGGATGATCACGCTGACCAGCGGGCGTTCGCTCATGTCCCTCTCCCCTCTTTCCGCCGCGGCCGGTGCGTCCGGCCGCGGGGGCGTTGAAACAGTTTCCGTATCGTCCGCCGGATCACAGCGACTCCATCAGCTCCAGATACCGCCGGGCGATGATCCGGTAATCGTATTCCTCCCGGATGAGCTTTTTTCCCTCCCGGGCGATCCGGGCAAGGGTCTCGTCGTCCATGCTTTGGATCCTCTCTATGGCGTCCGCCATGGCCTGCCGGTCCCCGAAGGGGACGACGAAGCCGCCCGTCCGGGCGACGATGTTCTCCGCGCCGCAGGCGAAGACCACCGGCTTTCCCGCGTACAGGTAATCGTACAGCTTGTTCATGCTCAGCCCGAAGCGGTAGATGGAATAGTCTGGGACGGCGGCGAGACAGCAGTACGCCTTTTCCAGCGCCAGAGGGATCTGCTCCTTGGCGATGGACGGGAAGCGGCGGACCCGGTCCGTGTTCAGCTCCCGGATCATCCCGTCGATCCGGGGAGCCACGTTCCCGTCCCCCACGACGGCCAGACAGATATCCTTGTCCCGGACCCGCTCCCAGCACTCCACGATATAGTCCACGCTCTCGCTCTTCACGATGCTGCCGATGTACATGCAGCACCGGCGGTTCGTGAGGTATTCGTCCAGCTCCGCCGGAAGGGCCGGGGCGTGTGCCTCCAGCGCCGCGTCCGCCTTCTCCACATTCAGCCCGTTGGACATCCAGTGGAATTTCTCCCGGGGAAAGCCCATCTCCTCGCACACATGGCGCCAGGCGTAGGGCATGGTGCCCACGATGGCGTCGGCCCGGCGGTAGGCGCGGCGCTCCATGGCGGCGAACACCTTCACCAGCGGGTGGCCGGGGCTGACGCCCTGGACCTCCACCAGGGAGAGGGGCCAGATGTCCCGGAACTCCGCGATGAACTTCGCCCCGAAGCGCCGGGCGGTGCGGTAGGCGATCTCCCACATGAAGGGGGGCGCCGAGGAGCCGATCACCACGTCCGGCTTCCCCAGCTCCGCGGCGATCCGGACGTGGTTCTGAAGGTAACGGCGGCAGAAGTCCGCCATGTTCACCATGCGCTTGCCGCCGTTGGAATGATAGACCGGAGAGGAGCGAAGGTATACGTACCATACGTTCTCCTCCCGCTCCACGATCTTCACGTCGTCGTCATAGAGATACTCGTGGGTCCCGTGGTGGAAGGAGGCGGTGATCACCACCACCGTGCGGCCCTCCCGGGCGAAATACGCGGCCAGGTTCCGATGCCGTTCCTCCAGATGGGAGGCATACTGATTCACGATCCAGATGACTTTTTTCAAATGTTCGCCCCCTCTTCCGGGCTCGATCCTTCTTCCTTTTTCGCGGAAAACCGATACGCTGATAGTATCATATCCGCCCGCCGTTTGCAACCGTCCGAACCGCGTGTTTTCCCGGATCCCACATAAACCCGCGGGATACGGGACATACTGTCCGTATCACGAAAAGGGGGATCATGCTATGAGCCAACAGGATACCGTTCGTCTGCTGCGGGAATGCGACGCGGGGGTGAAAATGGGCACCGCCTCCATCGACCAGGTACTCAAAAACGTGCGATCCGACGCCATGCGCCGGATGCTCTCAGAGGGAAAGATCGAACATGAGCGGCTGAACACCCGGATCCAGGAGCGTCTGGACCGGTTCCGGGACCGGGGAAAGGAACCCAGTCCGGTGGTCTCCGCCATGGCCGGGCTGAAGACGGACATGAAGCTGGCCATGAACGAGGCGGACAGCACCATCGCCGATCTGATGATCGACGGGTGCAACATGGGCGTCAAGTCCCTGAGCCGGTATCTCAACCAGTATAAGGCGGCGGACGAGGAGTCCAAGGACATCGCCAAAAAACTGATCCATCTGGAGGCCCAGCTCTCCGCCGACCTTCGGGGTTTTCTCTGATTTCGGTGGAAATCCCGCCGGGGCTGTGCTATACTCTTCCCGGGAGGGATGCGTATGGAACCCATGGAGATCATCCGGCAGCGGCACTCCGTGCGCCGGTATCTGGACAAGCCCCTGGCCGGGGACGTGCGGGACAAGCTGGAGGCCTTTACGGCGCTGTGCAACCAGGAGTCCGGGCTGCACATCCAGCTTCTGTGCAACGAGCCCGCCGGCTTCAGCCGGACCTTCTCCCGGTGCGCCAACTATCTGGCCTTTACCGGGCCGCGCGCCCCGGGGCTGGAGGAACGGTGCGGCTACTACGGGGAAAAGATCCTGCTCTTCGCCCAGGAGCTGGGTCTGCGCTCCTGTTGGGCGGGCCTTTCCCACGCCAAGAGGGCCAAGGCCTACACCCTGGAGAACGGAGAGGTCTTCGTCATCGCCGCGGCGCTGGGCTACGGGGAGGACGACGGAAAAGAACGCAAGTCCAAAAAGCCGGAGGAAGTGATGAAGGTCCGGGGCGAGATCCCCGACTGGTTCCGCTCCGGCACGGAGGCCGCGCTGCTGGCCCCCACCGCCATGAACCGCCAGGCCTTTACCCTGGAGCTGCAGAAGGACGGCGCCGTCCGGCTCCGGTATGCCCTGGGCCCCTTCTGGCAGGTGGATCTGGGGATCGTGCGGTATCACTTTGAGATCGGCGCCGGGAAGGAAAACTTCCGCTGGCACGATGAATGAACACAAAAAGAGCTCGTCATCGGAGCGTATTCCGCAAGGAAGCGGCCCTGGACGAAGGTTTGCGCCCGTCTCCACCTCATCCGTCTCGGCTGATGCCGAGCCGCCTTCCCCTCAAGGGGAAGGCTCGAGGAACTGCATCATCCAAAGGCTTCCCCTTGAGGGGAAGCTGTCAGCCACAAGGCTGACCGATGAGGTGTTGAACACATTGCCGCATCATTATACTTCTCAGCATGGCGAAAAGGATTGCAGAAAAGACGCGTTGAGACAAGCAATAACCGGCTAAAAGAACATGAAACAGGCGTGACCGCCACGGTCACGCCTGTTTTGTCTGCCTGTTGCGGATTTTGGGTGCAAAATCCGATGCTCGTTATGACGGTGGACAAGGGATAATTTCCCCGACTAAAAATGATAGAATAGACTTCTTTATTCTTTCAAAGCAAAACTTGCTTGTTCCAAAAGCAACTTCGATGTGTCCTTAACAAAAGCATCTGACTGATCCCACGTAAAGTACTTGTACTCTCTGTAAAGGTCACCATGTTCCCCGCTACGATAAAAGCCGCAGATATACTGACGCCTGTTGTCAAATGCATCCCTGCTGAATATGTCCATAAATACGTTGTCAAAACCTATGGCATTCTCATAAACAGAAAAAGCATGAAAGTCCGGATGTTTCTCCAGATAGAGGAAATCAAGATCGTACCAGTCCTCTTTTGCGGTCTCGATCAGTTTGTTTTTACTCTCGGCATATGCTTTTGGGTAATCCTTTTTTAGCCCAGAAAGAATCGTCTCTGTCCATCGGACATCGGTCAGAAGGTGAAGATAATAGCCTAAAAAGAAGGAATATTCCCTTAAGCTATACGTACTGATAAGATCCTCACTGAAATAACTCCTGCAGAATGAATCTACATCAATGACCCGTCCTGACTTTGTCTCCTTATAGAAATGCGTTACAGTTTTGGGCGGATGGAACTCCGACCACTCTGAATTTGGAACTCCGCTGTCCGGAGCGATGTTTCCCATAACAAATGCAGTTTCATCGATTCGGTGAAGACGCATAAGAAGATCGTCTGCAATTCTAAGATGTATCATCCACGACGCCATATCTATATGTCCTTATTCATTATAACAAAAGCCATAGATGTTCTGTTTGTTGTAGGATTACTGATTATTAAATCGGTCATCTCTCAGCACTTGAAAACAAAGTGGGACTTCCTTACGAAGTGCCATTTTCCGACGATCTCTTTTTTCGCTGTCCGACGGGTTCCGACCGCTGTTTCATTCAGCCGCAGCCTTATTCATAGAGCAGTTCTTCCAGCCGTTCGTAGGCAATGCCCCAGCGGTCATTGGGCTTCAGGTTATACAGGCTCCCGTCCAGATAATAGATTTTCCCGTTTTTCACGGCGGAAAGACTGGACCAGGCAGGGCTGTCCAGGAGCATTTTCCGGGGGTTATCCTCCACCGCCTGCGTGTCATTGCCCTGCTCGACGATGAAGATATACTCCGGGTCACGGAGAATAATCTCCTCGATGCTCAGATTCTCCAGCATCGTACTGCCGTCCGCAATGTTTATACAACCCAGATCCTTCAGCATTTCACCCAGGACGGTGCCCCGGCTGCTCTTGGCCTTTACGCTGGCTGCTGTCGCCCGGAGATAGAGCACCGTGGGGCCGTCTTCCCCGTTCCGGGCCGTTTGGGCCTTTTCCACAGCCGCGTCGATCTGCTCGCTGCATCGGCCGCGCGCAGGACCCGAAGTCCCCGGACCGTGATCAGGTCGCCGCTGCCGCACCCGGCGCCGACTAAATAGACGATACCCATACCGTTTTTTCTCCTCAACAGCACCGCACAACCGATTCAGAATGATTATCGGCTTTCGCATGCTCTGTCTGTCAAATATAATCTGATTTTTTATACTATTGCAATCATCGGATAATTGCAAGGTTTATTCTGTTTGTCCGCCCATGGGTCGGCGGAGCTTACCGCCGGGCCTTTTCGCCGGAGCCCCGGTATGCCCCGGGCCCCTTCCGGCCGGTGGATCCGGGGATCGTGAGGCATCCCTTTGAGATCGGCGCCGGGAAGGAAATCTTCCGCCGGGCAGACGAATAACGCACCGCAGGGATGGCCGCTTGAAAACGGCCTCCCCTGCGGCAAAAAGCTGTTGAAAAAAAGCGGGATCCCCGGTACAATATAAAGAAAAAGCCGTCGGTGCGGCAGCGGAGGCGCGGTATGAAAGTATTGAATTTCGGCTCTCTGAATCTGGACTACGTCTATGCGGTGGACCACTTCGTCCAGCCCGGAGAAACCCTCAGCTCCCTTTCCCAGAAGGTGGTCCCCGGCGGGAAGGGGCTCAACCAGTCCGTGGCTCTGGCCCGCGCCGGGGCGGAGACGTATCACGCCGGCTGCCTGGGCGTCGGGGGCGGCATGCTCCGCGACCTGCTGGCGGAAAACGGCGTGGATGTGACGTATCTTCTCCCGGTGGACGAGCTCCAGGGGAACGCGGTGATCCAGGTCAATCCCTCCGGGGAAAACTGCATCCTCCTCTTCGGCGGCTCCAACCAGTGCATCGCCCCCTCCCAGGTGGAGGAGACCCTGGCCGCTTTCGGCGAGGGCGATTATCTGGTGCTGCAGAATGAGATCAACGATCTGCCCTTCCTCGTGGACAGGGCTTTTGCCCGCGGCATGAAGATCGTCCTCAACCCCTCTCCCTTCAACGAAAAGCTCCGGGCCGTGGATTTCGGCAAGCTCTCCTGGCTGCTGGTGAACGAGGTGGAGGCCGCCCAGCTCTCCGGCAGCGAGGAGCCGGAAAACGCCTGGGCCGTGATCCACGAGAGATATCCCGCCGTCTCCCTCCTCCTCACCCTGGGCAAGGCGGGCAGCCGGGCCTGGCGGGTGACGCCGGACGGCGTGGAGGAGGCGATCCAGCCCGCCTTCCCCGTGAAGGCCGTGGACACCACCGCCGCCGGAGACACCTACACCGGGTATTTCATCGGCGCCCTCATGGAGGGGCGTCCCCTCCCGGAGTGCATGCGCCGGGCCAGCAAGGCGTCCTCCATCGGGGTCACCCGCCCCGGCGCCGCTCCCTCCATCCCCACCCGGGCGGAGGTGGACGCGGCTCTGGCCGAATAATTTACGATAAATTATTTATGTAAACTATAAGGAGGCAAACCTCATGGCGAAAAACAGGATCTACTGCTTTTCCGGCACGGGCAACTGCCTGGATCTGGCCAAGAACATCGCCCGGCAGATGGGTGACACGGATATCGTGATGATGCGCTCCGAGCCCGTGGACTTTGACGCCCGGGAGTGCGAGCGGGTGGGCTTTCTCTTCCCCTGCTACGCCGGTGGTCTTCCCGGCCGTGTGGAGGAATACGCGGGCAGGGTCATGATCACCCCCGGTACATACACCTTCGGCGTGGTCACCTACGCCGGGTATCCCGGCTGCGGGCTCCATATTCTCCATCGGCTCCATCCCCTGGACTACTGGGCGGGGGTGTCCCATCAGTGCTCCTGCATCTGGCTGTTCCCCCATGACCTCACCGCCTCTCCGGAAAAATCCCAGGCGGGGAGCGAACAGGCCGCCGGGCGGATCGCCGCCGACCTGCTGGCGAAAAAGCGCACCGGCAAGGCTCCTCCCAAGGCCCTGGTCAATCAGATCGAGTCCAAGGCCTGGCCCGCCCTCAGCAAGAAGAAGGCCGCGCTGCTGGACGCCAGCACCGACTGCATCGGCTGCGGCCGGTGCGTGAAGATCTGCCCCCGGGGCAACATCCACATGCAGGGCATCCATCCCCAGTTCGGGCTGGACTGCATCGGCTGCCTGGGCTGTCTCCAGTACTGCCCGGTGGGGGCCATTTCCATGGGCGCCGTCACCGAAAAGCGGGAACGGTATCACAACCCCAACGTCACCCCGGAGGAGCTGACAAAGGCGATCCTTTCGTTTGACTGAAAGTCCCGGATAAATCGTTACGCCCCGGCGGAGAGATCCGCCGGGGCGTTTATTCCGGTCCGTTACAGAAGATAGAATATCCCGGTGCCCAGCAGGGTGCCCACCGCGTAGCCCAGGGCCCCGCAGATGAGGCCGGGGGCCGTAAGGGCGTCGTTGCGCAGCTGCTTGGTCACCGCCGGGATGAAAGCCGGGCCGTAAAGCCCCGCCGTCATGGTGACGATGGCGCAGTCCGCGTCGATGCGGAACGCCCGGCAGAAAAGGGCGTGGATCGCGAAGGAGCACACCGTGATGACCCCCAGCAGCGCCACCGTGCGGATCAAACTGCCCCGGAGCGTGGTGAGGTCCAGGGAGCTGGCCAGGGCGAAGGAAAACACCAGGATGAGATAGTGTCCCGCCGCTGCGTTCTCCGGGACCTCCCGGACAGATCTCACGAAGGACAGGGCCAGGCCCAGCACGGTACCCGCGATCATCACCGCCGGGACCAGAGGATCGGTGAGAACCCCTCCCTTGATTTTCCAGATCACGAAGCCCGCGGCCCCGCCCACGGCCACGCAGCCCAGGGCCAGCAGCAGATTGCGCCGGATGCCCCGGGAAAAGCCGTGCCATTCCAGGGCGTCCACATTGGCGGTCTCGCCGTCTCCCTTCATGTAGGGGCCCTTTCGGGCCCGGCGGTCCAGCAGCCGCCCCAACAGGGGCTTGGCGGCCAGGAGGATGAAGATGTAGAACACGGTCCCCACGATCATGTCCCCCAGATTTCCCACGGCGATCACGTCTGCCGGCACGGCCAGGATCACGCCCACGGCGTTGAAATTGGGCGAACCGCCGGTGTACATCCCCGTGGCCATGGCCGAGAGCTGCCGTCCCCAGGGGAAGGCGGCGCCCATGGTGCGGCCGACGACCAGCACCACCGCCATCACCGCGATCAGCAGCGAGGCAAAGGAGATGAGCACCGGCTTTGCCAGCCGCCGCACTTCTCCCAGGTCTGTGGAAAACATCAGGAGCGGGATCGCAAGGCCGATGCACGCATAGCTGCTGATCTGTCCCACGTCGGCATTGAGATGAAAGTCCAGCCCCAGCTTGTTGAGCAGCCACACCGCCACGGCGACGACGATGCCCCAGAAATAGGCCATGGCGATGGTGCCGAAGGTGCGGATGAGCCCCCGCTCCCTCCACCGCAGGATCAGCAGCGGCACGGCAAATATGGCGATGAGCTGCAGTACGGTAATGATCACAGTCTCTGTCCTCTTACTTCAGATCGTAGATCGCGGCGTATTTTTTCTCCAGGTAGTCAAGGAAATAATCCGGATTCAGGCTCTCCCCGGTAATGGCGCGGATCCATGGGTCGGGATCCATGAGGGAGGCGATGGAAAACACGTGCTCCCGCAGCCAGTCCGCCACCCGGGCGAGCTCTCCCCTCTCCACCGCGGCAAACACGTCGAAGTCCTTTTCCATGGTGCGGAGGATCTGGACCCCGTAGGCGTTGCCCAGCGCGTAGGAGGGGAAATAGCCGAAATTGCCGGACCAGTGGACGTCCTGCAGGCAGCCCCGGGCGTCGTCCGGCACGTCCACGCCCAGGTATTCCTTATACTTGGCGTTCCAGAGGGCCGGGACCTCGTCCACGGCGACGCGGCCGTTCACCAGCTCCTTCTCGATCTCGTAGCGGATGAGGATGTGGATGGAATAGGTCAGCTCGTCCGCCTCGGTGCGGATCAGGCCGGGAGCGGCGATGTTCACCGCCTCGTAGAGTTCCCGCTCGCTGACGCCCTCCATCACGGAGGGAGACACCTCCCGCAGCTTGGGGTAGACGAAGCGGATGAACGCCTCGCTCCGGCCGATGATGTTTTCAAAAAACCGGGATATGCACTCGTGCATGGCGCAGCTCATGGAGTCCGAGAGATGGTTTTTGTAAAACTCCTCCGGCTCGTTCTGCATAAAGAGGGCGTGACCCCCCTCGTGAAGCGTGGTGAACACGTTGGAGATGAAGGCGTCCTCATGGTAGTGGGTGGTGACCCGCACGTCCGTGGGGCCGAAGTTGGTGGTGAAGGGGTGCTCGGTGGTGAACAGGACCAGCGCCGTGGGACGCAGGCCCTCCAGCTCCAGGAGATACCGGGAGAAGGCCTCCTGCTCCGGGATGGAGCAGGGGCGGGTGAGGAAGTCGGAGCGGATGGGCTTTCCCTCCGCCGTGACGCGCCGCATCAGCGGCACGATCCGTGCCTTCAGCGCGCCGAAGAAGGCGTCCAGCTGCTCCTCGCTGCCGCCCTTTTCAAAGTCGTCCAGACAGCTGTTGTAGTACGTGCTCTTCTTTTCGTCCCGGAGGTCGATATCGGAGCGGGTATACGTCACCACGTCCTGCAGGCTGTCCCGGAAGAGAGAGAAGTCCGACTTCTGCTTGGCCTCCAGCCAGGCGGCATAGGCCCGGTTGAGGGCCACGTCTTTTTCGTAGGCGTATTTTGCCGTCTGGTTTTTGGTCTTGGCCCAGTTCTCCCACAGCAGCCGGATCACCCGGCGCTGCACCGGCGTGGCGTCGCCGGGGTCGGCGTGGAGTGAGTTCACCAGCTCCACATATTTTTTGGAGTGGGTCAGCTTGTGGAGACGCTGGCCCAGTACGGCCATGTCCTCCCCGGCCCGCTCCATCCCCTCCGGAGGGGCGATGCACTGCATGTCGAAGCTGATCTTCCCCAGGGCGCGGACATATACCTCCATCTCGTCCAGGATCCGGAACAGCTGCTTCAGACGATTGTCCTTCATGACGATCTCCTTTTTATCCTTATTGATTCTCTTCTTCGTAATAGGCCGCGGCGAAACGCACCGTGTCCATGGCGTCCTTCCCGTAGCAGTCCGCGCCGATGGCGGCGGCATATTCCTCCGTGAGCACCGCGCCGCCCACCACCACCTTCGTCTCCGGCGCCTCGGCCCGGAGGAGGGCGATGGTCTCCTCCATGGCGGGGACGGTGGTGGTCATCAGGGCGCTGAGCCCCACCAGGGAGATCCCCCGTTCCCGCACGGCGGCAAGGATGGTCTCCGGCGGCACGTCCCGCCCCAGGTCCGTCACGGCAAAGCCGTAGTTTTCCAGCAGCAGCTTGACGATGTTTTTGCCGATGTCGTGGACGTCCCCCCGGACGGTGGCCAGGATCACGCCGCCCTTCTCCCCGCTCCCCTCTCCAGCGGGCATGGCGGCGCGGATCACCTCAAAGGCGCTGCCCGCCGCCTCCGCGCTCATGAGGAGCTGGGGCAGGAAGATGCGCTGTTTTTGAAAATCGTCCCCCACCTTGTCCAGAGCGGGCAGGATCTCCCGCTCCACGATCTCCAGGGGGGCCGCCGTGAGAAGGAGTTCCCGGGCGGCCGTCTCCGCGTCGGCCCGCAGGCCCCGGCGGATGGCCCTCTGGAGAGGAGGCGCCGTCTCCGCGGTTCCGGCTGCGGCGGGAACGGCCGCGCGGCTCTCCGCCGCGGCCAGATACGCGGCGAAGCCGGGGTCCCGGCCCAGCAGGGCGTCCTCCGCCAGCGGATCCTTTTCACACCGGGCGACCGCCGGATTCACGATGGCGGCGGAGAGTCCCGCCTCCCTGGCCAGGGCCAGGACGGTGTTGGTCAG
>JAFRDL010000042.1 GCA_017411265.1 Oscillospiraceae bacterium | reverse complement strand
TCATGGTCTCCAGGATCCGGGCCACGCTGTCTCCCACCGCCGGGGTGGGCGCCAGAGACAAATCCACGATGCCGAAGGGGACCCCCAGCCGGCGGGAGGCCTCCCGGGCCACCAGCTGGCCCATCCGGGTCACCTTGAAGGCCGTGCGCTTGATGGTCTCGGCCACCACGTCGAAGGGCGCTCCGGCGCATTCCTTCAGCGCCTCGTACACCACGCCGGGACCGGAGACGCCCACGTTCACGGCGCACTCCGCCTCCCCCACGCCGTGAAAAGCCCCGGCCATGAAGGGATTGTCCTCCACGGCGTTGCAGAACACCACCAGCTTGGAGCAGGCCAGGCCGTCCCGGTCGGCGGTGAGCTCTGCGCAGCGGCGGATCACCCGGCCCATCTCGGCCACGGCGTCCATGTTGATCCCCGCCCGGGTGGAGCCCACGTTCACACTGGCGCATACCCGCTCCGTGACGGCCAGCGCCCGGGGGATGGCGGCGATGAGCTTCCGGTCCCCGGCGGTGGAGCCCTTCTGCACCAGCGCGGAGAAGCCGCCGATGAAGTTGACCCCCACCTCCCGGGCGGCGGCGTCCAGCGCCTTCGCGGCGGGGGTGAGATCCGTCTCCCGGCAGCCCCCGGCCACCAGGGCCATGGGGGTGACGGAGATGCGCTTGTTGACGATGGGGATGCCGAACTCGCTCTCGATGGCCTGCCCCACCTTCACCAGATCCTTTGCCTCCCGGCAGATCTTGTCGTAGATCTTCTCACAGCACCGGGGCAGCTCCTCCGCGGCGCAGTCCAGCAGGCTGATCCCCAGGGTGATGGTCCGCACGTCCAGGTGCTGCGCCTCGATCATGCGGATGGTCTGGAGGATCTCGTCGGTATTCATCAGATAACTCATGGCGCGCCCTCTCAGATCCGGTGCATGGCGTCAAAGATGTCCTGCCGCTGGATGTGGACGGAGAGGCCCCGCTCCTCCCCCTTTTCCCGGAGGAGTCGGCTCAGCTCGTCGAAGGGCAGGGGACAGTCTGTGAGATCCACCAGCATGATCATGGTGAAATACTCCTGCATCAGCGTCTGGCTGATGTCCAGGATGTTGATGCCCTGCTGGGCCAGGATGGTGGTGACATAGGCGGTGATGCCCTTGGCGTCCCGGGCAAAGACCGTAACGATGGCTTTCATGGCGGAGCCCTCCGTGTTTCTTCAGGATTTTCTCCCATTATACACGACGCGCGGCGATTTGCAAACGCCGGACCGGCGGGAAAAGGGCTTGTACTTTCCCGGCCGCTGTGCTATGATGTTTTGACACAAACACAAATGACCTTCAAGGAGGGACAACCCATGGCCGGACGGAGCACCCCCAAGTATTATCTGGTGGAAGCGGATATGCTGCCGGAGATCTTCCTCAAGGTGATGGAGGCCCGGGAGCTGCTGCAGACCGGGGAGGCCGCCACCGTAGGCGAAGCGGTGAACCGGGTGGGCATCAGCCGCAGCGCCTTTTACAAGTACAAGGACTCCATCACGCCCTTCCAGGACCTGCGCCGCGGCCGCATCCTCACGTTCCAGATCCAGCTCCGGGACCAGACGGGCCTTCTGTCCCAGGTGCTCAGCGTGTTCGCCCGGTGCGGGGCCAATATCCTCACTATCAACCAGAGCATCCCGGTGAACGGCTGCGCCGCCATCACCATCTCCGCGGAGAGCGCGGGGATGACGGAGAGCGTGGAAACGCTGATGGAGCGGCTGCTGAACAGCGAGGGGGTCCTCCGGGCGGAGATCCTGGCGGGATAACCACATATATGGGATACGGACCGAGGGCCGCAGGGCATTCCTGCGGCCCTCGGTCCTCTGTGTCCCCGGACGGGGCGCGGGGGAATATACTGGGGTGTCCGGAAAACGGAGCTATGTTTGGAAATCGGAGGTTTAGCATATGCTGATGGTTCAGAAATTCGGAGGCACCTCGGTGGCCGGGGTAGAGGCGGTGCGCCGGGCGGCGGGGATCCTGGCGTCCGCGGTCCGGAGCGGCGCGGCGGTGGCGGCGGTGCTCTCCGCCCAGGGCGACACCACCGACGCGCTGCTGTCCACCGCGGCGCAGTACAACCCCAACCCCTCCCCCCGGGAGCTGGATATGCTGCTGTCCACCGGAGAACAGGCCTCGGCGGCGCTGATGGCCATGACGCTGGAGGACATGGGACTGCCGGTGGTGTCCCTCACCGGCTGGCAGGCGGGGATGGGCACCGACGCGGCCCACGGCGCCGCCCGGCTGCGGCGACTGTCCCCCGGCCGGGTGCAGCGGGAGCTGGAGGCGGGGAAGATCGTCCTCATCGCCGGATTTCAGGGCCTGTCCCCCCAGGGCGACATCACCACCCTGGGCCGGGGCGGGTCGGACACCACCGCCGTGGCGGTGGCGGCGGCGCTGGAGGCGGACGTGTGCCGGATCTACACCGACGTGGACGGGGTCTTCACCGCCGACCCCCGGCGGGTGCCGGCGGCGAGACGGCTGCCGGAGATCGACGTCCGGGAGATGCACACCCTGGCCTCCCTGGGCGCTCAGGTGCTCCACGAGCGGTCCGTAGCCCTGGCGGAGCGCTTTTCCGTCCCGCTGGAGGTGCGCTCCAGCTTCACCGACGCGCCGGGCACGGCGGTAATGCCCCTGCCCCTGCCGGCGGGGGAGGGGCGGCTCACCGCGGTGACGGAACACGGGGGCCTCGCCACCCTGGCGGGGACCCATCTGCGCGCCTTCCCCGCCCTGGGCCCCCGGGCCAAGGCGGCGCTGGAGACGGCGGGGATCGGCGTGCGCTCTTATCTGGAGACGGACGGCCGGCTCAGCGTACAGGTGGAACCGGACCGGGGCGAGGAGGCCCTGCGGACCCTGCACCGGGTGTTCCTGGAACCCGGGCCCTGACCCCCGGCCGCGGCGTTATTATTCGTTTTTCCGATATAATCATCGAAAAACTTGACGGATCCATCCCTGTGGGGTACACTCACAGGGACACGAAACCAAACCGAAAGGATCCATGGAAACATGATCTATCTGGATAACGCCGCCACCTCTCTCCGGAAGCCGGACTGCGTGGTACAGGCGGTGAGCGAGGCCCTGTGCTCCCTGGGCAATGTGGGCCGGGGGGTGAACGCGGGTTCCCTCTCCGCCGCCCGGGTGGTTTACGGCACCCGGGAAAAGCTCAGCGCCTTTTTCGGCGGGGACGACCCTTCCCGGGTGTGTTTCACCTGCAACTCCACCGAGGCGCTGAACATCGCCATTTTCGGCCTGCTGGGGCCGGAGGATCACATCATCTCCACCGACCTGGAGCACAACAGCGTGCTCCGGCCTCTGTACCGGCTGGAGGATCGGGGGGCGGCGCTCTCCTTCCTGGCGGCGGACCGTCGGGGCTGCGTGGACTACGACGCTCTGCCGGGGCTGCTGCGGCCGAATACCCGGGCCGTGGTGTGCACCCACGCCTCCAATCTCACCGGCAACGCCCTGGATATCCGCCGGATCGGCGCCTTCTGCCGGGAGCACGGGCTGCTGTTCATCCTGGACGCCTCCCAGACCGCCGGGAGCTTCCCCATCCATGTGGCGAAGGACAACATCAGCGTGCTGTGCTTCACGGGGCACAAGGGGCTCATGGGCCCCCAGGGCACCGGAGGCCTGGTGATCGCCCCGGGCGTGGAGATCCGGCCCTTCAAGACCGGCGGCACGGGGGTGCAGTCCCATCTCCGGGCCCAGCCGGAGGCATACCCCACCCGGCTGGAGGCGGGGACCCTTAACGGCCACGGCATCGCGGGCCTGTCCGCCGCCGTGGACTTTCTCCGCGAGACGGGGATCGAAAACATCCACCGCCATGAGACGGCGCTGATGCGCCGGTTTTATGAGGGCGTCCGCGCCGTCCCCGGCGTGACGGTATACGGGGATTTCGACCGCGAGCGGGCCCCCATCGTGACGCTGAACGTGGGCGACATGGACTCCGGGGAGGTCTCGGACATCCTCATGGAGGACTTCGGCATCGCGGTGCGCTCCGGCGCCCACTGCGCCCCCCGGATGCACGCGGCCCTGGGCACCACGGTCCAGGGGGCGGTGCGCTTTTCCTTCGGGTATTTCAACACCGCGGCGGAGGCGGATACCGCCGTCCGGGCGATAAGGAGCATTGCGGAGGAATGAGAGAGAGAAAGCCCATGGTGGTCTTCACCTTCCACACCACCGCGGCGGCCATGGCCATGGAGAAGCTCTGCAAGGCGCGGGGGCTCCCCGGCCGGCTGGGCCCCACGCCCCGGAGCGTCACCTCCGACTGCGGCATCGCCTGGCTGGCGCCGGCGTCGGACCGGGAGGTCCTGGAAAACGCCCCCGGCGCGCCGGAATTCGCCGGGGTCTACGAAAGAGAGCTGTAAGACATGCAGGCACTGAACTTGAAACAGCTGGAGGTCTTCTGCGCCGTGGTGGAGCAGGGCAGCTTCACCGCCGCGGCGGAGAAGCTGTATCTGGCCCAGTCCACGGTGAGCGGGCATGTGGCGGCTCTGGAGGAGGATCTGGGCGTGCCGCTGCTGGTGCGCACCGGCAAACGGCGCATCTCCCTCACCGGGGAGGGGCGCCGGGTGTACGCCCATGCCCGCACCATCCTGCAAAGCTGCGAGGAGCTCTCCCGGGAGCTGGCGGATCAGGTGTCCCGGGAACTGACCGTCGCCGCCTCCTCCATCCCCATGCAGTACATCCTGCCCCGGCTGATCACGGACTTCGCCGCCTCGGCCCCGGATTTCCGTTTCATCCTCCGGGACGGGGACAGCCAGGAGGTCCACCGCACGGTGCTCCAGGGCGAGGCCAATCTGGGCTTTGCGGGCGCGGTGCTCGATACCCGGGAGTTCCGGTACGACCCCATCGCCCTGGACCCGCTGGTGCTGGTGACCCCGGACACGTCCCGGTTCCGGGAGCTTCGGGCTGCGGGCACGGCGGGCAACCGGCTCCTGCGGGAGGAGCCGCTGATCTTCCGGGAGGGGGGCTCCGGCACCCAGATCGCCGGGCAGCGCTTCCTCACGGAGAACGGCATCGCCGCGGAGGAGCTGAACATCGTGGCCCGGATCGAAAACAGCGAGGCCCTGCTCCGGGCGGTGAGCTGCGGACTGGGCTGCGCGGTGGTGTCGGGCCTGGCCGCCGCCACCAACCGGGGGCTGATCTCCTTCCCCCTGGTCGGAAAGAGCACCAGCCGGGAGCTGTACTTGATCCAGCCCCGGGACCGGCGTCCCACCAAGGCGGCCCGGAGCTTTATCGACTTCGTGCTGGCCAGCACAAGATAAACCCGCCGGGAGGGTCCCTGTCCGCAAGGACAGGGGCCCTCCCCCGCATTCGGCTTTCGGGCCCGGCCCGCCGTTCCCGCCGGCAGACAAAGCCGCGCCCCGGAGAGGATTCCCTCTCCGGGGCGCGTTCGCATCCCGTTATTTCAGGCACAGGGCGATCACCAGCGCCACCACCGCCACCGCGGCGACCGCCAGGGCGATCCAGGGCCAGCGGCGTCTGGGGGCCGACGGGGGCTCTTCCTCCGCCGGGGCCGGCGCTTCCTCCTCAACCGGCGGTTCCCCGTCGGGCGCGGGGGGCTCCTCTTCCGGGACCTCCTCCGCCGGCGCTTCGTCCGGCGCGGCATCCTCCTCCGGCTCTTCGGCGGGCGTCTCCTCCGCCGCGGCCCGGACCACCCCGGGCAGGGCGGCAGCCAGTGCGTCCTTCAGCTTCACCAGGAACTCCAGGTCCCCCATGTCCAGGATCTCCTGTCCGGCCAGCTCCTCCGGGGCCTCGGCCGTATCCCGACAGCAGGCAAGGAACGTGCGGGACGGGTCTTCCCCGGCCAGGGCACGGAATTTGCTCCACAAAAACCGGGCGGTCTCATCCAGGACCCCCTCGTCCCCCACGGCGGCGGCGATCATCACCGGGGTGGTCTTCACCGCCCGGGCGATGGCCTGGGCTTTTTCCTCCGGCTCCCGGCCGAAGAGGGTGGACGGCGGGAAGAACACCCGATAACCGCTGCCGATGAGCGCGGCGCACAGCTGCCGCAGCGCCGCCGTCTCCGGCGTCAGAGCGTCCGGCAGCTCCCGGGTGCAGAGAAAAATGTCGTAGGTCTCGTTGGAAAGCGCGGGGATGTTCAGCTCCTCGGCCATGGCGTTCGCTCCCTTTCCGCCCCAGGCGGCAGTTTTTTCCGGATCAATCATACAATCTTCCGGGGAAAAGGTCAATTCCCCCGGGAAAAAAAGGGGCCGGAATTCAAATTATCATCGGATTATTCGATGAATGGCCTCGCTATATCCGATTTATGAATTGGATTTTCCCCGGGTTTTTCCTATAATGAGGGCAAGAATGGCCGGACAAGCGGCCGGAAAAAAGAAACGAGAGAGAGGGAAAAACGTGAAAAAGAATTGGTTTGCCAACAACTGGCTGATCCTGGTCACCGGCGTTGTGATCGGCATCGCCGCCGTTGTGCTGGGCGCCAACGGCAATCCCGGCAACATGGGCTTCTGCATCGCCTGCTTCCTGCGCGACACCGCGGGCGCTCTGGGGCTCCACCGGGCCGAGGTCGTGCAGTACTTCCGCCCCGAGATCGCGGGCATCATCGCCGGCGCGCTGATCGCCGCGGTGGCCCCCAAGGAGTTCAAGGGCCGCGGCGGCTCCTCCCCGGTGCTTCGCTTCGTGCTTGGCGCGTTCGTTATGATCGGCGCTCTGATGTTCCTTGGCTGCCCCCTGCGGATGGTCATCCGGATCGGCGGCGGCGACGGCAACGCCCTGGTGGGTCTGGTAGGCTTCATCGTGGGCATCCTGGTGGGCGTCGTGTTCCTGAAGAAGGGCTTCACCCTGGGCCGCGCCTACAAGGAAGGCGCCGGCGAGGCGGCCGCGCTCCCGGTGGTATACATCCTGCTGTTCGTGCTGTGCCTGGCCGTGCCCGCGCTGTTCTTCTTCTCCGAGAAAGGCCCCGGCAGCCTGCGCGCTCCCATCATCCTGGCTCTGATCGCCGGCCTGGTGGTGGGCGTCCTCTGCCAGCGCAGCCGTATGTGCATGGTGGGCGGCATCCGCAACGCCGTGATGTTCAAGGACTTCGGCCTGGTGGCCGGCTTCCTCGCCGTGATCGTCACCGTTCTGGTGGGCAACCTGATCATCGGCAAGTTCAATCCCGGCTTCACCGGCCAGCCGGTGGCCCACAACGACGGTCTGTGGAACTTCCTGGGCACCGCCCTGATGGGCTGGGCCTCCGTGCTGCTGGGCGGCTGCCCCCTGCGTCAGCTGATCCTCACCGGCCAGGGCGAGAGCGACTCCGCCGTGACGGTGCTGGGCATGCTCGTGGGCGCCGCGTTCTGCCACAACTTTAAGCTGGCCTCCTCCGGCGACGGTCCCACCGGCAACGGCAAGATCGCCGTCATCATCGGTTTCGTGGTGGTGCTGATCATCTCCCTGCTGTATACGAGAAAGGCGGCGAAGGAATCATGAAGGAAGTCGACGCCCGCGGTTTTTCCTGCCCCATGCCCGTGATCATGGTGCAGAAGGAAGTCAAGGCCGGCGCGCCCGATGAGCTGGACGTGCTGGTGGACGAAAAGTGCGCAGTGGAAAACGTGACCCGGTTCGCCGAGAGCCAGGGTTACACGGTGACCTGGGAAGAGAAGGACGACGAGTACGCCGTTCACCTGCGCAAATAATCAAGCCCCCTTATGGGTCCCCGCCTTCGTGCGGGGGCCTTTATTTATGTCCGGGAAAATAATTTTTTAGTTTCCATAATATTCTATCTTGACCTGTTTCCCTATTTCTGCTAATATATGGTCAGCGAATACTATGGATCAAGGAGGGACGATCCGTGTTCGGAAAAAAGAAAAAGAACAAAGCCGAGTACGACGACGAATACGAATACGAAGACGAGTACGAGGACGACAAGTACGAGGACGACAAGTACGAGGACAAGCCCGACGCCAAGAGCCGCGATCAGTACGACGACGACTACGACGACGAGTACGACGATTACGACGACGACTACGATGACGACTACGACGACGAGCCCAGGAAGAGGAATCCTCTCAAGGGCTTTGTGATCGCGCTGCTGATCCTGGTGGTGCTGCTGGGCGTCATCATCGGTCTGCTGTTCATGCGTCTGCAGTCCGCGCAGGGTCAGGTGAACGATCTGACCACCGCCCTGTCCAGCGCGCAGACGGAGCTGAACCGGATACAGGCGGAGATCGCCTCTGCCACGCCGGTGCCCGCCGCCCCCGTTACGGACGTCACGCCGACGGTGGAGGCCACCCCCGCCCCTGTTGAGGAAG
>JAFRDL010000041.1 GCA_017411265.1 Oscillospiraceae bacterium | reverse complement strand
GCGTATTTCACCAAGGACGAGTTCGGGAACTACGTGATCCCGCTGGAGAAACAGCGGCCCATCTTCCTCATGGGCCCTCCGGGCATCGGCAAGACCGCCATCATGGAGCAGATCGCCCAGGAGCTGGGGGTGGGCCTGGTGAGCTATTCCATGACCCACCACACCCGGCAGAGCGCCCTGGGCCTGCCCTTCATTGAAAAGCGGACCTACGGAGGAAAGGAGTACACCGTCAGCGAGTACACCATGAGCGAGATCATCGCCAGCGTGTACGACATGATGGAAGATACCGGCCTGAAGGAGGGGATCCTCTTCCTGGACGAGATCAACTGCGTCTCGGAGACCCTGGCGCCCTCCATGCTCCAGTTCCTGCAGTACAAGATCTTCGGCCGCCACCGGGTGCCGGAGGGCTGGATCGTGGTCACCGCGGGCAACCCGCCGGAGTACAACAGCTCCGTCCGGGAGTTCGACATCGTCACCTGGGACCGGCTCAAGCGCATCGACGTGGAGCCGGACTACGACGTGTGGAAGGAATTCGCCTGGAAGAGCGGCGTCCACCCGGCGGTCACCACCTATCTGGACATCAAGCGGGACGACTTTTACACCATCGAGACCACCGTAGACGGCAAGAGCTTCGTCACGGCCCGGGGCTGGTCGGATCTCAGCGACATGATCCGCCTTTTTGAGCAGAACTCCCTCCCCGTGGATGAGAGCCTGGTTTGCCAGTATCTCCAGAACCCCCGGATCGCCCGGGACTTTGCGGTGTACTACGATCTGTTCAACAAGTACCGGGCGGACTACCAGGTGGACGCCATCCTGGCGGGCCAGGCGGACCCGGAGGTGCGTGCCCGGGCGAAAAAAGCCCGGTTTGACGAGCGGCTGAGCCTGCTGGGCCTGCTGCTGGACGCGGTCACCGGGAAGCTCCGGGACGTCTGCCGGGAGGAGATGGCCCAGACCGGACTGCTCTCCGCCCTGAAGACCGTGAAGCTGGAGCTGACGCGTCCGGGGGCGGACGTACCGGCGGCGGCGGAGCGGCAGATCGCCCAGCGGGAGAAGGCGCTGGAGACGGGAAAGCGGGGCGGGACCCTCTCCGCCGACGAGGAGTTCGCCCTGCGCAGCGCCATGGCCGCTCTGACCGACGAGCGGCAGCTTCTGGCCCGGGAGAGACCCGCTGACGCCGCCGGGGCCTTCCGGCTGCTGAAGGCCGATTTCGACCGGCGGACCCTGGCCCTGAAGGAGCATATCGCCCAGGGGAAGGAGACGCTCTCCCACCTCTTCCGCTTCTGCGAGGACGTGTTTGCCGACGGACAGGAGATGGCGGTCCTGGTGACTGAACTGACCATCAGCTATTACGGGGCCCGGTTCATCTCCCGCCACGGCTGTGAGGAGTATTACGCCCACAACCGGGAGCTGCTGTTCTACGAGCGGGAGCGGGAGATCGAGGCAGAGCTGGAAAAGCTGGAGCTTTTGTGACGGGAGAAGGACCATGGAAAGACCCTTTGTCAAGCTGACCATAACGGAAAAAGGCGCCCGGTCCCTCCGGGCAGGCCATCCCTGGGTGTTCGCCGGGGAGGTGCTCACGGAGGAGACCCCCGGTCCGGACGGGGAGATCGTCGACGTATACTCCTCCAAAGGCCGCTGGCTGGGAGCGGGTTTTTACAACAGCCGCTCTCTCATCCGGGTGCGGCTGCTGACCCGGAACACCAACGACCGGATGGACGAGGCGTTCTTCACCCGGCGCGTCCGCTATGCTCTCGCCTACCGCCGACAGGTGATGGGGGAGGACTTCGCCGCCTGCCGGCTGATTTTCGGGGAGGCGGACGGCTTCCCCGGCTGGACGGTGGACCGGTTCGGGGACGTGCTGGTGAGCGAGGTGCTGTCCCTGGGGATCGACCGCCGCCGGGACATGCTGTACGGGATCCTCCGCCGGGAGCTGGAGTCTCTGGGCGTCTCCGTCCGGGTGATCTATGAGCGCAACGAGTCCGTCCTCCGGGACAAGGAGGGACTGGAGCGGGGCAAGGGCCCCTATATCGCTCCGGGACTGGAGCCGGAACCCGCCGGCCGCACGGAGATCCGGGAGAACGGCCTTATCCTGGAGGTGGACTATATCAACGGCCAGACAACCGGGTATTTTCTGGACCAGAAGTACAACCGGGCCGCGGCGGCCCGGCTGGCGCCGGGACGGCGGGTGCTGGACTGCTTCACCCACACCGGGGGCTTCGCCCTCGCCTGCGCCGCCGCCGGCGCGGAGAGGGTCACCGCTGTGGACGTGTCGGCGGATGCCCTGGCCCAGGCCAGACGGAACGCGGAGCGAAACGGACTCGACGGACGGATGGAGTTCCTCCGGGCGGACGTGTTCGATCTCCTGACGGAGATGGGGAACGGGAAAAACAGCCCGTACGACTACATCATCCTGGATCCCCCGGCCTTTACCAAGAGCGGCGCCACGGTGGACGCCGCCCGCCGGGGTTACCGGGAGATCAACCGCCGGGCCATGCAGCTGCTGCCCCGGGGCGGATATCTGGCCACCTGCTCCTGCTCCCACTTCCTGACGGACGCCCTGTTCCGCGCCATGCTGTCGGACGCGGCGGCGGACGCCGACGTGTCCCTGCGGCAGATCCAGGCCCGGCAGCAGGGACCGGATCACCCCATCCTCTGGGGCGTTCCGGAGACGGATTATTTGAAATTCTATCTTTTCCAGGTGGTATAATCCCGTTTCAGGGCTTGAACAACCGCGGGAAATGATGTAAAATACCTAATTAGTCTGAATTGAACGAGCGAGGAATTGCCATGTCCGTTTCCCGGAAAAAGTACATACTCACGCTGCTGCTGTCTCTGGCGCTGCTGGCGCTGGTGCTGGCAGTGGCGCTGCTGTTCTCCGGCGGCGCGGGCGGCGACACGGTCCGGGACGGAGAGCACCCCCTCCGGATCAGCGAATACATGAGCAGCAACACCGCCTTCCCCAACAGCGAGGGCGTGCTCTGCGACTGGATCGAGATCGAAAACACCTCCGACCGCCCCTTCAACATCTCCGGCTATCGGCTGACGGACGACTTCACCCAGGCCAAGTTCGCCTTCCCCGTGGGTACTGTTCTTCCGGCGGGGGGCCGGATCGTGGTGTGGTGCACGCCGGACTGCTCCGGCGGGCTGTACGCCCCCTTTTCCATCCGCAAGCAGGGGGGGGAGACCCTCCTTCTCATGAACAGCGCCAACACGGTCCTGGACCGGGTCGATACCCTCCGGGGCGCCCGGAACACCTCGTTCATCCGGCTGGAGGACGGGAGCTTTACCGTCAGTTCTCTGCCCACCCCGGGCTTTGAGAACACCGAGGCGGGTTACGCCGCGTTTCTCACCGCGTCGGGCCAGGGTCGCGGGGATGTGCGTATCAGCGAGATCATGACGGCGGAGAAGCTGATCTGCGCCCCCAACGGCGAGCCCTGCGACTGGATCGAGATCCAGAACGCGGGCACCGAGAGCGTGGACATCTCCCGGATGCGCCTTTCGGACCGGGAAGGGGAGGCGCGCTATATCTTTCCCGAGGGGACCGTCCTGGCCCCCGGCGCCTTCACGGTGGTGTGGTGCTCCGGCGACGAGACCATGGGCGCGGAGTATGCCGCCTTCCGTCTGGCCAAGCAGGGCGGAGAGACGGTGATCCTCTCCGACGCCTTCGGCTCAGCCCTGGATCGGGCGCAGACGCCGTTTCTGATGGACGACACCTCCTACGCCCGGATCTCCGGGGAGTGGACGGTGTGCGACCGGCCCACCCCGGGCTATGAGAACACCGAGGCGGGCTATGCCGCTTGGGTGGACGCCATGGGCTTCGGGAACATCCAGGTCAATATCTCGGAGATCTCCGCCCAGAACCTCACCGGGCTTCAGGATTCCGACGGCGAGCCCCACGACTGGATCGAGATCCACAACGCCGGCAGCGAGCCGGTGTCCCTGGAGGGGTGGTACCTCTCTGACGATCCCGCCAAACCGGCGCGCTGGCGCGTCCCGGCCGCGGTGATCGCCCCCGGGGAATACAAGATCGTCTTCGCCTCCGGCAAGGACCGGACCGTCGGCGAGCTCCACACGGACTTTTCCATTTCCGCCGGGGAGACGGTGACGCTGCTCACCCCCATCGGCATCGTGGCGGACTCCGTGGAGGTGCCCCTGGTACCCCAGGACCGGTCCTGGGCCAGGGTCGGCGGGACGTGGGCCCAGGCCGCGCCCACCCCGGGACAGTGAGGAGAGCCTATGGACAAAAAAGTCAAGCGTCATGAGATCAAATACGCGGTCAGCCTGTTTGAAGCGGAGCTGCTGAAGCGGCGGCTGCCCTGCGTACTCCGCCGCGACCCCCACGCCGGGGAGGACGGGAGCTACTTCATCCGCAGTCTTTACTTCGACGATCCCGACTTCACCGCCTACCGGGAGAAGCTGGACGGCGTGAAGGAGCGGACCAAATACCGCATCCGGTTTTACAACATGGACGACTCCGTGATCTTTCTGGAGAAGAAGACCAAGGACGGGGACATGACCGGCAAGGACTCTGTCCGGCTGACCCGGGAGCTGGCGGATGCCTTCATCCGCGGAGATCGCGGGCTGCTGCGGCTGGAGGGCCTGTGCGGGGAACTGGGCCGCTTGCGCCAGGGTGCCTGGCGTCCGGCGGTGATCGTGGACTATGACCGCTGGGCCTTCAAGTATCCCGCCGGGAACGTCCGGGTCACCATCGACATGAATGTGCGCACCGCGCCATATCGATCGGACATCTTCGATCCCCGGCTCCTCACCATCCCGGTGCTGGACGAGGGAGAAGCGGTGCTGGAGGTCAAGTATGACGACTTTCTCCCCGCGCCGGTGCGGGAGCTGCTTCACGGCGTGAAAAAGCAGCGCTGCGCCGTTTCCAAGTACACCAAATGCCTGAGCATCCTTGAATAAAGAGAGGTAGAGACAATGAGCATTTCCGATCTGATCCGCAACAAGTTTACCGAGGAATTTACCGCCATTTCCGTGGGCACTCTGGTCACCACCCTGCTGCTCAGCTTCCTGCTGGGCCTGTTCGTGCTGGTGGTCTACCGGCTGACCTACACCGGCGTTTCCTTCAGCAAGAGCTTCGCCCTCTCTTTGGTGATGCTCTCCATGGTGACGGCCCTGGCCATCCTCACGGTGCGCTCCAACGTGGTGCTGTCTCTGGGCATGGTGGGCGCTCTGTCCATCGTCCGGTTCCGTACCGCCATCAAGGACCCCATGGATACGGTGTTCATGTTCTGGAGCATCGTGGCCGGCATCATCACCGGCGCGGGATATGTGACGGTGGCGCTGCTGGCGACGCTGCTGCTGGGCGTGTTCTTCATGGTGATCCATCTGGTCACCGGGCGGATGAACTCCAGCACCTATCTGGTGGTGATCCGCTACACCCAGAAGGCGGAGGGCGCCGTGCGCAGCCGCCTGGGCAGCCTGGGCAAGTATAAGCTCAAGAGCCGCAACGAGAACCTGGACGAGACCGAAGTGGTGGTGGAGGCCAAGCTCACCCAGAAGAACATGGACGCCCTGGCCGCCCTGCTGGATGTGGACGGCGTGGACGACGTGAACATCATCAGCTACAACGGCAGCACCTTGCTGTAAACAGAGGGGAAAAACCATGGCGTATCAGTACAACACCCGGGGCACCTGCTCCCGGCAGATCCTTTTTGACATCGAGGACGGCAAGGTCCGCAACGTGAAGTTCATCTCCGGCTGCTCCGGCAACACCCAGGGCGTGGCCCGTCTGGTGGAGGGCATGGACGTGGACGAGGTCATCGAGAGACTCCGCGGTATCCGCTGCGGCATGAAGGCCACCTCCTGCCCGGACCAGCTGGCCAAAGCTCTCGAGCAGGCCAAAAACCAGGCATGAGACGCAGCGAGATCAACTCCCTCATCCGGCAGGCCCTGGACTTTACCAAAGCCCAGGGCTTTGTCCTGCCGCCCCTGGCGGACTGGACGCCGGAGGAGTGGGCGGCAAAAGGCCGCGAGTGCGACGAGATCCGGGACAACATGCTGGGCTGGGACGTGACCGATTACGGCCTGGGCCGGTTCGACCGGGTGGGGCTGGTGCTCTTCACCATCCGCAACGGCAGCCAGAAGGACCCGGAGCGCTACCCCAAGCCCTACGCGGAGAAGATCCTCATCTCCCGGGAAAACCAGGTGTGCCCCATGCACTTCCACTGGCACAAGCGGGAGGACATCATCAACCGGGGCGGCGGCGTGCTGGAGATGCAGCTTTTCAACTCCCGGCCCGACGGGGAGCTGGACCGGGAGGGGGATGTGACTGTGTCCTCCGACGGGGTGCGCCTCACCCTGCCCGCCGGGACGGTACTCCCTCTGCGGCCCGGCCAGAGCGTCACCCTGACGCCGGGGCTGTATCACGCCTTCTGGGCGCAGAAGGGAAGCGGACCGGTGCTCATCGGCGAGGTGAGCCAGTGCAACGACGATCTCACCGACAACCGGTTCTACGAGCCCATGGGCCGTTTTCCCACCGTGGAGGAGGACGAGCCCCCCTTCCGCCTGCTGTGCAGCGAGTATCCCCCCGCCCGGGAGGAGTAAACGCCTCCCCATTCTGTCATTTCTCGCCAGTTTTCATACGGGTGAGAAATCCTGAAACCGACTATCTTTCGCCGACGCCGGAAACCTTTGCCCGTTTCCGACGTCTTTTTTATGAGCCGCTGATTGATGAACAATTGAAAAACGCTCTCATTTTTTTCCAAAAACTGTATTGACAAACTGTGTCAACTGTGTTAAATATCTTAATACAGTTAACACAGAGGAGTGATCGGATTGGTCACCATCAATTATAAGGACGGCCGCCCCTTTTACGAACAGGTAAAAGAGGAGCTCCGGCGTCTGGTGGTGTCCGGGGTGCTCCGTCCGGGGGACAAGCTGCCCTCGGTGCGGGAGCTGGCGGGGCAGCTCGCCATCAACCCCAACACCATACAGCGGGCCTACCGGGAGCTGGAGACGGAGGGCTACATCGTCTCCGTCCCGGGAAAGGGGAGCTTTGCCGCGGAGCGGGAGGATGAGAACGACCGCCGCCGGGCAGAGCTTTTGGCCCGGCTTTCGGAGACGGTCAAGGAGCTCCGATGGCTGGGCATGACGGCGGAGGAGATCACCGCCGAGATCGGAGGAATACGGAATGAACGCGATTGAACTCAAGGGCGTGACAAAGACCTTTGACGGCTTCAAGGCCCTGGATAAGCTGGATCTGACGGTGCCGAAGGGGGCGGTATACGGGCTGGTGGGCCCCAACGGCGCGGGGAAGACCACCGCCATCCGCCACATGACCGGCATGCTCCGCCCGGACGCGGGGAAGGTCCTGCTTCTGGAGGAGCCGGTATACGAGAACGTCTCCGTCAAGGAGCGGGTGGCCTGCATCCCGGACGAGCCCTGGTTCTTCTCCGGGGCCTCTACCCGGGACATGATGGAGTTCTACCGGGAGATCTATCCCCGGTTCGACCAGGGGCGGTATGAAAAACTCCGCTCCGCCTTTCCTCTGGACGAGCTGCGGCCCATCCGGCGGCTGAGCCGGGGGATGCGCAAGCAATCCGCCTTCTGGCTGGCTCTGGCCCTCCGGCCGGAGGTGCTGATCCTGGACGAGCCGGTGGACGGCCTGGACCCGGTGATGCGCCGCCAGGTGTGGAGCCTGGTGATGGGGGACGTGGCGGAGAACGGCACCTCGGTGCTGGTGAGCTCCCACAACCTCCGGGAGCTGGAGGACGTGTGCGACCACATCGGCATCCTGCAGCGGGGCCGCTGTCTGCTGGAAAAGTCCGTGGATGACCTGCAGGAGACCACCGTGAAGTTTGCCCTGGCTCTGCCGGAGGGCGCGGCCCTGCCGGAGGGACTGGATATCCTCCACGAGAGCGCCGCCGGACGGCTGCGCACGCTGATCCTCCGGGGCCGGGAGGAGGAGCTGACGGAAAAGCTGCAGAGCGCCCAGCCGCTGTTTCTGGAGGCCCAGCCCCTCACGCTGGAGGAGATCTTTATCTACGAGATGGGAGGTGCCGACTATGCTGTCAAGGACATCCTTCTTTGACGGGACCATTTATAAAAACGCCCTGCGCCGCCGATGGCTGCTGGGCCTGGGCTACGCCGCGGCGCTGACCTTCCGGCTGATGACCCGGGCGAACATAGGGATGGATCTTTATCGCTATGCGAACATGTACTATCCCGAACGGATCGAGTCCATAATCCAGGAGGGACTGACCTCCGTGCTCCCCATGCTGTTCGCCGTGGCCATGGTGATGGCGGCGGTGGGCTGGCTCTACCGGAGCCGGAGCTGCGCGTTTGCCGCCTCCCTGCCGTTGAAGCGCCAGGCGGTGTTCTGCTCCGACCTGCTGGGCGGGCTGACCCTCCTGCTGGCGGCGCCCGTCGCCGCCGCGGGCCTGACGGCCCTTCTGGAGGGAACGGGGTACGGGACGGGCATGGGCCTGCTCTGGTGGCTGGGGGTCACGGAGCTGATGACCGTCGCCTATTACGGCTTCGCCGCCTTTTGCGCGGTACTCACCGGTCACTGGCTGGCGCTCCCGGCGCTGTATTTCATCCTGCTGTACGCAGCCGCGGCTTTGGAGGCCTCGGTGCGCCGGATCCTGCAGTTTCTGATCTTCGGCCTGGGCAACCAGCGGTGGATCCTCTCCTTCCTGTCCCCGGCCTACTACCTGAAAAACAGGGCCTATGCCTTCATCGAGACCTGGACCGACTGGCAGAACGGGATCCCGGTGGACTGGAGGGTGACCTTCCACGGCTGGCCCACCGTGATCGCCTACGCCGCGGCGGGACTGCTCTTCGGCCTGGCCGCCGTGCTCCTGCTCCGCCGCCGGCGGATGGAGTGCGCCGGGGACGTGGCGGCGGAGCCCTGGCTGCGGCCGGTGTTCCGGATCGGCGCGGCGGTGGCGGCGTCCCTGTCCGTGGGGCTGCTGACGCTGCAGACGGTGTTCGGCTACAGCGGCTATTCCACGGCCGCGGCCAGCTTCTCCCGGTCCATGATCCTGCTGCTCATGATGCTCATCGGGGCTTTTCTGGGCTGGTTCTGCGCGGAGATGCTCCTGCGGAAGACGGTGAAGGTCTTTGACCGGAGCTGGGCCGGCTTCGGCATCCTGGCGGCGGTGATTGGCGCGCTGGTGCTGGGCTTCGAGCTGGACGTCTTCGGCGTAGAGAGAGCCGTGCCGGACCTGGCCCGGGTGGACCACGCGGAGGTGAGCTGCTACAGCTCCAACGTGTATCTCACCACCTTCTCCCAGCCGGAGAACATCGCCGCCGTGGAGGAGCTCCACCGGCATGTGGCCGCCAGCAAGCGGATCTTCGAGCGGGAGAACCGCACCAGCTTCTCCGGCGGTACGCTGGAGATCACCTATTACGACCAGAACGGCGTCGTCATGACCCGCACCTGGACCGCCCCCGGCGGGGCGCTGGCCTGGGCGTCCCGGGGCAACGCCTGGGAGAGCGGGATCTGGGCCTCCGACGGAAACGGGGTCTGGGGCACCCAGAACCCGGCGCTGAAGGAGCTGGAGGACCTGATGAACACCGCCGAGGCCCGCGCCCAGCGGAACGTCCCGACCCAGGGGCTGGAGCTCAACGCCCTCACCGCCAACTTCGGCAGCATCGTCCTGCGGGAGAGCACTTTGGACGGGTATTCCAACTATACGACCATCCGGGAGCTCGCTCCCGACGAGATCGCCGATCTGACCTGCAACGCGCTGCTGCCGGATCTGCGGGACACCACCATGGGCTATGCGAAGCTGATGCCCGAGGGACAGATCACCTACCCGGTGGGGAACGTCTCCTTCTACGTTTCGTTCGGAAGCTTCGGTGAAAACGGGATCGAGGACCTGTGGTGGTATCTGGACACCACCGTCACCCCGGACGCGGCCCGGACCATCGCCTGGCTGGAAAAGCACGGCATCCACATGGACGCCGACGCCATGGTGACCCGGATCGACGAGGACGTTATGCCGTAAGCATACGGAGGATTTGCCATGAAACGGGTTCTTCTGCTTCTGCTGGTGGTCAGACTGCTGGTCACCGCGTTGGGAAGCGCCGATATGGACAGGATCACAGCCGGGGGCGGGACGCCCGTTCCCGCGGCTGCGGCGGAGCCCGCCCCGCCGGCCCCGGACAAGGCGGGGGTGGCGGAAGCGCTGGAACGCATCGGCGGGGAGTATGACCCGGCATTGGCCGGGGCCGTAGGCGCGCTGCGCTGGGCCGGAAAGCTGCTGGAGGGCTACGCCGCCGACGGCCGGGACCCCGCCGCGGCGGAGAACGCCGCCGGCACGTACATCGCGGCGTACCCCGACGCCGATACCCTGGAGACGAAGCTGCTGCGGCTGCGGATGGCGGCGCTGCAGATCGCCTCCGGCGAGGATCTGGGGCTGGTCCGGGAGCCGGGCCGGCGCCAGAGTGTGGACTGGACCGCCCAGGAGGTGGAGGAGCTTTTCAGCGCCCTCTTCCGGGGAGCGGGACTGCCCCTGACCGATTTGCACTAAACGATGATCTCCGGGCCTCCACAAGGCGCCGTGGCGACCTCCGGATCACATAGAAAACAAGGAAGGACAGACCGATGAAAAAGATCCTTGCGGCGGCGCTGGCCGCCCTGACCCTGCTGGGCACACTGGCGGGCTGCGGTACGAACCGGACCGCTTCTTCCGGCAACGCATACTATGCCAGCGGCGGAAACGCGTATTACGCCAGCTATGGCAACGCCTCTGACGGCAACGCCCGGGGCTGAGACACGCTCCCCCTTCGACGGGTCGCTCCCGCCGAAGGGGGCTTTGTTTTTCGGGCGCCGCCGGCAGCGCGGTGCGGGGGAGGAGGGCCACGCGGCGCGCTCCTCGTCCTCCCCCTGCGTTCGTCCGCTGGCCCCGGATGATTTTTCTTGACGCGGGAGCACAGACTGTGTATAATACCCCCCGGAAATTGCGCTGCATCCGACATGAGCGGAGCAACAGCAAGGAGGAATTGAATATGGAAAAGAAACACATGGAAACCCGCACCCTTACCGGACTGGCCGTGTTCACGGCCATCGTCATCGTGCTGCAGCTGCTGGGGTCGTTCGTTCGCTTCGGTCCCTTCTCCATCTCCCTGACGCTGATCCCCATCGTGGTGGGCGCCGCCCTGTACGGTCCCATCGCCGGTGCCTGGCTCGGCTTCGTGTTCAGCATGGTGGTGCTCCTGTCCGGCGATGCGGGCGCTTTTTTGGCCGTGAACCCCCTGGGCACCGTGGTCACCGTCCTGGTAAAGGGCACGCTGGCCGGCCTGGCCGCCGGCCTGGCGTACCGGGCCTTCCGGGGTAAGCGGCCCATGCTGGCCGTCACCGCCGCGGCCGTCGTTTGCCCGGTGGTGAACACCGGCGTCTTCCTGCTGGGGTGCCTGTGCTTCTTTATGCCCACCGTCACCGGCTGGGCCACTGCCATGGGCTTCTCCAGCGTGGGGAAATACATGATCCTGGGGCTGGTGGGCGGCAACTTCCTGTTTGAGCTGCTGTTCAACCTGATCCTCAGCCCGGTGATCCTGCGGCTGATCCGCATCGGACAAAGGAGAAAAGCATGATCCTCGCCATCGACACCGGCAATACCAATGTGGTCCTGGGCTGCATCGAAAACGGGGAGGTCCGCTCCGTGGCCCGGATGGCCACCGACATCCACCGGACGGCGGATGAATACGCCGTCGCCATGCGGGACATCCTCGCCTTTCACGGCGTGGACGTCTCCCGGCTGGAGGGTGCCATCCTCTCCAGCGTGGTCTGGCCGCTGAACACCACCCTCCGTCAGGCGGTGAAGCAGCTCATCGGCACCGAGCCCCTGGCGGTAGGCCGCGGTCTGAAGACCGGGCTGGATATCCGCATCGACGATCCCGGCCAGGTGGGCGCGGATCTGGTGGTGGGCGCCGTGGCGGGGCTTGCGCTGTGCGAGCCGCCGCTGATCCTCATCGACATGGGCACGGCCACCACCCTCACCGCCGTGGACGCCGCGGGCCGGTTCGTGGGCGGAGCCATCGTGCCCGGCCTTCGGCTGAGCATGGAGGCCCTCTCCCAGGGCACTTCCCAGCTGCCCCGGGTCTCCCTGGAGGCCCCGGTCAAATGCATCGGCACCAACACGGTGGCCTCCATGCAGTCCGGCGCCATTTTCGGCACCGCCGCCATGATCGACGGGATGATCGATCGGATGGAGGAGGAGCTGGGGAGCAGCGCCACCGTGATCGCCACCGGCGGACTGGCGGGCTGCGTGGTCGCCTGCTGCCGCCGGGAGATCCGCTGGGAGCCGGATCTTCTGCTGAAGGGCCTGGCGGTGCTGTGGGAGAAGAACAGGCCCAAAAAGTAAAAAACGCCCCGCGCCGGTCGTCGGCGCGGGACCATATGCCCACGTAGCTCAGCAGGATAGAGCGGCCGCCTCCTAAGCGGCAGGCCAGAGGTTCGAATCCTCCCGTGGGTGCCAGAACACAGGGCCCGCCGAACGGCGGGCTCTGTGTTCTGATGCAGGGGATGGATCCTCTGGCCTGCGTGTCATCCCCGAGCGGTTCCGGCGGAGCCGGGAGCGAGCGGGGACATTCGGCGGACGGCGGCCCGAAGGCGCCGCAGAGGTTCAAATCCTCCCGTGGGCGCCGAAAAACGCCGCGATCCTGTGGACCGCGGCGTTTTTCTCATTTCTTTGATCTGCCGGATTCTGACATCTTATACTCGTTTTTCTGGCCATAAAGACAGCAATCCCGTCGGACGGTTACAAAATACGAAAAAAGGTATTGACAAATGTATCGACAGTCGATATAATGAACACACGATATATCGGTAAGCGATATAACGGGTGGAGATATAACGAGAGAGAATATAACTTGAGATGACGGAGGTGATCGGATGGCCGAGGGATTTGCCCTGACGGAATCGACGTATTACATACTGCTCTCACTTGTCAGGGCGCGGCATGGATACGGCATCATGCAGCAAACGGAGGAGCTGTCGAACGGACGGGTCCGTTTGGCTGCGGGTACGCTGTACGGAGCGTTGAGCGGCTTGTGCGAGAAGGGCTGGATCGTACAGCTCCCGATAGAGGCCGACAGCCGCAGGAAAGAATACAAGCTTACGGAAAAGGGAATGCAAGTCCTGTGCCGGGAGGTCGACAGGTTGAAGGAACTGGCAGAAAACGGTGAAAAGATCCTGAAGGAGGGTTGAATATGGAAAACAGAATGACGGTCCGCAAGTGGTTCTGGGTATGGGACTTTGAGAAGGAAGAGGACTGGCTGAATGAAATGGCAATGAACGGATGGGTGCTGGACGGCGTGGGCTGGTGTACCTATCACTTCGTGCGATGCGAGCCCGGCGAGTACAGCGTGCGGCTTGAAATGCATCCTTATGACGAAAGCTATCTCGCGTTCATGAAGGAGACCGGCGCGGAATACGTCGGACGGATGATGATGTGGATCTATTTCCGAAAAAAGACTGCGGAAGGACCATTCGACCTGTTTTCCGATATCGACTCCCGCATAGGCCATTTGAACAAGATCGGCAGGATGCTGGCCATCATCGGATTAGCGAATCTGGTTATCGGCGTTACCAACAGCATTAACGCGGCGCATATCGGGTGGGTGAACCTCCTGTGCGCGACACTTCTGATGTACGCTCTCGGCCGCATCCACGGTAAGAAGGAAGCTCTGGAACGGGAACGGCGGCTGCATGAATAATCCATTTGGAATATTACCAAAAGCCAATATAGCTGCTAACCAAGAGTCAATATTTTTAAGCCCCGCGCACACGCTCTTCACAGAGTATTGCGCGGGACTGTTGTATTTGATGCCATTGAATTATGTCTGGGAAGACATTCAATCTCGTTCGACGGGCTGGTGGAAATGAGTTGCTGCTATTTTTTTGCTGATTTTGCTCTCACGAAATGGGCGACAACAGGCGATACTCCGTAAAATCGCAGAAATCAATCTCCTAAGCGGCGCCCCAGAGGTTCGAATCCTCCCGTGGGTGCCGAAAAACGCCGCGATCCTGTGGACCGCGGCGTTTTTCTTGCTTTCTGGGAGAGAATGAATTACAATCGATTCATCGAAGTAAGGCGGTGAAGGATATGCGGATCACGATCAAGGTCGGCACCTCTACGCTGACCCACCCCACCGGACGCATGGATATCCGGCGCGTGGAGGCGCTGTGCAAGGTGCTCAGTGACGTCAAAAACGCCGGGCACGAGGTCGTCCTCGTGTCGTCCGGCGCCATCGGCATGGGCGTGGGCAAGCTCAATCTGGCAAGCCGTCCGGCGGACATGCCGACAAAGCAGGCGGCGGCGGCCGTGGGCCAGTGCGAGCTGATGTATGTGTACGACAAGCTGTTCCAGGAATACAGCCATACCGTCGCGCAGATCCTGCTGACGGGGGAGGACCTGCGGGACGACAGGCGGCACGAGAATTTCGCCAACACCCTGCAGCGGCTTCTGGAGCTGGGGGCGCTGCCGGTCATCAATGAAAACGACACCATCGCCACGGACGAGATCGCCGTGGGGGACAACGACACCCTGGGCGCCCTGGTGGCGGTGAGCGTGAGGGCGGAGCTGCTCATCGTGCTGACGGACATCGACGGCCTTTACACCGCCGACCCGCGCCGGGACCCCTCGGCGCAGCTGATCCGGGAGGTAACGGAGATTACGCCGGAGATGCTGGCGGGCGCGGGCGGCGGAGGAACGGCGCTGTCCACCGGCGGCATGGCGACGAAGCTGGCGGCGGCCCGGATCTGTATGGACGCCGGGACGGACATGGTCATCGTCAACGGAGCCCGGCCGGCGGCCATCTACGACGTGCTGGACGGGAAGAACGTCGGCACGCGTTTTGTCGGGAGGAGAGATACATGAAAGCGACCCATGATATCCTGCTGGAGACACGCGCCGCCCTGCCGGCGCTGACCGGCGCCCGGGAGCGGAAAAACGCCGCCCTGGAGGCCATCGCGGCCCGGCTCCTTTCCGAGCGGGAGAGCATCCTGGCGGCGAACCGTCTGGACGTGGAGGCGGCGAAGGAAAAATACGGCAGCGTTATGATCGACCGGCTCACCCTGACGGAGGCGCGGATCGACGGCATGGCCCAGGGCGTGCGGGAGGTGGCGGCCCTGCCCGATCCGGAGGGGCGGGTCATCACCCGAACGGAGCGGCCCAACGGCCTCGTCATCGAGAAGACCTCCGTGCCCCTGGGCGTGATCGCCATCATCTTTGAGAGCCGGCCCAACGTCACCTCGGACGCGGCGGTCCTGGCGCTGAAATCCGGCAACGCTGTGGTGCTCCGGGGCGGGCGCGAGGCGTTCCGCTCCAACGCGGCCATCGTGCGGGCGATCCGGCTGGGCCTGGAGGACGCCGGGCTGCCCGGCGCGCTGGTGGGCTTTGTGGAGGACACGGACCACGCCAGCGCCAACGAGCTCATGGAGGCCGTGGGGCTGGTGGATCTGCTGACCCCCCGGGGCGGCGCGGGACTCATCCGGCGCTGCGTGGAGAACGCCCGAGTCCCCTGCATCCAGACCGGCACGGGCATCTGCCACATTTTTGTGGACGCCTCCGCCGATCAGGACATGGCGCTGAAGATCATCGAAAACGCGAAGACCAGCCGCCCCTCCGTCTGCAACGCGGAGGAGGTCCTGCTGGTCCATGAGGACATCGCCGGAGAGTTCCTGCCGAAGCTCCGCCGCCGTCTGACGGAGGAGCGGGCCGAAGGAGGCCGGATCCCCGTGGAGCTCCGTCTCGATCCGCGCGCCGCGGGGATCATCGACGGGACGCCGGCGGGGGAGCGGGATTTCGACACGGAGTTTCTGGACTACATCCTGGCCGTGGCGGTGGTCCGGGACGTGGATGAGGCCATCGCCCACATCGGGAAGCACTCCACCGGGCACAGCGAGGCGATCGTCACCCGCAGCCCGGAGAGCGAGGAAAAGTTTACCGCCCTCGTGGATTCCGCCGCGGTATACGTGAACGCCTCCACCCGGTTCACGGATGGCGGGGAGTTCGGCCTGGGCTGTGAGATGGGCATCTCCACCCAAAAGCTCCACGCCCGCGGCCCGCTGGGCCTGGAGGAGCTGAATACCTACAAGTACGTCGTCCGGGGAAACGGACAGATACGATAGGGGACGTATGTTCCCACGGATGAAAAAGAGGACCGCCGTTCGCGGTCCTCTTTTTCATCTGATCATATTATTTTTTAATGAACTGGCAATTTATCCATGATCAGATTTGGCGTACAATGACAGTGACCGGAGATCCGGGAGAGGAGGGGGCGTCCATGCCGGGAGCTGTGCCGGACCACAACCGACAGAAGAAGATCGCGGCGATCAACGACATGACCGGCTTCGGCCGCTGCTCCCTGGCGGCGGAGATCCCGGTGATCTCCCGGCTGGGCGTGCAGTGCTGCGCCGTGCCCACGGCCATCCTCTCCAACCACACCGGCTTTGCGAGCTGCTTTCTGGACGATTACACCCGGCATTTCCGGGCTTACACCGCCGAGTGGAAAAAGCTGGATCTGCGTTTTCGGGGGATCCTCACCGGCTTTCTGGGCTCCGAGGAGCAGTTCGTCCTGGTAGAGGAGTTCCTGGACACGTTCGCCGGGGCGGACACGGTGATCTGCGTGGATCCGGTGATGGGGGACAACGGCTGCGCCTACCGGAGCTACACGCCGGCCATGTGCACCGCCATGGGCGGCCTGGTCCGGCGGGCCCATATCATCACGCCCAACCTGACAGAGGCGTGCCTTCTCACCGGGACCGCCTATCACGAGGGAGTCTGGCACCGGAGGGAGCTCCTGGCCCTGCTGGCCGCTCTCCGGGCCATGGGACCGGAGAAGATCGTGGTCACCGGCATCCCTCAGGGGGAGTTCATCGCCAACCTGGCGGCGGACGGGGACGCCCCGCCTCGGCTGATACGGCAGCACCGGATCGGGGAGAGCCGCAGCGGGGTGGGGGACGTGTTCTCCGCCGTGATCGCCGCCGACGCGGTATGCGGCGCGCCGTTTCTCCCCTCCGTGTGCCGGGCGTCGTCGTTCGTAAAAAAGTGCATCCGCCGTACCGTGGAGATGGGGATCCCCCGGACGGACGGACTGTGCCTGGAGGAAGTGCTGGGGCAGCTGCGCCCCTGGAAAGGAGAGGACCATGAACAACATCCTGTATAAGGTCCACGACAACCTGTATGTGAACCTCACCAACCGGTGCCCCTGCGCGTGCCGGTTCTGCCTGCGGCAGACCATGGACCGGGTTGGGGAGTCCGACAGCCTGTGGCTGAAGGAGGAGCCGGACCTGGCTGCGGTGGAAAAGGAGTTCGAGTCCCGAAACATGGACGAGTACCGGGAGGTGGTGTTCTGCGGCTTCGGGGAGCCCACGGAGCGCTTCGATGTCCTGGTGCAGGTGGCGGACTTCGTGAAGGCCCGGTGGGGGAAGCCCATCCGGCTGAACACCAACGGCCTGGGAGATCTCATCAACGGACGGGACATCGTGCCGGAGCTCCGGGGCCGGGTGGACACGGTGTCCATCAGCCTCAACACCCCGGACAAGGAGGCGTATCTGGCGCTGGTCCGGCCGAAATTCGGGGAAAAGTCCTTCGACGCCATGCTCTCCTTTGCCGAGCGCTGCGTGGGCGTGGTGCCCCATGTGGTGCTGTCCACGGTGGACACCACCCTGACGAAGGAGCAGGAGGAGCGCTGCGCCGCCATCTGCCGAAGGATCGGGGCCACCTACCGCATCCGACCTTTTGAGAGCTGAAAAAGCCGAAGACCGGTTCGCCGGTCTTCGGCTTTGTATTCAGGATCCGGCTCAGATCACATAATTGTCCGCCAGGGGCGTCGCCATGAGATCGGCCAGGGTGATACCGTCGAAATACCGGCGGGTGAGCGCGTGGAACTCCCGCCACATGGGGAGCGTGCGGCACTCCGCCGCCCGGGGGCAGGGCTTTGCCCCCTCCTGGAGACAGGCCACGGGAGAGAGGTCTCCCTCTGCCAGACGCAGGATCTCTCCGGCGGTGTAGTCCTCCGGCGCCCGGGTGAGACGGTAACCGCCGCCCTTGCCGTGGACGCCCTCCACACAGCCGCTCCTGGTGAGCACCGGCATGATCCGCTCGATGTATTTGAGGGAGATCTCCTGGCGCTCGGCCACGTCCTTCATGGGGATATAGCCGCCGTTCTGGTGCTCCGCCAGATCGATCATGACCCGCAGGGCATACCGGCCCCGGGTGGAGATCATCATATCCGATCCCTCCTTTGTCTGATAAGCGCATTATACGCCATATTTACCTACTTGCGCAAGGGGTAAAGATCGTCCCGCCGCCGAGGATTTCATCGTCCCGGTACACCACCGCCGCCTGGCCGGGGGCGGGAGCGCGGACAGGCTCGTCAAATGCCAGCCGTACGCTGTCTTCGGGGAGAGGATATACGGTGACGGCCCTCTCCTTCTGCCGATACCGGACCCGGGCGGCGCCCCGGACCGGCGCGGCGGGAGCAGCTCCGGCGATCCAGCGGAAATCCCTTGCGAATACCTCCCGCGTGTACAGCGCCTCCTCCGGCCCCAGCACCACGGTGTTGTCCTCCGGCCGGACGGCGCACACATACAGCCGCTCCGGGTGGGGGATGCCCAGTCCCCGGCGCTGGCCCGGCGTGTAGCATTCGATCCCCCGGTGACGGCCCAGGACACGGCCGTCCCGGTCCACAAAGTCGCCGGGCAAGGATTGTTCCCCGGTATAGCGGCGGATCATGGCGGGGTGATCCCCGTCCGGGACGAAGCAGATGTCCTGGCTGTCCGGCTTCCGGGCGTTGATGAAGCCCGCGGCCTCCGCCATGGCGCGGACCTCCGCCTTGGTGAGCGCTCCCAGAGGGAAGCAAAGGCGGGCGAGCTGCGGTTGGGTGAGCATATACAGAACGTAGCTCTGGTCCTTGGTCTCGTCCAGCGCTTTTCGCAGATGGAAGCGCCCTTCCGAAAAGGTGATCCGGGCGTAGTGCCCGGTGACCAGCGCGTCAAAGCCCAGCTCCATGGCGCGGCGCAGAAGGGCGTCGAACTTCAAATACCGGTTGCAGTCCAGACAGGGGTTGGGCGTCTCTCCCCGACGATAGGAGCGGACGAAGCGGTCCATCACCTCCCGCCGGAACTCCCGTGTGTAATTGAACACATGATAAGGCATCCCCAGCCGGAAGGCCACGCTCCGGGCGTCCTCCACGTCTTCCAGGGAGCAGCAGGTCCGCCCCGGGGAGAGCCCTGCGTCGGCGTTGTCGAAAAGACGCATCGTGCACCCCGCGCACTCCCAGCCCTCCCGGAGCATGCAAAGAGCGGCGACGCTGGAATCCACGCCGCCGCTCATGGCGATCAGAGCCCTTTTCATGCTTCCGGCACGTCCTCCAGCAGCACCCGCATGGTGCCGCCGCAGACCATTCCCTCGCTCTCGGCTACGTCGTTGGACATATCCACCGTCACCACCCGGCTCTCTCCGGTGCCCAGGAGCCGCCGGGCCCGGGTCATCACCGCCGCCTCGCTGCAGCCGCCGCCGATGGTGCCCCAGCTGTGCCCGGCGCCGTCGACAGCCATCATGGCGCCGCTCTTCACCGGTGTGGATCCGGTGGTGGACAGCACCAGCAGCAGCGCCCGGGGACCGTCTCCCTGGGCCAACTGCCGAAGCATCTCAAGATCCGTGTTGGTCTGATGGAGCAGGATCCCCCGGGAATCGGCCCGTGGCTCCCGCCGGCGGGCCACCAGCTGGGCGCAGATGGAAACGGCGATCTCCGCGGGGGTCAGCGCCCCGATGGGCAGGCCGATGGGGGCGCGGATCTCCGAGAGGCGGGCGGCGTCAAAGCCCTCCTCCGCCAGCAGCCCCAGCAGTCCCGACACCCGGCGGGAGGAGCCGATCATCCCCAGATACCAGGGCATGGGCCCCGAAAGGATCTGCCGCAGACAGTCGGCGTCCCACCGGTGCCCCCTTGTGATGCAGCACACATAGTCCGTCTGCCGGATCGCGAGAGTCCGGATGGCGGCGGGGAATGCGTCGCAGATCACCTCCGCCGCCTGGGGAAACCGTTCCGCGTTGGCAAAGGAGGGACGGTCGTCCACCACGACAACGGAAAAGTCCAGCATGGCGGCCATGGCGCACAGGGGCTGGGCGATATGGCCGCCGCCCAGGAGGATCAGCCGATCCGGAGGAAGAAAGCGGCGGGTGTAGGTGTCCGCCTCCGCCCGGCGGACCAGCGTGGGGGCCTCCCCCCGGTCCAGAGCGGCCAGAAGAGCGGCAAATTCCGGGTTCCCCATGGCGTCAGTCGGCGAACAGGGGGGTGGAGAGATACCGGTCTCCGGTGTCGGGCAGGATCACCACGATGGTCTTGCCCTCCGCCTCGGGGCGCCGGGCGATCTCCGCGGCGGCCCACAGCGCCGCGCCGGAGGAGATGCCCACCAGCACGCCCTCCTTCCGGCCCACCAGCTTGCCGGCGGCAAAGGCGTCCTCGTTGCTCACGGGGATGATCTCGTCATAGACGGCGGTGTTCAGCACCTCGGGGACAAAGCCCGCGCCGATGCCCTGGATCTTATGGGCGCCGCCCACGCCGGCGGACAGGACCGGGGAGGAGGCAGGCTCCACGGCGACGACCTTGACGCCGGCCTTTTTGGATTTCAGATACTCGCCGGTGCCGGTAATGGTACCGCCGGTGCCAACGCCCGCCACGAAGTAATCCACCTGACCGTCGGTATCCTCCCAGATCTCGGGGCCGGTGGTCTCGAAGTGGGCCTTGGGATCGGCGGGGTTGACGAACTGTCCGGGGATGAAGCCCCCGGGGATCTCCCTGGCCAGCTCCTCCGCCCGGGCGATGGCGCCCTTCATGCCCTTGGAGCCTTCGGTGAGCACCAGCTCCGCGCCGTAGGCCTTCATCAGCTGGCGGCGCTCCACGCTCATGGTCTCAGGCATGACGATGATGATCCGGTAGCCCCGGGCGGCGGCCACGCTGGCCAGACCGATGCCGGTGTTGCCGGAGGTGGGCTCGATGATCACGGCGCCGGGCTTCAGCGCGCCGCTGCGCTCCGCGTCGTCGATCATGGCCTTGGCGATCCGGTCCTTCACGGAGCCGGCGGGATTGAAGTATTCCAGCTTGGCCAGGATCCGGGCCTTGAGACCCAGCTCCTTTTCGATGTTGGTGAGCTCCAGCAGGGGAGTGGCCCCGATGAGCTGATCGGCCGCGGTGTAGATCTTTGCCATGATATCGTCTCCTTTGCGTAATAATCATACCAACCTACCAGATTTGTGGTATTGAAGTTGAGCCAACTATACCGCAGGACGGAGGATTTGTCAACAGGAAAAAATAAAAAACCGGCCGCCCCATCGGGCGGCCGGTCCGTATAAGGCTGCGTTCAGAAATTCATGTTGAGGATGTATTCCTCCATGAACCGGGGGCTGGTGGCCAGCTCCAGGTGCTCGGTCTTGGCGGGGAGCGCCTCCGCCCGGTCCAGATGGGACTTGTCCAGCAGGCACATCCGCACGCCCAGACCGGCGCCGTTGCCGATGGAGAGGATCCGGTCCCGGGGCACGGCGGGCAGCAGGCCGATGGCCAGAGCGTTGTCCACGTCGATGTAGTTGCCGAAGGCGCCGGCCAGATACAGGCATTTCACGTCCTGGGGCTCCAGTCCCTCCTCCGCCAGCAGCGCCACGCAGCCGGAATGGATGGAGCTCTTGGCCAGCTGGATCTGCCGCACGTCCTTCTGGGAGATGTACACGTCCCGCTCCCCCCGGTAGAAGAAGAAGGCGGGATTGTACTCCTCCACGTCCTGCATATGCTCTGCCAGGGCGCTGCCGGGGTGCTCGGCCTCGTATTCCTCCCGGGTGAGCATCCGGCCGGAATCGTCCACGATGCCGGTGCGGCGAAGCTCCGCCACCGCGTCGATGATGGCGCTGCCGCACAGGCCCTTGGGCTTGATCTTGCCGATGACCTTGATGTCCACCTTGTCGTCCCGCAGGGAGATCTTCTCGATGGCGCCGTCGGTGCCCCGCATGCCGCATTCGATGTTGCCGCCTTCCAGAGCGGGACCGCAGGCGGTGGAGGCGACCTTGTATTCTCCGTTCCCGCAGCCCACGGCGATCTCGCCGTTGGTACCCAGGTCGATCATCAGCGAGCCCCGGCTTTCCTCCGGCAGGGTGAGGAGCACGGAGGCGGTGTCGGCGCCCACAAAGCCGCCCAGCAGGGGCAGGAATTCCACCACGCCCCTGGGGGCCATGTTCAGCCCGGCCTCCTCGCCGGTGCAGCGGACGATGTCCGCCGTCACGGTATAGAAGGGATCCACGGACAGACCGTGGGGATGGAGCGAGAGGAAAAGATGCTGCATGGTGCTGTTGCCGCACAGGACCATATGCCACAGATCCCGGGAGAAGCCGGGAACGCGCTTTTCCACGGCGGCCAGCAGAGAGTTGATGCACTCCCGGATCAGACCGTTAAGCTCCTCCAGACCGTCCGGATCCTGAATGGTGTGGAGGATCCGGCTGATCACGTCCGCGCCCCGGGCGATCTGGGAGTTGAGCAGGCTCTCGGTGTGGAGCAGCTCGCCGGTGACCAGATCGTAGGCATAGAGCACCACCGTGGTGGTGCCGATGTCCACGGCGGCGCCGTAGCACTGCCGGGTGAGGTCTCCGCCGTCCACGGCGATCACGGTGTCCCGATACTTGGTGAAGGTGATCTGCTCCGTGCCCATGGCGGTGAGCCGGGAGTAGCGGCGGGCCACCGCCAGGGACACGTCCTTCAAGGCGGCCCCGCAGTGATCCGGGGTCAGCTGCTGGCGGGTGAAGCACGTCCGGGTGAGGGCCGGGTCCAGCCGCCGCTCATGGGCGCTCTGTCCCTCGGTGAGGATGGAGCCGGTCCGGGAGAGCTGCTCTTCCTAGAGCCACACCTCCATATCGCTGTCCACTTTGAAAATACAGGCGAGAACGGACTCCTTCCGGCCCATGCGGGCGATGTCCACCTTGCATTTGCCGCACTTGCCCTTGCCGCCGCAGACCAGATCCAGGGGGAATCCGGCGTCGGCGCAGGCCTGGGAGAGCAATATGCCTTCCTCGGCGTGGATGGTGACGTTTTGGTTGACCAGATGGATGTTGAACATGGGGACTCCTCCTCAATCGTTGCAGTAATAACTGGCTTCTCCCTCCATGCGGAAGAAGCAGGTGGTGTTGGGGCACTGGCTGCAGTCGTGCTCCACGGACCGCTCCGGGAAGGAGGGGTCGGCGCCGAACACGTACAGCATGGATTTTTCCGGCTCCAGCATGAAGCTCTCGGTGAGCCGGACGTGGGCGAGCCGGGGCTCGCCCCGGAAGGCGTCCAGCAGGGGACGCTGGCAGTAAAGCTCCACGCCTCCCTCTCCGGGGGAGTAACGCCGGGAGAGACGGCAGCCCTGCTTTTCCATCTTGGCGGCGATCTCCCGGTTCATCTGGTTGGAGGCGTTGAAAAGCACCTCGTTGGATAGGTCGTTGAGGATGTAGCCCTCCAGATAATCGCCCCGGTCCATCATGTCCGTGATCACGTCCAGGATCTCCTCGGAGCAGGAGGAGAGACAGGCCACCTGGACCTGGGCGTCGTCCACGTCCTTCACGCCGATGGACAGGGAGCGGGGGAGGACGCAGTAGCAGTTTTCCATGCGGAGGTGCTCCTCCATGGCCTTTACCAGGCCGGGAAAGGCGGTTTCCGCGTATTCAAACACCGGCGTGTCCGGCTCGATATGCAGCCGGCGGTAGATCCGGCTGCGGCTGTACTGTACGGTGACGTTGGCGAATTCGATCAAGCTTCTTCCCCTCCTTTGCCGTTGAGAAGATGCGTTTTATACTGGCGGGGCGTCTCCCCGGTGATGCGCTTGAACACCTTGGTGAAGTAGCTCTGGTCCTCGAAGCCCACCATGCCGGAGATCTCCAGCAGGCTCAGGTCCGTGGCCTGCATCAGCTCGATGCTGTGCTCCACCCGGTTCTTGTTCAGATAGTCGGTAAAGCTGGTGCCCAGCTCCTGCCGGAACAGCTTGGACAGATAGGAATCGCTGACGAACAGCCGGGAGGCCAGATCCCGCAGCGTGATCTTGTCCATATAGTGTTCGTTGAGATAGGACAGGGCCTTGGAGGTGGTGGAGGACAGGGGGGGAGAGAGCCCCGCGAACACCTCGTTGATAAAGCTCTCGGTGGTACGCAGAGACCATACGCTGAGCTCCTCCACGCTCTCCACGCCGATGAGGGAGGCCAACAGGTCCATGTTTTCTCCCAGGGCCTTCCGCAGAGGGACGCCGCTGTCCGTGGCGATCCGGGTCACGGTGAGAAACAGCTCCAGCAGGTGCATTTTGATGCTGTCGAAATTGCCGCCCTCCACCAGGATCAGCTGGTCGAGAAGACGCGTCTGACATTCCGTGGCGGAATCCAGATCCCGGGCCCGGAGGAAGTCGATGAACATGCTCTCCAGCTCGGCCAGCGAGAGGGGAACGGAGCCGGAGGGAAGGGAACGCTTTCGGGCCTGGATCTGCTCGCCCATGGCCAGCTGCTGGCGGTGGCGGGAGACCGCATGGGCGTAATCGGCAAAATTCTGCTGGCTGAGGAGAACGGAGGAATACAGCAGGGAGGAGAGCTTCTGGATCTGGGTGGGGAGAAAATGCCGCATCTGGGAAGTGAACATGGCGATGCGGGAGAGCTCCTTGACAGGGGTGCCGTTCAGACTGATCGCCTGGTCCAGCAGCCGCTCGTCGGTCTCGCCCATCATCAGCGGGCCCGCCACGGCGCAGGCCAGGAGCTTCCCGTTTTCGATCACCGGCACGGCGATGTGGATCAGGCCCGCCGGGCAGTAATAAATATAGGGCTCTCCCATTTCATAGGACTGGGTGATGGAGAAGAGCGTGTTGTCCGTGCACTCGCTGCCGGGCGTGGTATACTGAGGAAAAAACTGACAGAATTTCTGGAGGGAAAGAAACTCGGCAAGAATGGCCCCCTCCGGATCGTACAGGGTGACGGGGACCTCCGTGCAGCTGCTGAAGGAGTCCAGCGCGTTTTTTAAATTGGTAAAATCTTTTCCTGCCATAAACGGTCACCCCTTCCGGCAACGGCCCTGGACAGCTGGGGACGGCTGGTACTTTTTTGTATTCTGAAACTTCTCTACTCCTCAGATTACCATTATCCTACCATGTTTTTGTGTGAATGTCTATAAATAGACGCAGTTTTTTTTGACAGAAACCGTTGCAAAGCCCAACACAGACCAAAACAAATTGTAATTTTCAGAGAAATGTCGGCCGGAAAGCTTTATACTGTATACCGTGGAAGAAGGGGTATTAATGAATCCGTACGATGCGATCTTCCAGAATACGCTGGATGGCAACGAGCAGGGCGTCCTGGCCGCCTGCCAGGAACTGCTGGATCAGGGATACCGCCCCATCGACATCCTGGAGCAGGGATTGATCCCGGCTATGGATCATCTGGGCGAGCTGCTGGGCCGCGGCGAACGTTTCGTGCCCCAGGTGCTGTTCTCCGCCAAGGCCATGCAGAGCGCGGTCTCCTATCTGCAGCCGGTGCTGATGGCCCAGAACGAACTCCCGCCCGAGCCCAACGTGGTGGTGGTGGGAACGGTCCAGGGGGACATCCACACCATCGGAAAAAACCTCGTTTCCATCATGCTCCAGAGCACGGGCAGCCGGGTGATCGACCTGGGCGCCAACGTGAGCGCCGAGCGGTACATCAAGGCCATCCGGGAATCCGGGGCCAGGGTCGTCTGCCTCTCCGCTCTTCTCACCTCCTCCATGAACCGGATGCGCCAGATCGTGCGCGAGATCCAGAAGGAGGATTTCGGCTGGCCGGTGAAGATCATCCTGGGCGGAGGGCCCATCACCCCCAGCTTTGCCCGGGAGCTGAACGTCACCTTCGGCGGCAGCATGGTGGACACCACCCAGAAGGCCAATGCGTTTTCCGTGGGTCTTACGGACGGGGCTGCGTCCGTTGATCGATAAAAGTCAAAACATTTTTTAGAAAGGAAGAGAAACTGCTATGTCCATCTTCAACGAACTGTCCGAACTCGTCATCAAAGGGAACATCGCCGGCTGCAAAGCCAAGGTCCAGGAGGCCGTTGACCAGGGCCAGGATCCCACCGCGATCCTGAACGAGGGCCTGATGCCCGGCATCAACGAGATCGGCGACCGCTTTGCCAAGGGCCAGATCTTCGTTCCCAACGTGCTGCTGAGCGCCAAGGCGATGAACGCCGGCGTCGAAGTGATCCAGCCCCTGCTGGCCGGCAAGGGCGACACCACCATCGGCACCGCGGTCGTCGCGACCGTGAAGGGCGACCTGCACGACATCGGCAAGAACCTGGTGGCTCTGATGATGAAGAGCGCGAACCTGAAGGTCATCGACCTGGGCGCGAACGTGTCCGGCGAGAAGTACATCGAGGCGATCAAGCAGTACAATCCCGATGTCATCGGTCTGAGCGCGCTGCTGACGACCACGATGAACGAGCAGGGCCACATCATCCAGCAGCTGATCGACGCGGGTGTGCGGGATCAGGTCAAGGTCATGATCGGCGGAGCCCCTGTGACCCAGATGTGGGCCGACCGGATCGGCGCGGACGCGTTCACCACCGACGCCGCCGAGGCTGCCCGCTGGGCCAAGAACTACTGCACCAGCAAGGCGTAAGTTAACAGACGAATAAGATTTAGGAGGAATACGAATCATGGCTGTTGGAAGAAAGCAGATCTGGATGATGACCGAGGAAGAGCTCGCCCACGTCAAGGCCCGCATGGAGCAGCTGCTCATCGAGCGCGGCGTGCACCTGGACCATGACCCCATGCTCAAGGATCTGGCCGCCTGCGGCTGCATCGTGGACATGGAGACCAAGGACGTCAAGTTCACCAAGGAGCTCATCGACAAGGCCATCGCCGCCGTTCCCGCGGAGTTCACCCTGTACTCCCCCAGCGGCACCCGTGACCTGAAGTTCCCCAACCCCGAAGGCAAGTTCTACACCCGTACCAACACCGGCGCTCCCAACTACCGCACCGTGGACGGCGACACCCACTACGTGAAGCCCGAAGAGGTCGACGAGTGGTACCATGTGACCAATGCCATGGAGAACCTGGACTTCGTCACCCTGCCCTCCACCTCCGGCGAGTACGTCCCCGGCGACGCCGTTGACGTCTACACCCTGGAGAAGGCTCTGAAGTACTCCGCCAAGCACATCTGGATCCAGCCCTACGAGGCCGACAACGTTCAGCACCTGATCGACATGTCTGCCGCGGCCGTGGGCGGCTACGAGGAGCTGCGCAAGCGCCCCATCGTTTCCATGATCGCCTGCTCCGTCCCCGTGCTGACCTACAAGCACATGGACGCGGAGATCCTCTACCTGAGCGCCAAGTACGGCGTGCCCGTGCAGCCCTGCTCCCTGCCCACCGCCGGCGCCAACACCCCCGTGACCGCCCAGGGCACCGCCTTCGTGGCTTCTGCCGAGGTGTTTGCGCAGATCGTCATGCTGGAGCTGCTGTGCCCCGGCCTGCCCGTCATCGCCACCCCGCTGCTGTTCTCCATGGATATGCAGTCCACCTACACCCTGCAGTCCAACACCGAGATCACCATGGCCCGTCTGATGGCTATGGAGATCTTTGAGAGAGGCTACAACATCCGCGCCCACTCCTACGGCACCGGCACGGACAGCCTGATCCTGGATGCCCAGAACTTCATCGAGCGCACCAGCCTGACCCAGGCCATGGCTCTGGGCGCCGGCAGCGTCCTGGGCGGCGCCGGCCAGCTGGAGACCGCCAAGACCATCAACCCCATCCAGCTCATCATCGACAACGAGATCTTCGGCATTGCCCAGCGTCTGCGTCTCGGCTTCGACGTGAACGACGAGACCCTGGACTGGGACGAGCTGATCGCCGGCATCGACAAGGATCCGTTCTTCAGCTACCTGATGAGCGAGCACACCTTCCGTCACTACGAGGAGCCCCACCGTCCCGACATGTTCAACCGCGACGGCGTGGCCCGCTGGGAGATGGAAGGCAGCAAGGATCTGCTCACCAAGGCCCGCGAGAAGTTCGACGCCATCATGGCCACTCCCGACACCTACCAGCTGCCCGCCGACAAGGCCGCCGCTGTGGAGGAGAAGCTCCGCATCGCCCACAAGGCGCTGGTCAAGGAGTAATTTCGGAATACTTCCCGACTGCATGAATCTGCGGAAGGGCGCCGCCCTGTAATCAGCGCCCTTCCGCGCCCCGTTTTTTTGCGCGAGACCGATTAAAATAAATGAGGGAAAAATAAGAAAGGTGGCGACTCTGTTTGAAAATTTCCAAAAACGAGCGGATCTGGCTGATCGTAGTCGTGATTTTGTACCTGCTGTACAACTTCCCCGGCTTCCCCGCGTATCATCAGCCGGTGGCGACCGTGGTTCACGGCTTCATCACCGTGATCGCGATCTGGATCGCCGTGTACGTCGGCCTGGGTAAGGTCTACAAGGAATACCCGCTGAAGGAAGAGGAGGAAAATAAATAATGCTTAGTGCGTCTGCAATTTGGATCGCGTTTGCGTGCTATATGGTCTTCCTGATCGGCGTAGCTGTCTATGTTACCCAGAAGGAAAAGAAGCAGGCATCCGGCGGCAGCCTTCTGACTACCACTGTCCCCTGGTTCATCCTGGTCATGACCTATATCGCCTCCCTGATGAGCACCTGGGTGTTCTTCGCCGGCCCCGGCGCCTACTACCGCGGCGGTCTGGGCTACTGGCTCAGCGAGATGAGCTACATCGCTCTGTTCCCCTTCATTGCCCACTTCTCCATGAACAAGGTGTGGATCATCAACCGGGAGTATCAGGGCACCTTCGTGACCCCCGCCGACTTCTACTATGAGAGATTCAAGAGCGGCGCTCTCCGCACCATCCTGGGCATCGTGTTCCTGATCGCGTCCTTCCCCTACATCTCCTCCGTTATCGTGGCCATCTCCCAGGCGGCCAGCTTCATCACCGACGGCGCCATCAGCTACAAGGCGGCTGTTATCGTGGTGGGCCTGATCATGACCACCTTCGTGTGCTTCGGCGGCGTGAAGTCCGCGGCCACCGCGGACACCGTCCAGGGCCTGGTGTTCATCTGCCTGCTGTGGGTCATCGCTATCTTCTGCCTGGTCTACGGCCTCCAGGGCAAGGGCCTGTTCTCCACCCTGTGGACCGAGAGCCCCGAGTTCTATGCGTATCCCGGACCGTCTGAGTGGGTACCTTACAGCGCCCGCTTCGGCTATCCGTTCTCCTGCGCCATCGGCTGGACCATCATGCTGCCTCACGTGTTCGTGCGGTCCGGCTACTTCGGTGACAACCTGAAGGCCCAGCGCCGTCTGAGCCGTCTGACCCCCGCCCTCCAGGCTCTGGTCTGGACCGGCACCATGGTCATCGGCGCCATCGGCCTGGCTCTGGTGAAGGATCTCACCAACTCCGACTCCGAGCTGATCATCCCCTGGCTGGTCCGCAACTACATCATCGGCGTGAATCCCGGCCTGGGCAAGTTCCTGCTCATCGGCTTCTTCGTGGGCGCCTCCGCGGTGGGCCTGTCCACCTCCAACGCGTTCCTGACCATCGCTTCCGCTATCGTGTCCTCCGACATTCTCAAGCACACCTTCCATGTGAAGGTGGACGAGAAGAAGTCCGTCCTGTTCGACCGGATCATCGTGGCCGTCCTGGGCGTCGGCTCTCTGCTGCTGGCCCTGGATCCTCCCGAACTGATCTTTACGCTGATCATGTTCGCCATCGCCATCGTGATGCCGCTCTTCCCGATCCTCATGTTCGGTCTGTACTGGAAGAAGGCCACCAAGCAGGCGGCCATTCTGGCGTCCATTGCCGGCCCCATCGTGGTCATCCTGTGCTACCTGCCCAACATGAAGTGGAACCCCATCTGGGGCGGCGGCAACTGGTACGGCTTCTGGGGTCTGGTGGTCTCCACCATCCTGATGATCGTGGTCAGCCTGGTCACCAAGCAGGATCCCAAGGACTCCGAGGAGTTCTACGCCAAGCTGGAATCCGGCATGGATCGCTTCTACGACCGCAAGAAGGTCAAGTATTGATTCATCCGAGCCCATTTCCCTCCGCCGGGGCCTGACCGCGGCGGAGGGGATGCCTCCCCCGTTTGACACCGGGCCTGTCCGTTTCCGGGCAGGCCCACTCTTAAAAAAGCTGCCTATGTCCCACATTACAGATTGACTTTTTTCTATTTATCTGATATGATCGGGACAACACAAAGAGGAGGCGGCGCATGGAACAGATCTACGTGGACACGGCCAAAATGCTCAAGGCGATCTCCGATCCCAAGCGCCTGCGGATCGTGGATATGCTCTCCTGCGGGGAGCTGTGCGCCTTCCAGCTGCTGGAGGCGTTTTCCGTCACCCAGCCCACCCTTTCCCACGATATGAAGGTGCTCATAGAGGCGGGAATCGTCAACGACCGCCGGGAAGGGAAGAACACCTATTACTCTCTGGACAACAGCGTGCTGGCGGCGCTGCAGCAGGCCCTGGGCGGCATGTTCCGCCCCAAGCCGGAGTGCATCTGCCGCAAGAACGGACCGGACGATTCCTGATCCAAGCGTAAAGAGCGTTTCTTTTTTTGAAGAACATTTTGAATTATTTGAATGTTTCGATATTGGAGTTTATCAAATAGCTTTTTTCCCCGCGCCTGAATTTGTCCGCAAATCCCTGAATATAAATTTTATTATAGGAAAGGAATTGATACCCATGGGCAAAGAACTTATCTTCCAGACCATGCGTCACGAGCCCACCGAGCGGATCCCCTGGGTCCCCTTCTCCGGCATCCACTCCGGCAAGCTGAAGGGTTACACCGCCGAGGAGATCCTGAAGGACGGCAACAAGCTGTACGAGTGCCTCATGGAGGTCTACCGTCTGTACGGACCCGACGGTATGCCCATCATGTTCGACCTGCAGCTGGAGGCTGAGATCCTGGGCTGCGATCTGATGTGGGCCCGGGACAACCCGCCCAGCGTGGCCACCCATCCTCTGGAAGGCGACGACAATAAGATCGTTCCCTGCAAGTGCCGCATCCCCACCAAGGAGTCCGGCCGTATTCCCGTCATGCTGGAGGCCATGAACAAGCTGAAGGCTTCCATCGGCGATGAGGTCGCCCTGTACGGCCTGATCTGCGGCCCCTTCACCATGGCTTCTCACCTGCGCGGCAGCGAGATCTTCCTGGACATGCTCATGGACGAGCAGTATGTGAAGGATCTGGTGGGCTTCTGCGCCGAGGTCGCCATGCGTATGACCGACTACTACCTGGAGGCCGGCATGGACGTCATCGCCGTGGTTGACCCCCTGATCAGCCAGGTGTCTCCCGACTCCATCGACCAGCTGCTGAAGGAGCCCTTCACCGCCGTGTTCGACTACATCCGCAGCAAGGGCGCTTTCTCCTCCTTCTTCGTGTGCGGCAACGCCACCCCGCAGCTGGACGTGATGTGCCAGTGCAACCCGGACAGCATCGCAGTGGACGAGAACGTGGACTTTGCCTACGGCAAGAGCGTGTCCGACAAGTACAACATCGCCATCAGCGGCAACATCCCCCTGACTACCGTCATGCTCCTGGGCACTCCCGAGGACAACATGAAGTACGTGGTGGAGAAGCTGGTGGACCGGATCCCCGATCACCGGAACATGATCATCAGCCCGGGCTGCGACATGCCCTACGACGTACCCCCCGAGAACACCATCGCCTGCGCCAACGCCGTCAAGACGCCGGAACTGGCCCGCGAGGTCATCAAGGACTACGTCGGCGGCGGCTTCGACGACATCGTGGTGGAGATGCCCGACTACGCCAACCTGAAGAAGCCCCTCATCGAGTGCTTCACTCTGGACTCCGAGCAGTGCGCGGCCTGCACCTACATGGTGGCCGCGGCCAACGCCGCCAAGGAGTTCTTCGGCGACAAGATCGAGGACATCATCGAGTACAAGTTCACCAAGCGTGAGAACGTGGCCCGCTGCAAAAAGATGGGCGTCAAGAACCTGCCCACCATGGTCATCAACGGCGAGATCCGTCACATCTCCATGATCCCCGACCAGGACGAGCTCCGGGCGGAGATCCAGGAGCTCATCGACAAGATGGGCTGATTCCCGGCAAAAAGCAAAAAAAGAGGTCAGGACCTGGTCCTGACCTCTTTTTTCTTGTTTGATTCAGTTTCCGCAGCAGCAGCCGGAGGGCTCCTCGTCGTCCGGTTCGTCGTCCTTGCCGTGCATATCGCCCAGCAGGCCGATGACCTCCGTGATGCCCCGGCGGTAATTCTTCAGGGTCTTTTCCCAGCTCCGGGCGCATTTCCGGCCTTCCTCCGTGATGACGAACATCCGGCGGTCCGGTCCGGCCTTGCCGGGCATCATGGATTGGGACTGGATGAGACCCCGGGCCTCCATGTCCCTCAGCGCCCGGTAGACCCCGGCGGCGTCGGGCTTGTTGTCCTTCCAGAGACGGGTCCGGCCGATGTTCTGCATGAGGATATACCCGTGGCAGGGGCCCTCCCCCAGCAGGGAGAGGATGATGGGCTGGATGAAACCCACCAGGGAGCTGCCCTCGCAGGGGCAGGAGGCGTCGTTTTTCATGTCTTGGCTCCTTTCTCAGAAAAACAGGGGCTCTCGGCGAAGGCGCGGATCAGCGCGGCCTTCACATCGGCCACGGTGAGCTCCGGACAGAAGCCGGTGAGATTGGCCACCCGGCTTCGGACGGAGGGGACCCCGTGCCGCTCCAGCTTCTCCTTCGGCGGGGTCAGTATCGCGTCCAGTGTGTCCAGATCCGCGGAGATCAGCAGCGTCCCATGGATCAGCAGCCGGTCCTCCCGGACTCGGGAGGCGCAGCCGGAGATCTTTTTCCCACGGACACACAGATCGTTCCTCCCATTATACACGATCTCCGGCACATATGGCAAGAGGGCGTTCCGCACAGGCGCGAGGGCCCATTCGTAGGGCGACAGACCGGGCCGGTCCCGGGTGATGAGGGAAAAGTTCAGATTTCCCTCGTCGTGATACACGGCCCCGCCGCCGGTGGCGCGGAATACCAACGGGATCCCCCGCCGCCGGGCCAGAGGGAGGTCGACTTCCTCCTCCGGCACCTGGTTCTTCCCCAGCACCACACAGGGGGCGTTCTGCCACAGGTACAGCACGCTCTCCCCGTCGAAGCCATCAAACAGCTCTTTTTCCCGGACCAGATTTTCCGTCGGATCCAGTCCGACGCTCTCCACGATCTTCACAGCAGCTCCATGGCAGCCCGGCGCAGGATCTCGGAGTGAGAGGGATGGAAAAAAGCGGTCCCGGCCAGCGTCTCAGCGCTGGCCCCGGCGCGGATCAGCGCCGAGAGCAGGGAGGCAAGCTCCGCGCCCCCGGGCAGCAGCAGCTCCGCGCCGCACAGCGTGCCGTCCTCCCGGGCATAGAGCCGGACAAAGCCGCTCATTTCTTCCCGGAGGAACGCGTAGCCGTTTCCATCGCTGTATGCCTCGCCCCACCGGGGAGAGGACTCTCCCACGGTCACCAGGTCATAAAGCCCGCAGACGCACCGGGGCACGGCGGTGAGGGCGGGGACGGCCTCTCCCCACAGCGCCGCCACGGCCCTCTCGGCCTCCAGTTCCGCCTCGTAGGCGGTGGTCCCCCGTCCGCCGGCGTCACCCAGAAAGAGCACCCGGCCGCTTTCCGCGTCCCGGGGAAAGGCGCACTCCTGCCCGCCCACGGTCAGCAGGATGTGGCTCTGGGGCAGGGCGGCCAGCTCCGGCCGGACGCCCTTCCGGAAGCGGATCCCCGCCTCCCGGCAGACGCCCTCCAGCGCCCGGGCTCCCTCGGCGGGAAAGCCGGGGAGGATGGCGTCCGCCTGCTCGTATACGGTCACGGCGGACCCCAGGGCCGCGAAGATCTGGCACAGCTCCATGCCCGCCGGTCCGGCGCCCACCACCGCCAGGGAGGCGGGGACCTCCGGCAGGGACAAAAGGCCCTCCGGACCGAGGACCGTCTTCCCCTCCACGGCGGGCAGGGCGGGGGAGACACACCCGGCGGCGATCAGCACCGCGTCCGCCTCCGGCAGAGCGTCGGGGGAGACACACTCCTTCACCAGCGTCACCCCCGCGGCGCGCAGCTGGCCGGACATGCTTTCGGAGAGCATGTCCAGCCGGGAGCGGATGGAGCGGCACTGACTCCGCCATTCCTCCGGCGCGGGAGGAGCGGAACGCACCTTGGCATAGGAGAGCAGCGCCTTTACGGGCAGGCAGCCCTCCCACAGGCATCGGCCGCCGATCCGATCTCTCTCATACAGGGTCACCGCCGCCCCGCGGGCGGCGGCGAGAAGGGCGGCCCGGATCCCGGCCGGGCCGCCTCCGATCACGGCGATCCTTCTCTTATCCATCGGCGGTCACAACGCCCAGCACGTCCTCGCCGGTAAAGCGGGCGCCCTCCTCCACGCACTGGCGGGAGAGCACGCCGTCCGCCGGGGACAGGACCTCGAAGATCCGCTTTTCGATCTCCGCCTCGCACAGAAGCTGGCCCTTGGCCACGGTATCGCCCGGAGCGCACAGCCAGTGGAGCCTGCCTTTCTTGTAGGTGAGCAGGTATTCCCGGTTCATGCACTCACAGTCTTTTCCCTCTTTGTTCTGGGGAAAGGCCTTTTCCGGCACTTTGATCTCAAATTCCGTCATCTGGTGAAAAAGGGGCAGTCGGTGCCCTTGCAGTCGGGGTTGCTGTCATGGTATTTGCAGGCGATTTTTCCCGGGTGCGGCAGCGCCACGCCCAGCAGCTCCTGCACGGTGTTCAGACCGCTGACCAGGGCCAGATAGCTGTTGCGCTTGCAGCAGCGGGGTCCGGAGATCTCACCGATGGCCTGGAGCGCCCGGCCGGTGGCCAGGTTGCACTCGCCCCAGTGCTCCTCCGAGTGGGGATCCGTGCCGGTGTAGACGCTGAAAAACAGGCCGATGCCCACCGCCGCGCCGCAGGAGCCGTAGAAGCCGCAGGCGCCGCCGGGGACTTCCTTGGCCCGCTCTTCGATCTCCAGCAGGTCCTCCTCGAACTGAGCCTCGGGGATGCCCTGAGCCCGGCCGACCACCACCAGCAGCGCCGCGGGCAGGATGAAATGGTGAGGGGGGCAGTGCATGGGCAGTCCGGGAATGTCCATCAGCTCCTCCAGCAGAGCCTGGGGAGCCACCTCATCCCGGCGAAAGGCGTCCCGGCACACGTCCGCGGCCTTGTCGTAAAAGGGGAGCAGGGGAGTGATGTCAAACTTCTTCATAAGGAAAACTCCCTTCTTTATGGTATTGATTATAAAGCAGCGACCCGCTTGCCGTCAACGCCAGCGGATCGCGACCTTCTGTACTTTTGTCACCAGAGCGCTGAGGATGGTCACCACGATGCCGATGGTGAGGATCCCCGCCACGGCGTGGGTGTAGTTGGCGTAGGTGATGGAGTTCTGGATGTAATACCCCAGGCCGTGGGTGGCGCCCATGAGCTCGGCGAAGTTCAGCATCATCACAGAGGTGGTCATGGAGACCTTCAGCCCGCCCACCACGCCGGGGAGGATGTAGGGCAGCAGCACCTTCCAGATCATGGTCCAGTTGGAGGGGTTCAGCATCCGGGCGGAATCCAGGATCTCCCGCTCCATGCTGCCGATCCGGTTGATGGTGGTGAGAAAGGTGGGCCAGAACACGCCCAGGATGATCACCGCCGCGCTGGCGCTGCGGAAGGTGGGCATCACCGCCACCAGATAGGGGGAGATGACGATGGCGGGGATGGGGGCCATCACGTTGGCGATGGGATAGGCCACGTCCCGGATCCGGGGGATCCACCCGGCGAACAGGCCCAGGACGATGGCCGCCGCCAGACCGATGAACAGTCCGGTGAACAGCAGCTCCATGGAATAGGCGATGTTGGTGAGCATTACCTTCCAATGGATCCGGAAGGTGTCGAACACGTTCTCGGGGCAGGGGACCAACACCGGGTGGGCCCGGTTGGACACGCTGGTGAAGTACTCCCAGACCAGCAGGAAGACCCACACCAGGGTGATGATGTCGTAGGCGGCCTTTACCGATTTACCGGCTTTTTTCCGGTGGTACAGGGACAGCAGGAACATCGCCTCGATGAGCCCCATGGCCACCAGCATGGCGGAGTAGTCCCGCACGGTGGTCCGGTGGTTGGGGACGAACATCACCACGATCCCCAGGGCGATCAGCAGCAGATGGACCTCCACGGCCCGGCGAAGCTCATACCTCTTCATGGTCGTCCTCCAGTCCGCTGTTCTGGTAAAAGAGCTGCAGCAGCTCCGTACGAAGATCGCTCATGGCCTTGGCCTCGCCGTCGCTGATGGCGTCCCGGGGATGGGGCAGGGAGACGGGGATATCCGCGGCGATCCTGCCGGGGGTCATGTAGATCACCCGGTCCGCCAGCAGGGCTGCCTCCGCGATGTCGTGGGTGACGAAGATCACCGTTTTCCGCCGTTCGCCGCTCTGCCACAGCTGCTCCAGCAGCAGCTGCAGCTCCTTGCGGATCCGGGCGTCCAGAGCGCCGAAGGGCTCGTCCAGCAGCAGGATGTCCGTGTCCATGGCCAGGGCCCGGGCGATGGCCACCCGCTGGCGCATGCCGCCGGAGAGCTCGCAGGGGAACTGGTCGGCGGCGTCGCTCATGGAGACCTTCTCCAAAAAATCCAACGCCCTCTCCCGGATCTCTGACCGGGAGAGGGTGCGGTTTGCCTGCCGGATGCCGAACTCCACGTTTTTCCGGGCGGTCATCCAGGGGAAAAGGGCGTAGTTTTGAAACACCACCGCCCGGTCGGTGCCGGGACCGGTGATGGGCTTTCCGTCCAGAAGGATCTGCCCGGAGGCGGGGGACTGGAGTCCGGTGATCAGCCGGAGCAGCGTGGTCTTGCCGCAGCCGGAGCGGCCCACGAGACACACAAACTCCCCGTCCTCCACGGCGAGGGACACGTGATCCAGCACCGTGCGGACGCCGTTGTGCCCCTCGTAGCAGAAGGTTATGTCGTTGAGCTCGATCCGGGCCATGGATCAGTTGTTGGCCAGGAAGTACTCCTGCATTTCCTTGTAGAGAGCGTTGTCAGGCTCCCGCTCCAGCAGGGTCTGCAGGGCGGTGCTGTAAACGTCGGTGACCACGTAGTCGTTCCAGTCCACGTCCACACGGTCCTCGATCTCGCCGATGTTGGCCATGGCCTGATAGAAGGCGACGCAGGCCTTCTTGTCGGGATCCAGGGTGAGACGCATCACGGGGGTGTAGTTCTCGGTGCCGTAGACCTGAGCCTTCAGGTACTCCCGGTCCTGCCCGTCGGTGAACTCCTGCAGGATGTCCAGGACCTCTTCCATGTTGTCGGTGTTCTTGTAGTACTCATGGCCACGGATGGTGGCGATCTCGAACCGGACCAGAGCATCGAAGTTGTTCAGGTAGGTGCCCTCGTAGCAGGTCTGGCGGCAGCAGGGGTAGGCGGGGACGAAGTCCTTCACCGCGGCCTCCACCCGGACGCCCATCTGCTCGGCGTAGAAGCCCATGACGGAGTTGGTGATGCAGCAGTCGTACTCGCCCTTCTTGCAGCCCTCGATGGCCGCGTTGGTGTCGCTGAAGTAGACAAAGGTCACGTCCGCCTTGTCGTCCGGGCCGCCGATGGTGTAGCCGGCGTCCAGCAGGGCGCTCTTGAGACCATCTGACCGGTCTCGGGCATCATGCAGGCCACCGTCTTGCCCAAGAAGTCGGCCAGAGTGTCCAGCTTCAGATCACTGTTGACATCGCACATGATCTCGCTGCCCTCGGAGGCGGTGCCGCCGAAGACCCGGAGAGTGGTGGTGCCCTGGCTGATGAAGGTGGCGGCGGCGGTGCTGGAGAACAGGTAAATATCCAGATCCCCCTTGGACACGGCCAGATAGGCGTCGTTCATGCTGGAGACCTTCTGGGCGTCGATGATGATGCCCTCCTCCTCGTAGAAGCCCTTGGCCATGGCGACGATGACGCCCACGGGCTTAATGCCCTTGCCCATAAAGCCCACTTTCAGGGTGACGGGCTCCCAGGGCTCCTCGGCGGGCTCTTCCGCGGGAGCGGGCTCCGCCGCGGCGGGAGCGGGGGCCTCGGTGACGGCAGGGGCTTCCGTGGCCGCGGGAGCGGCCGGAGCGGCGGTGGGAGCGGCACAGCCGGCCAGCAGAGCCAGGGCCATGGCCGCCGTCAGCGCCAGAGAGACGATCTTCTTCATATTGGTTTCCTCCCGATGGATGTTATTTGACCTCATCTATTTGTTTTCATCTCATAAAAACTAATTGACAAGGTACAATATGATAATACCAAAAATCAGGCAAGGATTTCTGGTAAAATGAAGACCTAATATGTGACGGAAATTGAAAAAACCAACAATGCTTTTGTAAAATAACGGAAGAATCATCGTGGGAACCAAAGGGAAATAATAGATTAAGTCAAATATTGCGACAGCGGGAAGCACATGGAATTCATATGCTTCCCGCCAATAAAAAAGGAGCCGCCGGAATATCGGCGGCTCCCAAAATAGTAAAAAACGGTTCAGTTCAATTCAATTTTTTCCAGAAAGCGTCCCTTGGCCGCCCTGAGCGTGTCGGAGACGATCCGGACTCCCACGCTGGCGATGATGACCAGCTCCGTTTTCTCGATCTCCTCCGGCCAGGGCTCGATCCGGCAGATGGTGCCCACCATGCTGACCTCCCGGGGGCCGGAGGCGGTGCGCACGAAGCCCTTGACCCGATAGGTGGAGGGGGCGATGTCTGCCAGGAAGGCCCGGAGGGCCTCCTCGTCCACCGCTTCCGTGGTGACCAGTACCTTGGTCACCGGACGGGTGGCCTCGGTATTGGTGCTCTCGCTGGCGGCGGGCATGGAGATCATGGGAGCGTCCAGGATCTCCCGCAGGGACACCTGGGCAAACGTGGTGAGGTAAATGGGGATGTCCGGACGTATGGCGCGGATGGCCTCCACGCAGTCGGACAGGCCCTTGTCGTCCACCAGGTCGGTCTTGTTCAGCACGGCGGCCCGGCTGTAAATCACCTGCCGCTGGAGGGACACCAGCACCTTGGAGTGCTTGGCGAAGTTTACCGCGTCCACCAGGCAGATGGCCCCCTGGTAATAGTAGATCACGCCCCGGAGATCCCGGATCTGGTCCAGGGTGGAGGTGATGCTGGAGGGGTCGGCCAGACCGGAGGCCTCCACGAAGACGTACTCCAGGTCCCGGCTGCCCATTTCCACCAGGGAGTCGGTGAAGCTGTCCTTGATGCAGGCGCAGAAAATGGAGCCGTTGTTCAGCTCCACCATGGTGGTGCCGGGGATGTCCTTGCGGATCAGCGCCCCGTCCACGCCGGTGTTGCTGAACTCATTGACGATCAGCCCCACTTTGGAGCCCTCGAATTCCTTCAGGATATGATTCAAAAACGTGGTTTTTCCCGCACCGAGAAAACCGGTGAGCAATACGAGCTTGTTGGACACGTTGCGACCTCCCGAACCCGGCAATGCCGATAATCAGTTGTTATCCTGCATTGTATCTGAAAAAAACGCATCCGTCTATAAAAAACACGCAGTTTTTTATTACAAAAGGACACCGGTCCGGAGAAGCGACCCATCTGAGAAACCGATGGATCGGGTCATACTATCGCCTTTGCGAATTGGACAGGGGCGGGCGAGGGAAATATAATCAAAAAAGAAAACAAAAACAGGAGGTTTCTGAGATGGAAATAAAGATCGTGGACGCCCGGGGCGAGGCCTGCCCCATCCCGGTGGTCAAGGCCATCCGCGCACTGGGCGAGATGACCGGACCCGGCACTCTGGAGGTCCATGTGGATAATGAGACGGCAGTCCAGAATGTGATGCGCATGGCCTCCGGCAAGGGACTGACGCCTGTGAGCGAGAAGCTGGAGGAGGGCCATTTCGTGATCCGCGCGGCGGTGGAAAACGCCGTGAGCGTGCCGGAATCCGACGTCCGGGAGGCGGAAAACGCCTGCGCCCCCGACGCCCGGGGCAGCACCGTGGTGGCTGTGGATACCAACGTGATGGGCCGCGGCAGCGATGAGCTGGGCACGGCGCTGATGAAGGGCTTCCTTTACGCCCTCTCCCAGCAGGAAAAGCTGCCCGCCACCATCCTCTTCTACAACGGCGGCGCCAAGCTGACCACCGAGGGCAGCGTTTCCATCCAGGATCTGAAGAACATGGAGGCCCAGGGGGTGGAGATCCTCACCTGCGGCACCTGTCTGAACTTCTACGGTCTGACGGACAAGCTGCAGGTGGGCAGCGTGACCAATATGTACACCATCGTGGAGAAGCTCAACGGCGCCGGAAAGGTCATCAAGCCCTGATATGCGGGAAAAGATCTTCCGTGCGGTGATCACCTTCGACACCACCGCCGCCGCCATCGCCATGGAAAAGCTGTGCCAGGCCCGCGATCTTCCCGGACGGCTGATCCCGGTGCCCCGGGCCATCACCGCCAACTGCGGCATCGCCTGGAGCGCGCCGCCGGAGGATCGGGAGCGCATCCTTGCCGCGGCGGCGGAGGGGGGCGTGCCCACCGCCGGCGTGTACACCATGCTGCTGTAGATCCGAATAACGGCACACCCCCGGCCGGGAATGGTTTTCCGGCCGGGGGTGTGTTATAATCATCCCGGATCAGAGGGGACAGACGGGCGTTTTCTGCACCGAGCGGATACAGACCGCCGCGCCCACGGCGCACACCGCCGCGGCGATCCACAGCGTGGCGGCCACGGTCAGACGATCGTAGAGCACGCCGGCGATGAGATTGGCCAGCACGCCGCCCACCGTGGTGGTGCTGAAAGCCAGACTCTGGCCCTTGGCGGAATCCCGGAAGGGGATGACCTGCTCCACATACAGCACCACGGCGGGGTTGTATATGCCATAGGACAACGGCTGCAGCAGATAGGCCACGTACAGAAAGGACACGCTCTTCGCCAGCGCCAGGAGCACCGCTTTCCCCACGAACATCACGAAGGAGAACCGCAGCAGGGCGGTGGGGCTCCACCGGCGGCGGAACCAGAAAAAGCACATCATCACCGGGATCTCCAGCCCGGCCATATAGGCGCTGAGCCAGCCCATGGTAGCGGTGGTTCCACCCGCGTTTTCCACCACGTTGAGGAAAAAGGAGGCCACGGTGCTGAAGGCGTAGAACACCAGCACCGACCCCAGGAGAAACAGGGTGAACCGCCGGTTGTCCCGGAAAAACCGGCCCAGAGAGACGCCGGAGGCGTCCCCGGCGCTCTGCCGCGGTACCGGCGAAGCG
>JAFRDL010000040.1 GCA_017411265.1 Oscillospiraceae bacterium | reverse complement strand
TTTTCCGGGCGGGACAGCGATCCCGCCCGGATTTTGCTTCTCTTTAATTTACAATAATATATTACGGTAAATAAATAAAAACACATTGAAAACCGTCGGCGGCCCGGGTATAATAAGAAAAACATACTCTTTTGAAAAAAGGAGCGGCATATGGCAGCGAAGCGTAAAAGACGGCGCAGGGTAGGCGCCGGCGGCATCATACTGGGCCTCCTGTTCGCCCTGGTGCTGGGCGCCGCCGCGGTGGCGGGCGCCTGGTGGTGGGGCGGCAATCAGCCCGCCCCCGCGGATCTCCGGGAGGCACGGGCCGTGGACGCCGTGGAGCTGGATCTTTACCAGGCCGGCGAGCCCGTCACCGGGCAGGCGCCCGTTCCCGCGCCCGTCCCGGAAGTCACGGACACGGAGAGCGTCTCCTCCGGGGTGACGGCCTCCGACGGCTATACCTACGCGGAGATCATCGCCGAGGAGGACGGGCTCATCGTGGCCCGGGTCCAGGGCAAGCGGTACAAAGGCTTTGCAGCCGTGATCCAGGATCCCCTGCGGCTGTACGTGGCCACCTGTCCCTATTTTGGGGAGGGGGCCTACGGCCGTACCGTCATCCAGCTGGCGGATGAACACGACGCGATCCTTGCCATCAACGGCGGCGGCTTCAAGGACGACGGCGGCGTCGGCACCGGCGGCACCCCCATCGGGAACGTGGTGGTGGACGGTGTGATGCGCTGGGCCGGCGGCGGCTCCACCGTGGGCATGGACTACGACGGGAAGCTCCACGCGGGCGAGTTCAGCGGCAACGACTGCCGGGACATGGGCCTGTACTGGGCGGTAGCTTACGGCCCCACCCTCATCGAAAACGGCACCGTCCGCTCCGGTCTGGACAACTCCCAGGCCGAGCCCCGCACCGCCGTGGGCCAGCGGGCCGACGGCTCCGTCGTGCTGCTGAACATCCAGGGACGGCAGGCCTCCGCTCTGGGGGTCACCTGCCGGCAGCTCGCCTATATCATGGCGGATCTGGGCTGCGTGGACGCCGGGAATCTGGACGGCGGCGCCTCCAGCGATATGTATTACCGGGGCGAGACGCTCAACATCGCCAACACCTCCGGCGGGCCCCGGCCCATTCCCACCGCCGTGCTGGTGGGCCCGGTGCGGACCGAGGAGGGCGAGGGATGAGAAAGATCGGCCTCTTTTTCCTGTGTCTGGCGGTGTTCCTGCTGTGCGTGGCAGGCGGGTACGTCTGGCTGTTCCTCACCCCCCGGGGGGTGCTGCGCGCCGACGCGCCGGACAAGGTCATGCAATCCTGGCTGGACCAGCACGACGCCGTCTGGCTCCGGGAGCAGTATCTCGCTCAGAGCCCCGCGGCGGTGACGGAATTCGAGGACGGGCCGGTGGTCGCGGCCCGCCTGTACGATGCGGCCGTCCGGGAAGACGACCTGACCTTCCGGGAGGAACACGCCGCCGAGCGGAGCGCAGCGCATATCCTCTCCGCCGGGGATACGGACCTTTTCCGGGCCGATCTCTCCTTCAGCGGCAGCCGCTGGGATCTGACGGGGCTGAAGGCCCTGGACACCATCCACGGCAGTACCCACTCGGTCTCGGTCCTGCTGCCGGAGGACGCCGCCCTCACCCTCAACGGCGTGAGCGTGGGAGAGGAATATATCGCGGAGACCGGGATCCTGTACCCGGATATGACGGAGCTGGAAAAGGAGTTTGACGCCTATCCCACCCGGGTGCGCTACGAGATCGGCGGATTGTACGAGACCCCGGCCGTGGAGGCGTCCCGGCCCGACGGGCTGGTGCTCCTCTCCGCGGACGGAGTGAACTGGGAGTACACCGTCCCCGATGCGGCGGGCTATTCCTTCTCCGTCTGCGTGCCCCAGGGCTCCGCCGTGACGGTGAACGGCGCCCTCCTCACCGACGCGCAGCTGGCGGGCTCCTCTACCCTGTCCCCGCCCCTGAACGTGCCCGAGGCGGTAAAGCCCTCCCTTCCCTCCGTGAGCTATTACGCCGCCGGGGGCCTGTACACCAGGCCGGAGATCACCGTCACCGCGAAGGACGGTTCCCTTCTCACCGGCACGGAGGAAGGAAGCATGGTCAGCTATTCCCTCCCGGCGGACGACCGGCTGTACGATCAGCACCACGAGCGGGTGGAGCGTTTCCTCCGTGAGATGATCGACTACGGGGCCGGACACAGCTGGTACGGCAAGCCGGGTGCCCTGGTGGCCCCGGACTCGGAGGTCTACACCTATCTGCGTGTCGCCTCCGCCTCCCTGAAGTGGACGGTGAACGTGACTCTCACCTTCCAGGATGTGAGTTCCTCCGACTATATCGCCCTGGGAGACGGCGCCTTCCTCTGCCGGGGGCACGCGGAGTTCACCACCCGGACCGCCTATCAGACCAAGGAAATCTCCATGGATTACGATATGCTCTGGGTCAGCCTGGAGGACGGCTGGTATCTGTGGGACCTGGCGTTCGCGTAAAACAAACGAACTCCCCGGAGCCTTGCTCCGGGGAGTCCGTTTTTCGGATCGGTCAGGACAGCGTCCCGGCCCAGGCCGCCAGGTCGTCCGCGGTCCGCACCAGTACGGCGTCCACCGAGACGGCGCCCTTCACAAAGGGCGCGAGCTTCTCGGCGGAGCGTCCGATGCCGGACCCGCCGGAGGTGGCAAAGGCGTGGACGCGGATCCCATCCCAGCGGTGCGCCCCGCAGAAGGTGTTCACCACGTTGGGCGCGCTGCCGTACCAGATGGGAAAGCCGATGAAAACCACGTCGTATTCCGACAGGTTTTCGATCCGGCCCCTGGCGGGCACGTCCTTTTTGCCGATGAACTCCCGGTTGCAGCGGGCCAAGGGATTTCTCCAGTTCAGGTCGGCCGCCGTGTAGGGCTTTTCCGGGACGATCTCAAAAACATCCGCGCCCAGAGACTTTGCGAATTCCTCCGCCACCTTTTTTGTCGTCCCCTCCGCGCTGAAATACGTCACCAGTGTTTTCATGGATGGTCTCCTCCTTTTCCCCGTTCCTGTTTACTATATCCCGTCCGCCCGGAAAATACAAGCGCCGCTCCCCGGGGGAAAATCCCTTTTTCTATTGTCAAGGCGGGTCGGACCCGGTATAATATAAGAAAAAACCGGCTGGAAAGGGGGGCTCTCCGTGTCCGTTTTTTCCGTGATATGGAAAAATCTGCTGGGATTTGACCTGATCATCTTCCTTGCCGCGGTGGCCAACGGCCTCTGCTACTACTTCACCCGCCGCTACACCGACCAGCTGTATCGGAAGCTGCACATGGTGGTGTTCATCCCCTCCCACCGGGAAGACCCGGAGGCCGTGGCCCAGGCGGTGCGGGACGTGGACGAGGAGGAGATCGTGGCGCTGCGCAAGCGGAGCGAGAGCCTGTATTCCGTTTTTATCAACGTCACGGCCATCTTCCCTCTCCTGGGCATCCTGGGCACGGTGGTCTCCCTGCTGCCCATGGTGGCGGACATGGCGGACATGCAGCAGAACTTCTTCGCCGCTCTCACCTCCACCTTCTGGGGCCTGGTGTTCGCCATCCTCTTCAAGCTGCTGGACGGCTTCCTCGCCAGCCGCATCGAGGACAACGATAAAAACGTGGCCCTGCTGCTGGAGCGGCGGGATCTGACCAGAGAGGCCGCGCTCCGGTGAGAAGGCGGGAGATTTTCATCGAGCTCACCTCCCTGCTGGACGTGATCCTCATCATGATCTTCGTGCTGCTGACCCAGGCCAGGGCCCAGACCGCCCGGGCGCTGGAGACGGCGGAGGAGGACCAGGTGAAGGTCGGGCAGCTCCAGTCGGAGCTGCAGGACGTGAACGCCCGGCTGGACGACGCTCTCGCCCAGGCGGACCTCTTCCGGGAGGAGCGGGACGCCCTGGGCCGTCAGGTGCTCACCCAGGGACTGGTAACGGACAATTCCCGGATCGTCACGGTGAGCGTGGCGCCGGGCGGCGCCATCCGCCTGGAGAGCGAGGGGACGGCCGCCCAGGTGCTCCCCTACGATTGGGAGGACGACACCTTCGCATCCAACCGGCTGCGCTCCGCCCTGCTGGAGTTTCTCCGGGGCGGGGACGGCGAGGCCGTCTTCATCGTCTTCCAGTACGACCGGGCGGCCATCTACCGCACGGAATACGACATGATCTGCACCGTCACCCGGGAGATCAAGCTGGAGGCCCGGCAGCGGGACATCCCGCTGAGCCTGCTGGAGCTGGACACCCGGGCCTCGTGACCCATCCATCATTTCAGGAG
>JAFRDL010000039.1 GCA_017411265.1 Oscillospiraceae bacterium | reverse complement strand
GCTGCCTCCGGCGCCGGGGCCGGGGCCTGCGGCGTTTCCGCCGCGGGCGCGGCGGCAAGCTCCTGCACCGAGACCGCCGGGGCGGAGACCGGCGCGGGAGCCGTTTCCAGGATCACCCTGCCGGTGGCGGTGCAGGTGTGGAAATCCGCCGCCTTCAGCGCGGTGTCGCTTCCCACCAGGTTTTTCAGGGAGAAGGTGCAGACCCCGTCGCCCTCGCCGGAGGGAGTGAAGGTGAACTCCACCGCATGGGGATTGTACTTGTCGTTGGTGAGGTATTCGGAGTCGCCGTACCAGGTGAAGTCGGAGAGCGCCTTGCTCTGCCCGGTGACCTCGGAGCGGACAGTGATCCCCGCGTCGCCCCAGGAGGAGTCGGACGCCATGCACAGCGCCTCGTCATATACCACCCGGAAGCGGTAGGTGACGCCCGCCTTCAGGGCCTCCCCGTCGGGGACCCGGTGCATGGTCCCGTCCTCGTAGCAGTCCCGGGAGAAAACCAGCGGACCGATCTTGTAGTTGGTGTCGCCCTGGACGAAGTCGCTCACCGCCTTGAGGTTGCCGGAGAGCCCGCCCGTCTGGGCGAGGGCGTTCACGTCGGCGGTGACGGCGAACACGTTGGCGCTGCCCTGCCCGGCCACCAGCGTGCTGCCGGCCAGATGCACGATGCCGCTGCCGTCCGGGGCCTGGGATAGGTCCGTCCAGGCCTCCAGCTCCGCGGAGCCGTTCACGGTCCGGCTCTGGACCAGCGTCACGCCGCCGGACTGCCGGGCGCTCTGCCCGTTGTAGCTGACCTTATAGTAGGGGTTGTCGTCCTTCACCGCATACCAGACGCCCCGGTCGTTCCACACGTAGTGGAACACCGGCTCCACACCGCTGGCGGCGTTCATATAGCCGATGAAATACACCCGGACGGCGGTGGTCTTCCCCTCCGGAAGGGCGATGGCGTAGCTCTGATAGGGGTAGATCTCCACGGAGTAGGTGGCCAGCAGGTTGTCGTCCACATAGGGCTCCGTGCCCATCTTCCCGGTGATATCCTTGCCGAAATAGTTGCTGTTATTCCCCTGGCCGGTATAGTTGAGACCCACGGTGAAGGTGAACATCTCCGCCAGCCGCTTGGCCGCGTTGGTCACGCCCTTCTCGTCGGTCTGGAGGGCGTTCACGCCGAAGGACGACCGGTCCACGGTATACAGCCGCAGCACATCCCGGAAGGAGAGCTTTTCCACCACCAGACCGCTCCTGTTTTCCGCGCCGGCGGGGACGGCCAGGAACGCGAACAACAGCGCCAATACCATTGCCGCTGTCAGAAACCGCATCCATTTTCTGGTCTTTCCGGTCTTGGTCATGCCTCCGCCTCAGCCTTGGATCGTTCCGGTTGCAGAATTGACATAATCTAAGTGTAAATTAGCACAATCCGGGGGGTAAATAGTTAAGAAGCAGCTACAATTTTCGTTACAAATTGACATAATAGTCGGGTGTTTCCACAAGATATCGTTGTTGGCCCTTTGAGCCCCCACTTTTTGTAGGTTCACAATAAAACCGGCTTCGCCAAAAAGCGCGAAGCCGGTGAGACGTTATGTGTTTTTAATTATGTTGCCCTGCAAAACCCGCGAAAAACGCCCGCCTCCCGGCACGGTCCGGGCGGCGGGCGTTTTCCTCTGTCACAGCGTTTCCAGATACCGGCAGGCGGCCAGGGCGGCGCAGGCCCCGTCCCCCACGGCGGTGGTGAGCTGGCGCACCTCCTTGGCCCGGCAGTCCCCCGCGGCAAACAGCCAGGGAAGGGGCGTCTCCCCGTTTTCCCCCACGGCGGCGTAGCCCTTCTCCGTCAGGGGCAGCAGCTCCCGGAAGGCCTCCAGCTGGGGCTCCCGGCCCACGGACACGAACAGGGCGTCCACCGGCAGCGCCTGTTCCTCTCCGGACTGGGTGTTCCGCAGGTTCACCGCGGTAAGGACCCCCTCCGTCTCCCGGAGGGCGGTGACGACCATGGGGGCCAGCACCCGGACGTTCTCCCGGGCGAACAGCCGCTGCTGCTTCTCCGCGTCTCCCCGGAAGGTCTCCCGCCGGTGGATCACATACACCTCTTTGCAGATGTCGGACAGGAGCAGGGCCTCCTGCAGGGCGCTGTCCCCGCCGCCCACCACGGCCACGGTGCCGTTGGCGTAAAACCCGCCGTCGCACACCGCGCAGCAGGACACGCCGCTGCCCAGCAGCTCCTCCTCCCCGGGCAGGCCCAGGGTCCGGTGCCGGGCGCCCGCCGCCAGGATCACGGCCCGGGTCTCGAACTCGTCCCCCTCCTCGGTGAACACCACCCGATGATCGCCCCGGTCCCGGATGGCGGTGACGGTGCCGATGTCGGTGTCCGCGCCGGCGTCCAGGGCCTGCGTCAGCATCCGCTCAGCAAGCTCCGCGCCCTCGACGGAGCCCACCCCCGGGTAGTTCTCCACCCGGGGCGCAAAGGCGATCTGGCCGCCGAAGCCCTCTTTTTCCAGCACCAGCACGCTCCGGCCGTTCCGCCGGGCGTACAGCGCGGCGGTGAGCCCCGCGGGGCCGCCGCCCACTATGACGATATCGAACATTACGATTCCCCCCGATGCTCCAAACGCCGGGAGCGATCCCGGCGTTTGGGTCATATTCCACCGTGTTTTATCCGACTTGCTCGGCCTTGACGCTCTGGAGATATTTTTTGATCTCCGCCACGCCGTAGAACTTTTCAAAATGGACGCCGTCCGAGAGGACCAGCGTGGGCGCGCCCTTGATGCCGTACTGGCGGCACAGGTCGATGTGCTCCTCCGCGGTGAGGTTCTCGTAGGCGAAGCCCTCCTTGTCCAGCAGCTTCTCCGCCACCCGGCAGTTGGGGCAGGTGGTGCGGGTGAAGAGCTGCGCCTTCAGCTCCCCGGCCTTGTCCAGCTCCTCCGGCTGGAGCCCGGCCTGGGTGTCGCTGCAGCAGCAGCCGGTCTCGTGGCGATGGATGCCGCCGGTGAAGTGGGAGTGGGCGATGTTGTATTCCTTCCGGTCGTGGAACTCCTGCACCTTGCCGTCGTTCCAGTTTTGCACCGGCCGGTAGTACCCGGTGATCCGGCTCCACACCTCGGTGGCGTGGCCGCAGACGGGGCAGACGGGCTGCTCGCCGGTGAGGTAGCCGTGGTCGCTGCACACGGAGTAGGTGGGGCTCATGGTGTAATAGGGCAGCTTGTAATTCTCCGCGATCTTCCGCACCAGGTCCGCCGCGGCCTTCCAGTCGGGGAGCTTCTCGCCCAGGAAGGCGTGGAACACGGTGCCGGAGGTATACAGCGTCTGGAGATCGTCCTGGATGTCCAGGGCGGAGAAGATGTCCTCGGTGTAGCCCACGGGCAGGTGAGAGC
>JAFRDL010000038.1 GCA_017411265.1 Oscillospiraceae bacterium | reverse complement strand
CTGCGCCTGCTGCGGCGGGCAGTGCCTGGGCTGCGCCGCCCCCAGGAACCCACCGGAAAGGAAAGCGGAGGATGCATCGGACAACGGTCCGCCGCGCGGCGGGGGCTGACCCGCTTCCCCTCCCCGGGACAGGAGCCGGTCTGCGCCCTGGATCACGCCATCAGCGGCGGACCCCGCCGGATGATCCGGGAAGCATTCCCGCTGTAAGAAGACAGAAAAAACAATCAAAACCGTTTCGGACGGGATCCGGGATGTGATCCGCAGGATACCGGCCGACGGAGACAAAAAAGAAAGCCGAGAGCACTCTCTCGGCTTTCTTTTTTGTCACGGATCAATGCTGCTCCGTCATCATACGGATGATCTCCAGATCCGTTTCCCGCATGCCCACCCGGGCCAGACGCCCGAAGCTGGCGATGGAGTTTTCCACGCCCTTTACGACCAGTCCGTCTCCTCCGTAAAATTGCTGACCGTTTTTGAACATTTCATATCCGAATATGCCGGTATCCACCGCCGTGGCGATCTTGGCGGCGCAGGAGGACTTGGCTCCGTCGCACACGATGCCGGAGGCGATGGCAAGGGCGTTGACGATGGTGTGGGAGATGACGCGCACATCTCCTCCCAGCAGATAAGCGATGCCGGCGCCCGCGCCCGCGCCCGCGCTGACGGCGCCGCAGTAGGCGGAAAGCCGGCCGATCCCGGCTTTGGCGTGGAGGGTGATGAGATTGGAGATCAGCAGCGCGCGATAGAGCGCTTCTTTGTCCGCCTGCAGGCCGCGGGCATATACGATGACGGGCAGGGATACGGTCAGCCCCTGGTTTCCGCTGCCGGAACAGATGACGACAGGGAGCTCGGAGCCGTTCATCCGCGCGTCGGAGCCGGCGGCGGCGTACGCCTTGGCGCGGGTCCGCAGATCGTCTCCGGTTTTCAAAAGCACCTTGCCGATGTTGGCGCCGTAATCGTTCCGCAGCCCGTCCTCCGCGATGGCGGTGTTGCATTCGATCTGGCGGTCCAGGATGTCCCGCACGTCGTCCAGGTCACAGGTGCAGGCAAAATCGTAGATCCTCTCCACCGTCAGGAGAGAGTAGTCCGGCGTATCCTCCGCCTCGCCGTTTTCCTGGGGATCCTTTTTCAGCAGGATCTCGCCGTTCCGTTCGATGAGCACGATGTTGGTGTGCTCATTGGCGATGCGGACCTTTGCATAGGCTGCGCCGCTGTAAACCGTGACGATCATATCCAGCAGGTTGTCCGACGCAAGCGGCTTGATTTCGATCTGTTTCTGTTCCAGATACGGCCCCAGGCGGTCTATCGTCTCCTCGGAAACGGGAGAGAGGACCTCAAGTCCGGCGTGCGCATCCCCGCCGAGCACGCCGACGGCGGCGGCGACCGCTATCCCGCGCCGGCCGCCGGTGTGGGGGACGACCACGCTTTTCACGTTTTTGATGACGTTGCCGCTTGCCTCAACGACGATGCGGTCGGGCAGCGCCCCCAGGGCCGAACGCGCGGCGGCCGCACAGTAGGCCAATGCGATCGGCTCCGTGCAGCCCATGGCGCAGACCAGCTCGCGCCGCAGGATCTTCAGATAAGTCTGATAAACGATGTGCCCCCTGTCCATGGCGATATCCCTTTCAAGCCGGTGTTGTTCCGTCCGGATCAATCCCGCCGGAACAGATCTCTGGTGTAGACCTTGTCCGCCACGTCGCCCAGCGCGTCCGCGTCAAAGCGATTGGCAACGATGACGTCGGCCTCCGCCTTGAACTTCTCCAGGTCGTTCACCACCTGGGAACGGAAGAACTCAGTCCCGTCCTCCAGCGTCGGCTCATAGACGATCACGGGGATCCCCTTGGCCTTGATGCGCGTCATGACCCCCTGGATGGCGCTGGCCCGGAAGTTATCGGAATTGCTCTTCATGGTGAGCCGGTAGACGCCCACGGTGCGGGGGTTCCGAGCAATAATCTGATCGGCGATAAAGTCCTTCCGGACCGTGTTGGATTTGACCACCGCCTCGATCATTGTCTGCGGTACGTCCTTGTAATTGGCCAGCAGCTGCTTGGTGTCCTTGGGCAGGCAGTAGCCGCCGTAGCCGAAGGAGGGATTGTTGTAGTGGCCGCCGATCCGGGGGTCCAGGCATACGCCGTCGATGATGCTCCGGGTGTCCAGCCCCTTGGTCTGGGCGTAGGTATCCAGCTCGTTGAAGTAGCTGACCCGGACGGCCAGATAGGTGTTGGCGAAGAGCTTGATGGCCTCCGCCTCGGTCAGATGGGTCAGCAGCACCGGGATATCCTGGGGCTCCTGCCCGGCCCGCTGTTCCTCCAGCCGCGCGCCCTCCAGCAGCAATTCGGCGAACATCCGGCCCTCGTCCTTCTGGTCGTCGTCGCAGCCCACCACGATGCGGGAGGGGTGGAGGTTGTCGTACAGCGCCTTGGACTCCCGCAGGAATTCCGGGCTGAAGAGGATGTTCCGGATCCCGTATTTTTCGCGGATTCCCTCGGTATAGCCCACGGGGATGGTGGACTTGATGACCATGAGCACGTTGGGATTGACCTTCAGCGTCCATTCGATGGCGTCCTCCACGGCGGAGGTGTCAAAGAAAAGGTTTTTTTCGTCATAGTTGGTGGGAGTGGCGATGATGACCAGCTCCGCGCCGCCGTAGGCGGAGGCCTTGTCGGTCGTCGTATGCAGGTTCAGCGTCCGTTCGCCCGCCCGGACCTCACGGAAAAAGCGCTCGATCTCTTCGTCCTGGATGGGACTGGTGAAGGAATTGAGCATATCGGCTTTTTTCTCCGTGGTGGTGATGGCGGTGACTTCATGCTTCTGCGCCAGCAGTACGGCCAGGGAAAGGCCGACATACCCGACGCCTGCAACGGTGATTTTCATATTTGCGTTCTCCTTTTTTCTCTGGATGTGTTTCTGGCACGACCCTGCCGCAGACGGACGCAGGGCGGTTCCTGTGCTTTTGCCGTCAGATCCGCAGTGTCAGCACGTTCAGCCCCAGAATGTTCTGATACTGCACGTCCCGGGCGATTTTGAACACCATGCGGATGCCGATGTTGCCTGCGGGGTCCGCGCCCTCCGCCAGCGCCCGACGCTCACCGGGGTCAAAGGGCACGCAGTCGTCCTTGATGCGCAAAATGATATCGTCGTCCTTGTGAACGACCCGCACATCAACGGAGTGCCTTTTGCAGTCCTTGGTAAAGCCGTGATCCACGATATTTCCCGCCATTTCCTCCATGGAAAGGCCTGCCAGATAGGCGCGGCGCCCATCGATGCCCCTGGACAGGCAGAAGCTCTGCACCTGCTGGGAAACTTTGACCACATCATCCAGGGAGCGGATACTCAGATCCATACGGGCACCCTCCGGCGCGCCGAAGTCTGCCGGGATGACCATGAGCTCCTCCATGTTTCGGGGGAGACGCCGGTTTTTCAGGCACGCGTAGCCAAAAAACAGCAGTGTCGTGACGACACCGTTGAGTACATTGGCGATGTACACGCTGTTCATGCCTACACTGGGGATCAGCAGCGCGGTAAAGCCCGCCACGGCGATCACACCGTCCACCAGGCCAGTCAGGTGGACCAGCCCCTGCTTGCCAGATACCTGTCCGTAGCAGGTGAAGTGCATACAGATCACGGAAAGAGGCATGCACAGAGGCAGGATCCGGAACCCCCAGGCCGTCATCGAAAAGACAGGCTGCGCGGCATCGCTGTAAAAGATCCTGGTCAGCGGGACAGCACAGAAGATGACTGCCGCGGAGACTGCGCACATCAGCGGGATAAAGCGATTGAACATGATGCGCATGACATCGGTGAGCGTCTGGCGGTCTTCTTCACCGATGCTGACGCTGATGAGCATACGGGAAACGGCCAGCATGCCCGCGGGCAGCGCCCAGACGAAGGTCAGAAGATTGTTGGCGGCGGCGAAAGCCGAGATGCCCGCGCTTCCCACAAAGACACCCAGCAGACGATTCACGATAAGGCCCCGGGCGGTCTGATACAGGTTGCAGAGGGCCCCGGGCAGCCCAATGCGGAACACGTCCCTGCTCTCTCCCCAGGCGAGACGGCCCGGAGAAAAACGAAGATGAGAACGTCCGGACAGATAATACTGAGCCTGCACGCCCATGAACACCCACATCCCCAGGGAGGAGGCCAGGGCGAGGCCGAGCGCTTCCAGCCGCATCACCCGGACGAACAGGAGGTTCAAAAGCACATTGACCACGATGTAGATCAAGCTGGCCAGCAGAGTTCGCTTTCCTCTGTTCTCCAGAGACAGGAAGGACGCGAAGGAACTGCCCAGCATAAACGGGAGGACGCCGATGGACTGGCCGAGAAGGAAGCGGTTCAGCAGCGGGCGTACCGCCCGGTCGCCGGTGAGAAAGCCGGTGAGATCAAACGCTCCCGCCAGCAGAAGGAGCAGGGTAAAAACGGTGGCGATCAGCACGGAGAGCGCCAGCTGCAGAGAAAACACTCCCTGCATCTTTTCCTGCCGATTTTCCCCCATATACCTTCCGCAAAGGATTACAGATCCGCCCACCAGGATGGTGCTGACCGATGAGATCAGCATGTTGAGCGGGCTGTACAGACCCACGGCGGTCATGGCGTCGATGCCCACATAATTGCTTGCAAAGAAACTGGAGACGATGCTGTTCACCGAGCCGACCGCCACCAGGAGGACCTGGACGGGCAGCAGCCGGAACAGCAGCTTTGTTACCATTTTCCTGTTGGCTGTCGGCTCCATCATGAAACTCCCTTCGTTCGTATCCCGTTTTTCATGGAGGTTTGTGTCGGCGCTTCGCCGCGATCCGAAGGTCGGCAGGATGGGACGCCCTGGCTGCCCGTTTTATTTTCTCAGATATCGGGCGGAGACCGGAAACTCGAAATAGGTATCCGGATAGGGCTCATCGGCCAAGGAAAAGTGCCACCATTCACAGTCGATGGGCTGAAACCCGTGCCGAAGCATGGCGTTTCGCAGGGTCATCCGGTTTTCAAACTGCTCGTCCGTGATCGTCCGGCAGTCCGGGTGGGAGATCTCACTGAAGAGATCGAAGGGACTTCCCATATCCAGTTCCCTGCCGGTCCGCATATCCAGAAGCGTCAGATCCACTGCGCTCCCGCGGCTGTGGCTGGACTGCTTGGCAATATAGCCCTTGGCAAACAGCTCCTGCTTTTCCAGCTCCGGGTAAAAGTAAGGCTTCATCCGGATGTCCTGATCCTCGATGCCCCACAGCACGAACTGCCGCACCGCCCCGGCGGGACGGTAGGCATCGAACACTTTCAACAGGAAGCCCTGGACGAAGACCTCGCTGCTGACATCCTTCAGCGCCCGGGCGGCTTCGATGGTCAGGAGGGCGCACGGCTCCTCATAACCGTCGATCCGGTCGCCGATGAAATTATAGGTGGAGTAATACCGGATCTCCTGTACGATGTGGGGGATAAAATCCGCCAACAACACGAACCCGGAGGGATCCATGGCCGGTTTTTTTGTGAAATCGATGGGCATAGAAGGCCTCCTGTTCACAGCATTCCATCCGGGGAGAGGATCAGCGCTTATCCCGATCAATGAACTTCAGAGCAATGACCGCCACCGAGACGCACACGACCAGCATCAGGGCGATATTGCCCCAGCAGCGAAGCAGATTCCCTGCCGTGGAGACAAAAGCGTCGTTCTGATTGTAGGAACCGGACCAGAGAAGAAATTGATCGCGATAACCCTCTTTTTCTGCCAGCTGGATGATCTCCAGCAGGGGCTTCTGACCGAACACGTCCACGTCCTTGAACTTGAAGATGGTGTTCCAAAGCGTGACCATGGGCTGCTCGTTATATCGGCCGATGGCGCACATGCTGTTCAGTCCCCACTTGGAAATAGTCAGATCCGAGAGCTTGGAGGCAAAGCCTTCGAGGGTAAAGAACGTGCCGGAAAAAACCAGCTGGAAGATCAGCATGAAGGGCATCACCGTCATAGCGGTTGTGGTGGTGCGCACCAGGCAGGAGATCATCAGCGCCATCATATCCGAGGCGTAGGTCACCAGCAGGATGGTGATCCCCAGGTCCACGACCCCCCAGGGGGTGATGATGCCGACGACAGGCATTTTCACTCCGGTCAAGCGGAAAATGATCAGTGTGATGACGGTCTGAGCCAGGCAGAGCAGCAGCTGATAGAGCATCTGCGCCGCCACATAGGCGCTGACGTGCAGACCGGCCCGGTGCTCCCGCTTGACGATGCTCCTCTCCCGGCATACCGACTGGATGGAGTTGAAAAACCCGTTCCAGATGCATACGCAGGTCAGGGCAAAGGTGCCGGTAAGCGTCCCCTCCTGGGTGACGAAGAGGTATGTACCCACCACAAGGGTCACCACGGCGGTGATGACGGCGCCCATGGGGAGGACCTTCCAGTCGCTTTGATAGACGAACATGCGCAGGAGCTTGCCCAGGTAGATGAATGTCTGGGCGATCCTGCCCCTGTATCGGATCTTCTCGTTCACAGAGCGGCCCTCGCTTTCTCTTCTCCCGCGGCGTTCCGCAGGGAAAACCGCTGGATCAACTCATCCGCTCTGCCCTCGCCGCCCTCTTCCTTGCGGTTTATGCTCATTACGATGCCCTCCATGGTATCCTTGCCGAAGAACGCCCTGGCCTCGGCGGGGCTGCCGTAGAAGGCGAGCTGGCCCACGCGGCTTTTATTCCGGGCCAAGACGATCACCTTGTCGAACAGATCCACCACCCGGTCCGGGGTGTGGGTGATGACGATGACGATTTTGCCCTCATCCGCGATGGCGCGGAGCTTGGTGAAGATTTCCCGGGCTATGACGCCGTCCAGACCGGAGTCCGGCTCGTCCAGGACGAACAACTCCAGATCTGCCACCAGTTCCATGGCGATGGAGATGCGGCGAAGCTGCCCGCCGGATTTCTTGGCCACCAGACCGTCGCAGCCTGCGGTGAGGCCCAGCAGATCCATGACGTCTGCCACCTTTTTCTCCCGGTCGGCAGACGAAAGAGAGGCGTCCATGCGCATCAGGGCCGCGTCGGATACCGTACGCTTCACGGTATCGTTGCCGCGGATCAGGTTTTGCTGAGGCACGAAGCCGATGCGGTATTTCACCTGATCATAATCCTTATAGACGTCCCGGCCGTTGAGCCGGATATCGGCATCCGCCTTTTCGTAACCGATCAGGGCGTTCACGAAGGTGGTTTTGCCGGAGCCTGAGCCGCCGAGGAGCATGACCAGAGAACCGTTGGGAATGTCAAGGGAGATATCCTGGAGCAGATACCGCTTCTTGAGAAAATCCCTGGCGACCCGTTCCCGCAGATCCACGCTGAGTCCGGAATCCGACATCTCCGGCCGGTTGGCTGCGGCTCCTGTGTGCTCCGCAGGTTTGGTGCCGGCTTCCCAGTCCTCACCGAATTTAATGCCTTCCAGTGGCTGGTACCGCTTGCCCAGGGCCAGGATCAGCAGGGGCAGCCATTTGCAGAAAATCCAGAGGATGACCCAGCGTTTTTTGACTCCGAAGAGCAGGACGAGCCGGAGAAACAGGCGGATCCGGTAGATAAAAACGATGATTTGAAGGACAAGCGTGAGCAGGAACAGGGCCATGATCGCCCGATTGCTGAAATCGCTGGCATCCAGGACCCCGGCCGGCAGAAACAGCACCTCCAGCGCGCCGCAGATCACGCCGTCCCGATCCAGATCCAGCGCGTGGCCGAAGGCGGCATAGCGCAGCCCGGGGATCCAGGCTAGCCAGCGCCGCTTCCAGTCCAGCTTGGAGGACAGCAGCCAGAGCCCCAGGGAAAACAGGATCCAAGGCACCCAGAACAGAAGGCTGGAGAGAAAATGAGAGGTGTTTTCCCAATCCATTGAGCGTTCATCTCCTGCGTTTCAGCTGTTTTTTCCGCATCGAAAAACAAAGGGAAAGGCCATAAATGTCAGAATTCCAGTGTATCGATCCGGGGGAGAAGGTCGAGGATCTGCGCACGGCAATGCTCGATCTGCTGCCGCCCCTCCTGGGTGGAGAAACCGTCGCGGCGGATGCGGCGGCGCATGATCCGGGTGTACCCGATGAGTTTTGCCTTTTCCTCCACCGCGTTCACCACAGCGGGTTCGTCGGTGCCCAGATAGAGCCGCAGGGATTTGTTCCAGAACTCACCCGCCGTCTCAAAGGAAAACCCCTGGAAGGATTTTATGATGGAGTGATCCAGCTCACTGTAGCCGACATAGGCATTGAACATGCTGGCCAGCTCAAACACGGGATGCCCGTGGCAGAGAGTGTCCATGTCGATGAGCAGGCACTCGCCGTTCTGGAGCATGATGTTTTTCAGGTGATAGTCCCCGTGGAGCATGTGGTCGTCCTCGGGGACGGCGGCGACCAGGCCGCGGAGCTTCCGGTACGCCTCCTCCGGCAGATAGTCCCGGAGAAAGTCCGCCCAATCCAGCGCCACGGCCTTCATGTCCGGCATGGATCCCGGCTTGACCCGGGTGGAGTGGATCAGCTTCAGCAGCCCGACGCTCATTTCCACCAGCTCATCCACCGATTTTTCGCCCCGGATGAGGAGCTTGGCGAAGCTGGTGGCGTTCAGCAGCTCGAACACGGAGCCATACCCCCCGCCCTGGATACGCACTACGTCGTAGGGGATGGCGGTGGGGATGCCCAGCACGAAGGCCGTCCGCGCCAGCTCCCGCTCCCGATGGATCTCGGGAAGAGAGTCCGGGTTGAGATATACCTTTACGATGGTATCGGGGTCGATGCGGTAGACCTTGCCGTTGGCGCCCTGCCCGATGACCTCGCAACCCTCCACGGAAACGACCCGGTATGCCTTGGAGATGTCCATCATCTCGGTGAAGCCGGTCATTTCGAAAACCTCGTACACGTCGGAGGAGACGTTCACCAGCTTCGTGTCGCCCACGGCTTTCTTCAGCCGCAGGATCACCCGCAGCCCGGCGCTGGATATGTACTGGAGGCCCTCACAGTCCACCAGGACCCTCTTCGGGGCCGTTTCGGCACAGAGAGTTTGAATGACGGACTCCACACCGGCCGCATTGGCGGAATCGATATGCCCTTTGAGATTCAGCGTCAAAAGGCCGTCGGCGGCGGAATAGCTCACGTTTTCCATTTCAGTCAACTCCTTTGAAAATCGTTTCCACGAAGAAGTGGAATTCCTGCCATGCGTCATAGTTTTTCAGCTCATCCAGCAGAGATTCCACGGATCGGTAGTACCACGCCTGCTGGGCCGGGTCCTTCTGGTTGAAGCTGTTCCAGATGCTGTTGCCCCGGATCTTCCAGGCCCGGTAGAAGGAGCGGATGTTGGACAGCTTGTCTCCCAGCCACATCAGCTTCACCCCCGGATCCCGGGCGTTTTTCAGCATCTCCAGGGATTCTTCCTTCCGCAGCCGCCAGCTCTCGTTCCGGGGCATTTCCGGATGCTTGTTCTCCGTCTCGGAGGCGACCAGCTCCGCCACCCGCTTCCCGAAGCGCGCCTCGATCTCCTCGATGGTCACCGGCGTGTCCTCCACGGTGTCGTGGAGCACGGCGGCGGACAGCACCTCCTCGTCGCTGGTCATGGTGCCCACGATGGTGGCCACCTCCAGGGGGTGGAGGATGTAGGGAGCGCTCTCCCGCTTGCGGGTCATGCCGCTGTGTGCCTCCGCTGCAAAACGGATCGCTTCGTCGAATAACGTCATCGGCCGGTCCCTCTCAGAATATCTTTTTAAGCCGAAGGATGTTTTTCCCATCCCGGTAATCATAGCTTACTTCGTCCATGGTCTTTTTCACCAGAAAGACCCCCAGCCCGCCGATCTCCCTCTCCTCCAGGGAGAGCGTCACGTCCGGGTCGTCGTTTTTCAGCGGATCGAAAGGTATTCCCCGATCCAGGATGGTGATCACCGCCGCACGGGGATCTGCCTCCGCCTCCAAGCGGACCGTGACCTCCCCGATCCCGTGGGGATAGGCATAACTGGCCACATTGGCCAGGATCTCGTCGAGGGCAACGTCGATCTGCGTCTGCACTTTCATCGGGCAGCCCAGGGCTTCCAGTTCGCTGTTGACAAAATCGGTGGCCGCGCCGATATTTTCCACCCGGGCTTCCAGCGTGAGTTCCTTCATCCGGCTGCCTCCTTCCGGCTCCTTGCCGAGATAGTGTACGCACAGCATCGTCAGATCGTCGAACTCTTCGGCGTCCCCCACAAAGAGATCCACGGCGACTTTCATATTCTCCACGATTTTCCGGGGGGAACTGTCCGCTGT
>JAFRDL010000037.1 GCA_017411265.1 Oscillospiraceae bacterium | reverse complement strand
TGGCCCACTCTTGCTGCGTCCTGCTTACGAACAAAAGAATTATACCACCACGTGACGACCCATGCAAGACTGTTAGTAATATTGTCAGCCGTTGTTCATGGCGGTGAGGACGTTGCTGTAATCGGTGTTGTAGTTGGCCCCCTCATAGGTCCCGTTGAGCATGGACAGCGTCCGGTTCCAGGCGCTGCCGCCCTCGGCATAGGGAGTGGGCTGGTCGTTGTTCAGGGTGTTGGCGTTGGGCACGAAGTCGGAGAGGCCGGTCCCGGCGCTGCTGGAGATGCAGCAGGGGATGAAGGTGTAGCTGTCGATGGTCACCCGATCCCCCCGGCGGCAGAGGGTGACCTGGGCGATGCCGGTGTCATAGGCCCCCGGGTCGGTGCCGTTGCCGGGGTTGGTGTGGCCGCCGAAGCTCCAGTTGCCCAGCCCGTAGAAGATCAGAGCGCCATTGTACGGCTCCGCGGGCTGCAGCCGGTGGGCGTGGGAGCAGTATATCAGCCCGAAGCCCTGGTCCACGGCGTACCGGCACAGCTCCACCTGGGTGTCGGTGGTTTCATAATAGCCCTCGCGGCCCATGTGGAGACAGGCCACGGTGAATTCGGCCCCGGCCTGCATCAGCGCCGCCTGGGCGGACTTGATCTTTTCCTTGCCTGCGGCCACCAGCTGCTGCTGGCCGTTGGCGGACTTGATGCTCATGGCGTTGTAGGTGAGCTGGTTATAGAGGCAATAGAGGCCGATCTTCACCCCGTCGTCCCGCTGGAAGATGTAGATCTCGTCCTCCCCGGCGTGGGGGATGCCCGCCGCGTCCAGAGAGGCCTTGGTGTCGTTGTAGGCGTTCTGGCCGAAGTCCATGGTGTGGTTGTTGGCCAGCGTGACAAAGTCCACCCCGCCCTCGGAGAGGATGTTGGCGTAGGCAGCGGGGGCCAGGAACACGAACTGCTCGATGGAATCGTAGTAGGTGTTGGAGAGGGTGCACTCCAGGTTGGTGATGGTGAGATAGTCGTCCCGGAAATACTCTACGGTGTTGGCGAAGGGATAGGCGTAATTGGTTCCCACCACAGACTGATAGGCGCTGCCCCAGCCCCGGCGCGTCTTGGCCTCTGCCAGCGTGCAGTCGCCCACCATGGAAACGGTGAAGTATTCCGGCTCCGGCACGGGAGTGGGGGTGGGCGCGGCGGTGGGCTCCGGCGCGGCATCTCCCGGCGCAGCGTCACCCGGTGCGGCGGAAGCGGCCGGACCGGTCGGAGGGACGGAGATCTGGTTGCCGGCGGCGGTGCTCACGGCGGGGGTGGGGGCGAGATAGGCGGATACCTCCACGGCAGGACCCCGCCGGGAGGCGGAGAAGCGGAGGATCATCAGCGCCAGCAGGCCCAGCGCCAGTACGGCCAGAACGATCAGGCCGGGGAGGGAAAAGCCGCCCCGGCGGCGAAAACGATGGTACATGTCGAAGTTACTCCCGGTTTATTCGGTGAAATGGATGTGGTTGTTGATATGCTCCTGGCAAAAGCAGTGGTACCCGGCGCAGCGGGAGCAGTACCGGAACTCCAGCTCCGGGTTGCTCACCTCCGTGCGGCCGCAGACGGCGCACTTGAAGCGGTAGGGGGCGCTCTGCTGCTCCCGGCGGATGCGCCCGGCTTCCCGGCGAAAGCTGACGGTCTTCTGCCGCTGACGGAAGCGGGCGGGGGAGACGGCGGAGAAAAGGATATCGCCGCAGAACAGCAGGTAGTTCAGCGTGGCCACCAGGGGCAGCAGGTTCTCGGGGAAGGAGGTGGTGACGACGCTCAGCACGAAGAACAGCGCGTCCACGATGGCCAGCCACTTGATCTTGAGGGGGATGAAGAAGAACAGCAGCACCTGCATATCCGGGTAATAGGTGGCAAAGGAGAAGAACATGGAAAGGTAGATGTATTCCGCTCCGACGCTCATGCTCCGCCCGGTGATGAAATAGATGAGAAAGACATAGACGATGGTGAACAGCAGCCCGGAGAAGAAATACACGTTGAATTTGGCGCCGCCCCATTCCCGCTCCAGAGCGGTGCCGATGAAGTAATAGAAATACAAAAAGATCAGCGCCCAAAGGCTGGAGGTCCGGGGGATCAGCGCGAAGGTCACCAGCCGCCAGATCTGCCCCTGGAGCACCATCCGGGGATTGAGGGACAGATAGTAGATCACGGTGCCGGTGGTGTCCATCATGGAGAGCAGCCACACCGCCGCATTGCCGATGATCAGGACCTTCATCAGCCCGGGGACGCCGAAGCGGGGGTGTCGGGCGCAGAAGCGGTCCACCCAGCGGAGAAACGATTTCACAGGCAAGCTCCTTTCTCTCCGGTAAACGCCGAGCGTTTTCGGCGGGAGACAGTGTCTTAACAATTTATTATAGCACGATCTCCGGGAAATTCAATCCGTGGGAAGAGGGATCCGTCGCGCCAGGCAGAGACGGCCGTAGCACACGATCTCCCCGAACCGGGCCGCAGGGACGGACAGGTCCCTGTCCCGTTCCCGGCGGTTCACGGCAAAGAGGTACACGTTCCCCTGGCTGTCCCGGCAGTACTGGCGGAACACCATCCCCTCCCGGGAATGGAACACCCCCACGTCCCCGTCCCGGAGGTCCGTGCGCCGGGACACGGTGACCCTCTCCCCGGGGCGTACCCAGGGCAGGAGGGAGCCGTCGGTGACCGTCAGGGAATAGTCTCCCGGACCGTAGATCAGCGGCTTTTTCGATGCGGTCATGGCGCGCCTCCTTTTTTCACCAGAATAATGGCTCGGAGACAAATCGTCAAGCCGAAAAGAGACAGGGGACCGAAACCGTGCGGAAAGGAAAAAACAAAAAAGGCGCAAATAAGTCTTTATGTCCGGAGCCGGATGTGGTACAATAAACAAAACAATGTGCATAAGGAACGGACCATCCTATGGATAACAAAAACGAGCAGACTCCGGAGCTTCGGGACCGGGAGGACCTGATCGAGGGGCGCAACGCCGTGCAGGAGGCCCTGCGGGCGGGACGGACCATCGACAAGATCTTCGTGGCCCGGGGAGACACGGACCGGACCCTGGCCCGCATCCTGGCCAAGGCCCGGGAGCGGGGCATCGTGGTGACGGAGTGCGACCGGCGGAAGCTGGACGCCATGAGCGCCACCGGCGCCCACCAGGGCATCGTCGCCCAGGCGGCCATGCGGGAGTACTGCGACCTGGAGGATATCCTGACCCGGGCGGCGGAGCGGGGAGAAGCTCCCTTCGTGGTGGTGTGCGACGAGATCGCCGACCCCCACAATCTGGGCGCCATCCTCCGCACGGCGGAATGCGCCGGGGTCCACGGCGTGGTGATCCCCAAGCGGCGCAGCGCGGGGCTCACGGCGGTGGTGGACAAGGCCAGCGCCGGGGCGGCGGAGCACATGCTGGTGGCCCGGGTGCCCAATATCCCCAACGCCCTGAAGGAGCTGAAGGAACACGGGCTCTGGGTCTACGGCACCGCGGCGGACGCCGCCGGGCAGCTGTGGGAGACGGACATGACCGGCCCGGTGTGTCTGGTCATCGGCTCCGAGGGCTTCGGCATGGGCCGCCTGGTGCAGGAGTGCTGCGACGTGACGGTGAGTATCCCCCTCCGGGGCAAGGTGACGTCCCTGAACGCCTCCGCGGCGGCGGCGGTGATGATGTATGAGATCCTCCGGCAGCGCACGGCCGGAAACTGAGGTATAAGATGGCGAAACGAAGAACAGACAGATCCCGGCGGGTCCGGCGGGAGCCGGACGTCCGTTTCGGGCTGGAGCCGACGGAGCTCTCCCTGGAGGAGATCCTGGACGAGTACCGCACCCAGACGTCCCCGGAGAGCGCGCCCGACCCCGAGCCGGAGGGAGCGCCTCTCCGCCTGGAGACGGAGGAGGACGGCGTTCTCACCGGAGAGATCCCCCCGGAGGAGACTCCCGCGGCGGGGAGAACAGAAGAAGCGGCCCCGGAACCGGCACCTGCGGAGGAGCCGGTGTGGGACGATCGCTTTCCGGACGACCCGGAGACCTTTATCCCGCCGGAGGCGCGGTACGACGCACGGCCGCTGCCCGCTCTTTCGGAGGACGAGGTCTTTGAAGAGATGTTCACCCCCGAGGAGCTCCAGCCCATCGAGCCCCTCACCGGGGCGGATATGCCCCACGGAAAGCGTGAGGAGCAGCCGGAACCCGAAACCGGGGGCTTTGAGGACGACGTGGACTTTTACGCCGGGCCGGTGGACCCTGAGCCCGAACTCGACGGGACGGAAGAAGCGTCCGGGGAGAGCGAAACGGAGGGCGGGGAGAAGCCCGCCGCTTCCGGCTCCCGCCGGAAGAAGACCAGCGTGACGATCCGCCCTGCCGGCGGGGTGTGGGATCGGCTGACCGCCCTGCTGGCGGCGGCCTCCTTCCGCCGGGAACAGAAAAAGGCGCAGCCCGCCCCCGAGCCGGAGAACAACGACAAGGAGATGCCCGCCGACAAGGCGGCGAGGCACTACGCCTCCCAGCTCCCGGCGCTGAAGCTGCGCTCCATCGGCGCGGCGGCGGTGTGCCTGCTGCTGATGTGGATCACCCTCGGCTCCGGCCTGGGCGCCGGACTGCCCGGGCGGATGGCCACGGATGTGCGTCTGGCGTCTCTGGTGGCGCTGGTGGCGCACATCACCGTGCTGCTGCTGGGCCTGGACGTGGTGACGGCGGGGATCATGTCCCTGGTCCGGGGCCGGCCCGGAGCGGAGAGCATGATCGTGCTGGCGTCCCTGGCCTCCGTCGTGGATACGGCGGTCATCGCGGTCTCCGGGAACGCGGCGCGGGGGATCCCGTATCTGGTGATCCCCTCCGTGGCCGTTTTCTTCGCTCTCCGGGGCGGATGGCACGTGGCCCGGGGCTACCATGACGCGTTCCTGACCCTGTTCAACGCCCGGGAGCCCTGCGTGGTCACGCTGGAGGAGCTGAAGGAGCGAAAGGACAAGGTGCTCATCAAGTCCCGGCGGGAGACCGCCGGCTTCATCCGCCGCAGCGAGGAGCCCTCCGCCGCGGAGACGCTGGCAGGCACCGCCTTCTTCCCCATGGCGGCGGCGGCCCTGGCCCTTTCGGCGGCCGCGGCGGTGGGGAGCGGCGATGCGGGGAGCTTTTTCCACACCTTCGCCCTGATGACGTCGCTGTGCGCCGCGTTCGGCTGGCTTTACGCCTTCCCGGCGCTGTTCTCCAAAACGTCCCGGCATCTGATGTTCCGCGGCTCCGCCGTCGCGGGCTGGTCCGGCGCCCGGGACACGGGGACCAGCCGTCGGCTGGTGCTCACGGACACGGACATCTTCCCGGAGGACACGGTGGAGATCACCGGCGTCCGTCTGCTGGATAAGACCAAAGCGCAGGAGATCATCTCCTATACCGGCAGTATGCTGACCACCGCGGGCACCTGCACCGCCACGGTGTTTGCCGAGCTGATGCTCCGCCAGAAGGCGGCGCTGCAGCAGGTGGAGGATTTCTCCGTGGGTGAGGGCGGCTGCAAGGGCACCATCCAGTTCCAGGAGATCCGGGTGGGCACCGTGGGGTATATGCATCTGAGCGGCGTGAAGATCCCGGACAAGCTCCGGGTGGAAAACGCCCTTTACACCGCCGTGGCGGGCGAGCTGGCGGGAGTGTTCCTGTTCCGCTACCGCCCCATGGCCAGCATCCAGCGGGCGCTGTACGCCCTGCGGAAGGCCCGCCGGAAGCCCATCTTCGCGGTGCGGGATTTCAATCTGGACCCCATGCTGCTGAAGCGGCAGTTCGGGGTATCCACCGAGGGCTTTGAGTTCCCGCCCTTCCCGGAGCGCTACCGCATTTCCGGCACCCCGGCAGGAAGCCGGAGCCCCATCGCCGGGATCCTCTCCCAGGACGGACTGGAGACGCTGGTGGACCTGGCCGAGAGCGGCACCCAGCTCTTCCAGCTGGGGCGGCTGTGCACCTGGAGCTGCCTGGTCAGCGTGGTGCTGGGGGCGGTACTGATGATCACTCCCTGCTGGCTGGGGAACTGGACCGCCGCCGCCGCCTGGCGGGTGCTGGTGTATATGCTGCTGTGGCTGGCTCCGGCGTTGGCGGCGCGGCTGCTGATGAGAAAATAATTATTGCCAAAAAATGATGCATAGTGTATAATCTCTTTTTGCTATGGGCATTTCCCGGTTATTTGCGATTAAGATAAGAAAAGAATATAAGGAGAGGACCAATCCATGAGCTACACCACCAAAGACCTCCGCAACGTCGCCATCCTCGGCCACGGCAACACCGGCAAGACCAGCCTTGTCGAGAGCATGCTCTACGTGACCGGCGCCATCGACCGTCAGGGCAAGGTCAGCGACGGCAACACCGTCTGTGACTACGACGCGGAGGAGATTTCCCGCCAGATCACCATCTCCACCGCGGTGGCTCCCGTAACGGTAGGGAACAACAAGATAAACATCCTTGACTGCCCCGGCTACTTCGACTTCGCCGGCGACGTGCTGTGCGCGCTGCGGGCCGTGGAGGCCGGCGCCATCGTGGTTTCCGCCAAGGATACCGCCGAGAACGTGGCTGTGGGAGCCCAGCGCTCCTGGAAGTACCTCCGGCAGGCCGGGCTGCCCGTGATGTTCGTCATCAGCAAGTGCAGGGAGGAGCACGGCGATTTCTTCAAGGCTCTGGAGACCCTGCGGGGCAAGTACGGCCCCTCCGTCTGCCCGGTGACCATCCCCACCAGCGACGGGACCGGCGTGATCGATCTGGTGCACAACGTGGCCTACGTGACCAACGGCAACAAGACCAGCAAGGTGGCTGTCCCCGCCGCCGACGCCGGCAAGGCGGAGGATCTGCGCATGGAGCTGATGGAATCCGCCGCCATCACCGAGGAGCTGATGGAGAAGTTCCTGGATACCATGGAGCTCACCGACGATGAGATCGCCGAGGGCCTGCGGGAGGGTCTCAAGACCCGCGAGGTGGTCCCCGTGTTCGCCAGCGACGCCATGACCAATCTGGGCACCAGCGCCATCCTCCAGGGCATCGTGGACTACTGCCCCGCACCCGAGGAAAAGACCGGCGCCGTCACCGGCTTCGTGTTCAAGACCGTGTCCGACAAATTCGGCAAATTCAGCTTTGTGAAGGTCGTCTCCGGCACCATCACCGCCGCCATGACGCTGCGGAACCTCCGGGCCTCCTCCAACGACAAGCTGGGCCGTCTGTACACCATGTGCGGCAAGAAGAGCACCGAGGTCCAGGAAGCCTGCTGCGGCGACATCGTGGCCGTGGGCAAGATGGACTGGAAGACCAACGACACCGTCACCGACGACAAGGACGCCGAGGAGCTTCCCGCCGTGGCCATCCCCGAGCCCTTCTACTCCGTGGCCATCGCCCCCAAGACCAAGGGGCAGGACGACAAGGTGGCCGGCGGTCTCGCCAAGCTCAACGAGGAAGACATCTCCTTCAATCTGGTGAACAACGCCGAGACCCGTCAGATGGTCCTCACCGGCTCCGGCGACATCCAGGTGAGCGTCCTCTGCTCCAAGCTGAAGAACCTCTACAACGTGGAGACCGAGCAGCTCCCCGCCCGTGTGGCTTACCGGGAGAAGATCAAGGGCAAGGTGGAGGCCCATGGCCGCCACAAGAAGCAGTCCGGCGGCAGCGGCCAGTTCGGCGACGTGTGGATCCGCTTTGAGCCCCAGGAGGAGACCGACGATCTGGTCTTTGCCGAGGAGGTCTTCGGCGGCAGCGTGCCCAAGAACTTCTTCCCGTCCGTGGAAAAGGGCCTGCGCAACGCGGTGCAGCGGGGCGTCCTGGCCGGCTACCCCCTGGTGGGCCTGAAGGCCACTCTGTACGACGGCTCCTACCACCCCGTGGACTCCAACGATATGGCCTTCCAGACCGCGGCCCGTCTGGCTTACCAGGACGGCATCCCCAAGGCGCGGCCCACCATCCTGGAGCCCATCGGCCAGCTGTTCGTCACCATTCCCGACGAGTTCCAGGGCGCCATCATCGGCGACATCAACTCCAAGCGCCGGGGCACCATGATGGGCTCCATGCCCGCCGAGGACGGCATGACCACCATCGAGGCCGAGGTCCCCATGGCGGAGATGAGCACCTACACCATCGACCTGCGCTCCATGACCCAGGGCGCCGGCTCCTTCACCTGCAAGTTCGTGCGGTACGAGGAGGCCCCCGGCAACGTCCAGCAGAAGGTCATCGAGGAGGCCAAGGCTCTGGCCGAGGCCGAGTAAGTCAATGGAAAATACCGGGCCCGGGCGTTTGCCCCGGGCCCGGTATTC
>JAFRDL010000005.1 GCA_017411265.1 Oscillospiraceae bacterium | reverse complement strand
TGCCTTCTCCCCGGAAACGGTCACGTCCTCCGCCGGCAGCGCCGCAAGATCGGCGACAAACTTCTGCTCCGCTTCCTCCCGGGCCTTCCGGCGCGCTTCTTCCCGGGCCTGGCGCTCCGCTTCCTCCCGGGCCTGGCGCTCCGCCTCTTCCGCGGCTTTCTGCTCCGCCAGCTTCTGCTTCTTGGATTTGAAGATGGAAAACATAGCTCTCCTCCCTACAAAAAACGGCGGATCGGTATTACCCGGCCGCCGTTTGTCTTTTTTCTTTGTACGGCTCCAGGGCCGTGTCGATGATGGCGCGAATCTCCGGGGTGGCCGCGTGGTAGGCCGCCAGGAGCTCCATGTCCTCCGGCGAGATCTCCGGGGTCCGGCGGGAGCTGAAGCCCAGGAGATAGTCCGCGGAGACGTGGAAGATCTCACAAAGGCGGCGGATCGTGTCTGTGTCGAGATCGAGCTGGCCAATCTCGTACCGGGAGACCGTCTGCCGCCTGACAGAGAGTCTGCTGGCCAGGTCGTCCTGTTTCATCCCGTATTCTGTCCGGAGTTCTTTAATTCTGTTCACTGCAATCACCTGAAAAAAATTATACAGAACTCAACTCGAAAAAACAGCAAAAGCACCAAATTCGTGCAATTTTGTAAAGCAACGCTTGACAATGCACTTTTAACGTGCGTATTATAAAGCCACGCACCAAAACCGTGCACGGAGGAGGGATGCACATGAGCGAGATTTTGCCAGGGCTGAGGACCAGACGGAAGGCTGCAGGGATCTCCATCGACGGTCTGGCCACCATGCTGGGTGTCACCCGGCAGGCGGTTTTCAACTGGGAGAGCGGCGGAACGCTCCCCACTGCGGACAAGCTCCCGGAGATCGCCCGGGTGCTGGGGTGCAGTATTGACGACTTATATTCTACCAACAACGAGGAGGACAAACCATGAGCAAGGACTTCCAGACCATGTACGCAAGATACAGGAACGCCGCAGGAATGACCCAGGAATATGCAGCGGAGCTGCTGGGCGTGGCCACGCGGACGCTGGCCGCCTGGGAGCGCGGGGAGAGCAAGCCCAGCGACGAGCGGGTGCTCTCCATGGTGGATATCTACTGCGCCCCCACGCTGGCCATCGAGCACCTGCGGGCCACCACCGCCATCGCCCGGGGGATCCTGCCCCCGGTGGACGCCGTCCCCCTGCCCCAGGCTGTGTGCCAGCTCCTCAGCTCCATCCGGACGCTGGAGGAGATCCACGCGGAGGACCGGCTGCTGCAGATCGCCGCGGACGGCCAGGTGGATCAGATCGAGGCGCCGGACTTCACCCGCCTGCTGGAGGAGCTGGAGCCGGTGATGGCCGCCGTGCTGGCGGTGAAGTATGCCAGGGGGGTGTGAGCATGATCGAGCTTCTGACCAAGGCGGAGGCGGCGGAGATCCTGGGCGTGAGCGAGATGACCGTGGAGCGGATGATCCGCAGCGGGCAGCTGCCCGCCTACCGGATCGCCAAGGCCGTGACCCGGATCAGCCGGGAGGATCTGATGGAGTACCTGGACAGCCGGAGGATCAAGGTGGCCGCGCTGCGGAAGACCTCCGTGAACATGGCAGCCGTCAACCGGCAGCGCCGGGCCCGGGAGCTGCCCTGCGGGTATGTGCCGGGGATGAAGGTGGTGGACCCCAATGGATGAGAAGAAGCCCAGCGAGGTCTTTCTCGCTCTCTGGTATTCCCGGATCAGCGGCCAGGTGATCTCCCGGGAGGAGTCCTTCGCCCTGGCGGAGACCTGGGCGGAGATCCGGAGGATGGAGGGGACAACCCCTCAGACGCCTCCGGCGCCAGCTCCCCTTACACAGGGGAGCCGGGAGGCGGAAAGTACACCGGAGGACGTACAAAAAGTACACCCTGACCGCGTCGAAAAAGTACACGGGGACAGGGCGAAAAGCGGTGAGAAAGATCCCTCACCGGCGTGCGCCCCGGTTCGGGATGACAGCGCTCTGGACGGCTGTGAAGTGGTCCAAAATGGACCGGACCCGGCGAAGAGCGCGGCGGCTGCCGCGGGCATGGCAAACCGGAAACGGAACGACATGGCGCGGCTGGAGGCTCTCCGGGCCAGGGGCGTGTCCATGCAGACGGTGGCGGAAAGCGCCGCCGGGCTCACCCTCAACGACGTGCTGGACTTCATGGACCGGAAGCCGATCCAGCTCCCCAAGCTGGTGGCCTTGGAGAAGGCCATGAAGAAGCTGGAGGCGGGCGCATGATGGCGGTGCAGTTTGTGGAAGGGCTGCTGCTCCTTCTGGCAGTGGTCACGATCCTGAGCATGGTGGAGGTGAACATCCGAAAATGAGCACGAAGTACATGGAGAAGGCGACGCGGGAAGGCCGCGTCGCTTTACTCCCTGAGTTCCTGCAGCCGGGCCGGGAGGTCTGGTACTGGCGGGAGAGCCTGTGCGACGAGGACGGCTGTCCCGACATGGTTACGGTGGCGTGTCCTCTGAACGCCGGGGCGGTGTGGTATGACGACGCGGCCCGGGAGTGCAGCCGGCAGCATCCGGTGCTGGAAAAGCTGACAATCTGGAGCGCCGGGGCCTTCTTCACCCCGCGGGGCGTGGAATGGACGATCAACGAGCTGCCGCCGGTTCCGGACTGGCATCTCCGGAACGCCTTTTTCACCACCAGGGCGGAGGCTCTGCGGAACCGGCCGGGGAGGATCGTGTGATGGAAGAACGGAAGCCCGCATACTGGGCGGTGCTGCCGGCGGGGATCCGGTACGACGAGGAGCTGAGACCCAACGCCAAGCTCCTCTATGCGGAGATCTCCGCTATGGCGGACAGCACCGGCTTCTGCTGGGCCACCAACCGGTACCTGGCCAGGCTGTTCGGGCTGGCCCAGGACACCGTCTCCGCCCTGATCGCCCAGCTGGCGGACCGGGGCTACATCGCCCTGGAGATCGTCAAGGGGCCGAAGGGCAACATCACGGAGCGCCGGATCTGGCTGACAGAAGTACACCCCCCTATCGGCAAAAATGCCGATACCCCTCCCGGCAAAAATGCCGATAACCCTATCGGGATTTTTGGCGCACCGAACAAGAAGAGGATAGCAC
>JAFRDL010000036.1 GCA_017411265.1 Oscillospiraceae bacterium | reverse complement strand
GGCGGCGGCAGGGGATCCTGCTGCGGATCACCCCGGGGATCGATCCCCATACCTACGAGGCCATCAACACCGGGACGGTGGACGTGAAGTTCGGCGTCTCCATCGAGACCGGCCAGGCGGAGGCACTGGTGCGCCGGGCTCTCGCCGCCCCGGGAGTGGAGCTCCGGGGGCTCCACTGCCACGTGGGTTCGGAGGTCTTTGAGGAGGACGTGTTCGAGCGCACCGCCGACATCATGGTCTCCTTCATGGCCCGGCTCCGGGACGACCTGGGCTTCCTGGCCCGGGAGCTGGATCTGGGCGGCGGCTACGGCGTGCGGTATGTGGACGGCGATCCCCAGGCGGATATCCCCCGGCGGATCGGGGATGTGGCGGCGCGGCTCCGCGCCGCACTGACCGCCGCAGGCCTGCCCATGCCCCGGGTGCTGATGGAGCCGGGCCGGAGCATCGTGGCGGACGCGGGCATGACGGCGTACACCGTCAGCGCCGTGAAGCGCATCCCCGACTGCAAGAACTATGTGATCGTGGACGGAGGCATGACCGACAACCCCCGTTACTGCCTCTACGGCGCCCGGTACACCGTGCTCCACGGCAGCCGGGAGGGCGGAGCGGTCAACCTGTTCGATCTGGCAGGCCGCTGCTGCGAGAGCGGCGACATCCTCCAGCCCCGGGTGCCTCTCCCCCGGGACACCTGTCGGGGAGATCTCGTCTGCGTGTGCACCACCGGCGCGTATAACTACTCCATGGCCTCCAACTACAACCGTCTGGGCCGCCCTCCGGTGGTGATGCTCACGCCGGAGGAGAGCCGGGTGGTCGTCCGCCGGGAGACCATCGAGGACGTGTGCGCCCTGGATCTGTGAAAGATAAACCCGCCTGCCGGCCGGCAGGCGGGTTTTTTCCTGTGTTTTCAGAATTTCTTTTCCCAGGCAGCGATGACCGCCTCGGTCACCGCCGAGCGGAAGCCGCTCCGCTCCAGCGTCCGGACCCCCTGGATGGTGCTGCCCCCGGGGGAACACACCGCGTCCTTCAGCGCCCCGGGGTGCTCCCCGGTCTCCTGCAGGAGCCTCGCCGTGCCGATCAGCGTCTGTGCGGCGTACTCCAGCGCCAGCTTCCGGGGCAGCCCGCAGGCCACCGCCCCGTCGGCCAGGGCCTCCATGAACATGCACACGTAGGCAGGGCCGCAGCCGGTCACGCCGGTGCCCGCGTCCATCAGGCGCTCGTCCACCTCCGACAGGACCCCGGAGGCGGCCAGGAGGGAGCAGAACTCCGTTTTCTGTTCCTCCGTCACCGTCTCCCCGGCGGCCCAGAGGGTGACTCCCTCCCCCACCGCCGTGGGGATGTTGGGCATGATGCGGATCACGGGGATCTCCGCGCCCAGCAGCTCGCCCAGCCGGCGGAGATCCGTTCCCGCCGCCATGGACACCACCGCGGGCTTTTTCGTCCGGGCGTCCAGCACCGGGCGCAGAGAGGCTGCGAGCTCCGCCATCAGGTGGGGCTTCACCCCCAGGAACAGCCAGTCCGCCCGTTCCGCCGCGGTGCGGTTGTCCGTCACCGTGCCGCCGATCTCCCCGGCCAGGCGCTCCGCCTTGGCCCGGGAGCGGTTGGCCAGCAGCAGCTCCGCCTTCGTCTCGCTCCGGGCCGCCGCTCTTGCCAGAGCGCCGCCCATGTTTCCCGTACCGATAAAGCCGATGACCGGCATGGATACCGCCTCCCCGCGTTTTTTCCCATTATGACATCCGGGGAAAGCCCTTGTCAATTCCCAGTTGCCATGGTTTACAATTCCCGGTAAAATGAGGTATACTGCCTGTATCGACAACCGACCGGAAAGACGGAGCGACGTCATGGACCTTCGGAGCTATCCATACAAAAAGGGCTGCATCCTTTGCGGAAAGCCCCTCACATACGGCCCGACCCGGCTGCGGGTCTGCTGCCTCTGCGGGCTGACGGAGCCCTCCGACTGCGTATGCCCGGATGGGCATTTCGTGTGCAGCGCCTGCCATACGGCGGAGCTGGCGGATCTCCTGCTCCCGGTCCTGACCCAGACCGACGAGCGCGACCCGCTCCGTCTGCTGGAGCGGATGATGGAGCTCCCGGCGGTGAACCTCCACGGCCCCGAGTATCACATCCTCGTTCCCTGCGTGCTGCTCTCGGCCTATTCCCGCTGCGGCGGAGCCCTGGCCATGCCCCTGGAAAAGGCCCTGTCCTTCGCGATCCGGCGGGCCAGGCAGCTCCCCGGGGGCATCTGCGGCAGCTGGGGGGTGTGCGGAGCCGCCGCCGGCGCCGGGATCTTTGCCAGTCTGGTCACCTGCTCCCACCCGCTGAACACCCCGGTCTGGAGCATCCCCCAGCGTCTCTCCGCCCGATGTCTGGAGGTGCTGGCCGAGGTGGGCGGTCCCCGCTGCTGCAAGCGGGTCAGCCGTCTGTCCGTTCAGACAGCCGTCCGGTTCGCCCGGGAGGAGCTGGGCGTGGAGATGCCGGAGAGCGACGCGTCCTGCCGCACCTTCCGGGAAAACACGGAATGCATCGGCACGCGCTGTCCCTATTATCCGAAAGAAACCGATCCCGGGAGGACTGGAAATGGCGCCGTCGCGGAAAGGAAAACCGAATAAAGCGCCTCTCGCCCGGCTGGCTCTGCTGCTGGCCCCTCTGGGGATCGTCCTGGTGTTCTTTCCCCGGGAGCACGCCCGCCAGGCGCTGCCCCTCCTGGCCGCTGCCCTGGCCGCGGGGGTCCTGCTGGCCGTGTTTCTCCCCCGCCTCGTCTCCCGCCGGGTCTGCCGGTGGGCGGCGGGCCTGCTGACGGCGGCGTGGCTGGGTACGATGCTCGTCTCCTCCGCCGTGTACGCCGCCGGCGCGCACAGCGCCTGGGCCACCGCCGGGGAAAGCGCCGCCGACCGGAGCGTCCTTTTCGGGGGAAAGACCGTGCTGGTCCTGGCTCCTCACCCGGACGACGAGATCAACCTGGCCGGAGGCGTCATGGAGGAATACCTGGCCGCCGGGAGCCGGGTGGTGATCGCCTTTTCCAGCAACGGCGACGTGTACGATCCCGCCGCCGTGCGCTATCGGGAGGCTCTGGCTGCCGCCGCATCCCTGGGGATCCCGGCGGAGGACGTGGTGTTCCTGGGCTTCGGCAGCGGTACGCAGCCGGGACACGGGCTGCTGTTCCACGCGGAGGAGCCCACCGTTTCCCTGGCCGGGGACAGCGTCACCCGGGGCGCCGGGGGGATCCCCCCCTGGAAGGAGGGCGTCCCCCTCACCCGGGAGGGCTTCATTGCCGACCTGCAGGATCTGATGAGAACCCTCCGGCCCGACGTGATCCTCTGCTGCGGCAGCGACCGGGAGCTGGAGCACCGGACGCTGAGCATCCTCTTCGAGCACGCCCTGGGCCGTCTCCTCCGGGAGGACAGCTTCTACCGGCCCACGGTGCTCCGGGGCTTCGCCTACGCCACCGGCTGGCTGGCCCCCGACGACTTCCGGAGCGGCGCTCCCGGTCCCACAGAGACGGAGGAAGCGCCGGCCGCCGATTTCCCGCCCCATGCCTGGGCGGCGCGGCTGCGCCTTCCCGTGGCGGGGAGCGCCGTGTCCCTCCTGTCCCCGGAAATGACCGGCGTGGGAGCGGCTCTCCGTGCCCACGCCTCCCAGGACGCCATACGCCGGGCCGGGCGGCTGGTGAACACGGACAAGGTGTTCTTCCTCCGGCGGACGGACAGTCTGCTGTACGACGCCGACCTGGCCGTGTCCTCGGGAGACGGGGAATGTCTCCGGGACTTCGTCCTCTCCGACACGGACGATCTGGGCGCCCTCTCTCCCGTCCTGGACGGGAACGTGTGGGTCCCGGAGGACGCCGAAAGGACCGCGGTGTTCACCTTCCCGGAGGAGGTGACCGTGGCCGCGGTTGCCCTGTGGGACTCCCCGGACCCGACGGCCAACGTCCTCGCCTGCCGGCTGGAGCTGGACGGCGGCGTGTCCCTTGCTCTCCCCGCCCCGGACCCGCTGGGGGAGGAATCGGTGACGGTGCTGGACGCGCCTGTCCGCACGAGGACCCTGACCCTCACCCTTCTCGCCGGCGAGGGGGACCGCTCCGGTCTGGCGGAGCTGGCGGTCTATGCCGATCCGGAAGCGGAGCCCCTCCCCTTCTGGAAGTTCACCGACCGGGCGGGCGGCTACCTCTATGACGTACTGCTCCCTCCCTCGGGAGAGGGGACCTTCACCTGGACCGCCCACGACATGCAGCCCGCCGCCGTGACGCTGGCATGTGACAGCGCCGCGTGTACCGTGACCCGGGAGGGCGACGCCTTTACCGTGTCCTGCCCGGCGGGGAGCTCCTGCGTCGTCACCGCCCGGGATCAAAACGGCACGGTGCTGGATTCCGCCCGGTTCGTCAACCCCCGACCCCCGATCCGCTGGGCCGTGGAGCACTTTGATTTCTTTTCCGCCCACCGGGCGCGGCGGGCGGCGGACTACGTCCGGGAACTGGGCCACAAGGTCCGGGCCGGCCTCATGGACGGCTGATCCAAACAGAAAAACGGTAAGGAGATAATAAATATGGATGCGGTACAGCTTTGCGAGATCGCCATGCTCATCGCCTTCGGCTGCTCCTGGCCCTTCAACATCGCCAAATCCTGGCGATCCCGGACGGCCAAGGGCAAGAGCGTGATCTTTGAATTCATCATTATCGGCGGGTATCTGGTGGGCCTGCTGGGCAAATTCATCACCTTCCGCCGGACCGGCGTGCTGGCCTACTCCTCCTGGTTTTACATCGCGGATATCCTGATGGTGCTGGTGGACGTGGTGCTGTACTTCCGGAACACGGCCCTGGACCGGGCCCGGGACGGGCAGTGACCGGAGATAAATGGCAGAAAATCATTAAAATTTATAAAGGAGGCAGCAGAATGTACAAGCTTTGGGACGCGCTGGAGGGCGCAAAAAAACTCCGCTGGGTGGAGCTCTCTCACCCCCTGAACAACGACAGCCCCTATTGGAGCGGCATCCCCGAGGGAAGCGTGGAGCTGGGCAAGGTGGTCTTCGACTGGGGCAACCCCATGCTGGAGTGCCAGATCCAGACCTTCAAGTTCCCCGGACAGTTCGGCACCCACATCGACTTTCCCGGCCACTTCGTCAAGGGCGCGCCTCTCTCCGAGTCCTTCGGCGTGATGGACGGCGTGTTCCCCCTGTGCGTGGTGGATATCACCGAAAAGGTGGCGGAGGATCCCCACTACGCGGTCACCGCCCAGGACATCCGGGACTACGAGGCCGAATACGGCCCCATCCCCGACGGTGCTTTCGTGGCGCTGCGCACCGACTGGTCCAAGCGCTGGCCGGACATGAACGCCCTCTCCGGCATCGCCGAGGACGGCAGCGAGAATTTCCCCGGCTGGTCCCTGGACGCCCTCCGCTACATCTACGAGGTGCGGAACGCCGCCGCCAACGGCCACGAGGCTCTGGACACCGACGCCTCCGCCGAGGCCGCCAAGGCCGGGGATCTGGCCTGTGAGCGGTACGTGCTGGAAAAGGGCAAGCTCCAGATCGAGGTGCTGTGCAATCTGGATCTGGTGACTCCCGCCGGCGCGGTGCTCATCGCCGCCTGGCCCCGGATCGAGAACGCGGTGGGCCTTCCCGTGCGGGTGTGGGCCGTCACCGAGTGAGCTTCGGAAAAAGCCGTCGGCCATCGTCCTCTGTTGGTTGACATAAAAACACGCCCGGCCGTCGGCCGGGCGTGTTTTTTATTTTCGGTCGCTTACCGGATGAAGTGGGTGGGGGTCCAGGCCTCCTTTTCCGGCAGGCCGTAGGTCTCCTTCCCCAGGGCGATGGCCTTCATGAGGACCGCCATGTTCCGGGCCAGGGTCCGCATGGTCTGCAGTCCCTCCTCGTCCCGGGCCGCCTCCCCCTGGCCCCGGCCGTGGACGCTGTTCCAGTACTGGCTGGCGGCCACGGGCATCCCGGCGATGGTGAAGTATTTGTTCAGCTCGTCGAAGGTGGCGGAGGCTCCGCCCCGGCGGCACACCGCCACCGACGCCCCCACCTTCATGGTCTTGTCAAAGGGCGTGCTGTAAAAGAGCCGGTCCAGCAGAGCGATGAGGGTGGCGTTGGCGGAGGCGTAGTACACGGGGCTGGCCACCACCATACCGTCCGCCGCCTCGAAGAGCGGGGCGATCCGGTTTACCTCGTCATCGAAGACGCATTTCCCGTGCTCTTTGCAATGCATGCAGGCGATGCAGCCCCGCACGGCCTTGGACCCGATCTGGATGATCTCGCTCTCGATCCCCTCCTGCTGAAAGACCCGCTCCATCTCCGCAAGAGCCAGAGCGGTGTTCCCCTTGACGTGCGGACTGCCGTTGATGAGAAGCACTTTCATTTTGTATCCCTCTTTCTCTGTTTTCTTTTTTAAGTATACCACGGGCTGCCGGAGCTGTCCACAGAGATCAGGGCTTGCCCGGATAGGGCGGATCGAGTATAATCGTCCCAAGACCGACTCGGTTTTTTTCCCGGGGCGGGAACCGGACCGGCTCCCCGTGCGTCTTAATGACGCAGCGGAAAACACTGCGAGTACATGGAAGGAACAAGGTTCTCTGTGATGAAAAACACCAAACGCATTTTGACCATTCTTCTCTCGGCGGCCCTGGCGCTCTCGCTGGCCGCCTGCGCCAAGGCCCCCTCTCCGGAGTTATCCGCTTCGGCCGGGACCGATGCCGCCGCGGCAACGAAGGCTCCCGCGGAGGCGGCCCCCGCCGATGACAAAGCGGCCTACGACGCGGCGGTGGAGGCCGTGCTGGCGGAATACCGGGCGCTGGACGCCGACGCGCTGGAGAATTACGACGAAGCCGCCCACCCGGAGCTTCCCTGGTACACCGCCGTCATCGCCAACACGGTGCGGAACGATCTCTTCTGCGGTTTTTGGGACTTTGACGGCAACGGAACGCCGGAACTGATCGTTGCCGCGGGAGATGCGGATTACCAGGTCCCGGAGGCGATCTACGCCTTCGACGGGACGAAGATGGTCTATCTCTGCAAGGAACAGCCCCTGGGGGAGCGCTCCATCCTCACCTACAAGGACGGGCTCTTTTTCGTCCACGCCTCCGGCGGCGCGGCGGTGGGCAGCGTGGCCGTCTACCGGATCGCCCCGAACGGGTACGGCACCGACCTCATCGAGATCATGGATTACGAGTACAGCGACGCGGACCATGTGACCTATACGCCGGAGCTCGGCGGCATGACGCCGGAGGAATTTGCCGCCTTCGACACCGTTGCGGGCTTCCATGAGCCGGTGGAATACACCCTGTTCGCCGCCCGAAAGGGCTGAGTCCTGCCTCCTGACCGCCGGAAAGACGATTGTGCTGGACTTTTTCCCCGTTCTGGTGGATAATGGAAGGTGTAATCACGATCTGCAGCGAGGAAGACGAGATGAAGAACAACCGCTCCGCTATTTTGTGGCTGACCCAGGGCGCCGCCATCGCCGCGCTGTATGTGGTGCTCACCGTGGTCTTCGCCCCCATTTCCTTCGGGGCGATCCAGGTGCGCATCGCCGAGGCGCTGACCATCCTGCCCCTGTTCACCCCGGCGGCCATCCCCGGCCTCTTTCTCGGCTGCATCATCGGCAACCTGTGGGGCGGAGCCATTGCCCTGGACGTGGTGTTCGGCAGTCTGGCCACTCTGATCGGAGCGGTGTTGGGATATCGTCTCCGCTTCAATCGCTGGCTGGTCCCCATCCCGGCGGTGCTGTCCAACACGATCATCGTCCCCCTGGTGCTCCGGTTCGGGTACGGCATCGACCTGCCCCTCCCCCTGCTGATGCTGTACATCGCCCTGGGAGAGGTCGTCGGGTGCTATCTGCTGGGAGAGCTGCTGGCATCGGCCCTGCAGGGAAAATGGGCCGCCATCTTCCGGGATTTCCCCTCCGCCGTTTCGCAGAAAAAGAAAGGCGATTGACCGACCACTCCGGTTTCCGGCCGGAAGGCCCCTTCGAAAACGAAAAAACTCTTTGGAGATGATCTGCTATGAAAAAGTATCTGTGTGTCGTTTGCGCCGTCCTGCTGGTCGCCGCCCTGCTGGCC
>JAFRDL010000035.1 GCA_017411265.1 Oscillospiraceae bacterium | reverse complement strand
CTCTACCTCCGCCATACAGGAGTCCAGCTCCGCCTGCCGCCGCTCCAGATAGCGGATGATCTCCTGATACCCCTCCGGGTCCAGGTATTTGAGCGACAGGTCCTCCAGCTCCCACTTAATCTTCTGCAGCCCCAGCCGGTGGGCGATGGGGGCGTAGATCTCCATGGTCTCCAGCGCCTTTTCCAGCTGCTTGTGGGCGGCCATGTACTCCATGGTGCGCATGTTGTGCAGCCGGTCGGCGATCTTGATGAGGATGACCCGGATGTCCTTGGCCATGGCCATGAGCATTTTCCGGAGGTTCTCCATCTGCTCGTCCTCGTGGCTGGTGAACTGCACCCGGGTGAGCTTGGTGACCCCCTCCACGATATCCGCCACGTCCGTGCCGAACTGCCGGGCGATGTCCTCGTGGGTGAGAGCGGTGTCCTCGATGCAGTCGTGGAGCAGCGCCGCCACGATGCTGTCCTCGTCCAGGCCCATCTCCGCGCAGATCTTTGCCGCGGCGACGCAGTGGGTCACGTAGGGGGTGCCCGCCTTGCGCTTCTGTCCGGCATGGGCCCGGTCCGCCACCTCGAAGGCGGCGCGGACGCGGCCCAGATCCACCCCGGGGTTGTGCTCCAGGATGGCGTCGGCCAGTTCTTTATAGGATTTTTCTACGATCTCATCCGCCATGGCTCCGTCCTCTGTATCGTCCTGTATCGGTCCGTCCTGCCTGTATCACGCCCCGTGAGGGCGCATGTCCGTGATCACCAGCTGCACGCTGCGCAGAGCCCAATAATCGTTGATCTGCGGCGCGAATACCACGTCCGCCGCCTCTCCGGCCCGGATCCCCAGTCCCGCCGCCGTCTGGGAGAAGAACACCGCGTCGTACTTCTGCCCGAACTTCTGCAGCCGGAGGCGGATATGCTTTTTGTCCCTCCCGATGGAATTGACGCTCTCCACCAGGACATCCTCCATATACAGCAGCGGCCGGGGATTGGCGTTGCCGCAGGGCTCCAGGGCATCCAGGGACTCCACGCACTTCATGCTCAGCAGCGCCGGATCGTCCACCCGGAGGTCCGCTTCCAGGGCGGGGACGCTCCGGTCCGGGTGATCCATATAGAATTCTCCCAGCTTTTGCCGCAGTTCATCCACCCGGTCCCGCCGGACCGTGATGCCCGCGGCCATGGCGTGGCCGCCGAAGCCCTCCAGGCAGTCGGCGCAGGAGGCCAGGGCCTCAAAGAGATTGAAGGTCCCCACGCTCCGGCAGGAGCCCTTGCCCGTGTCTCCGTCCAGGCAGACCATCACCGCCGGAACGCTGTAGGCGTCCGTCAGCCGGGAGGCCACGATCCCGATCACCCCGGGATGCCAGCCCTCCGCCGCCAGGACGATGGGCGTCTCCGGCCGGTCCGGGCCCAGCATGGCCACCGCCTGGTCCCAGATGCTCTTCTCAAGCTCCTGCCGCTTCTGGTTCCTCTGGCACAGCGCTCTCGCGCATTCCCTGGCCTTGTGCTCGTTTTCCGTCTCCAGCAGACGGATGGCCAGGTCGACCTCCCCCAGACGGCCCGCGGCATTGATCCGGGGCGCCAGGGAATACCCCACGGTGGCGGCGGTGAGGCGCTTGTCCGCCGCCCCCGCCTCCTCCAGAAGGGCCCGGAACCCGGGCCGGCACCGACCCTGGGAGATCTGCTGAAGGCCGTAGCGGGTGATGAAGCGGTTTTCCCCCAGGATGGGCATCACGTCCGCCACCGTACCCACCGCCACCAGATCGCCGTAGCGCTCCAGCATCCGCTCCGCGTCGCCGTCCATGGCGCACACCAGCTTGAAAGCCACGCCCACGCCCGCCAGCATCTGCCCCTCCGGCCCGTTGTCCGGCCGCTTGGGGTCCACCACCGCCTCCGCCTCCGGGAGAGCGTCCCGGCACTCGTGGTGGTCGGTGATGATCATGTCGATGCCCCGGGCCGCGGCGTAGGCGGTCTCCTCTACGTTGGTCACGCCGCAGTCCACGGTGATGATGAGGGTGACGCCCATGTCCCCCAGGGCGTCGATGGCCCGGGCGTTCATGCCGTAGCCCTCGGAGAGCCGGTCGGGTATGTACAGCTCGCACGGCAGCCCCCGTCCCCGGAGATAGTCCGCCAGCAGGCATCCGGCGGTGATGCCGTCCACGTCGTAGTCGCCGTACACCGCCACGTGCTCCCTCGCGGCCACCGCCCGGGCGAGACGCTGCACCGCCGGGATCATGTCCGCCAGTCCCAGGGGATCGGCCAGCAGCTCCGCGCCGCCGTGCAGGAACTCCCGGGCCTCCTCCGCGTCGGAGAGACCGCGCAGATGGAGGATCGCCGCCAGCAACGGCGTACACCCGGCGGAGACGAGCGCCGATGGGATCACCGGGCTCTCCGCCGGAACCTTCCAGTTTGCGTATTTCATTCCATTTATCCTCATTATTTTTTTCTTAAGAGATTATTTTATCAGACAGCGGTATATTCTGCAAGCCGTGTCCTTGACAGCGCCGGGGAAAAACAGTAAACTTTTCCTCGACGAACATAAAACGGAGGTGATCTCCTCGTGCAGTGGCTGGAGTGCACCGTCCCGGGCGGACACGACCCGGACGGGGTGTGCGAGCGGCTGGCGGCGGCGGGCGTGGGCGGCATGTCCGTGGAGGACGAGACGGAGTTCCGGGAATTCCTCGCCAACAACCAGGCGTACTGGGACTATGTGGACGAGGACCTGGAGCGTCGCTTCCGGGGCGTGTCCCGGGTGAAGTTCTGGCTCCCCTACGATGTCGATGGCAAGGCCATGCTGCAGACCATCCGGGCGGCGGGCTTCGCCCCGGAGACCCGGATCATCGCGGACGAGGACTGGGAAAACAACTGGAAGCAGTACTACCGGCCCATCCCCGTGGGGGAGCGGCTGGTGGTGGTCCCCGCCTGGGAGGATGCGCCGGAGGACGGGCGGCTGCCCCTGCGGCTGGACCCCGGTCTTATCTTCGGCACCGGCAGCCACGCCACTACCCGGATGTGCCTGGAGCGGCTGGAATCCCTGGCCGCGCCGGACAAGCGGGTGCTGGACCTGGGCTGCGGCAGCGGCATCCTGGCCATCGGGGCGCTGGTGCTGGGCTGCGCCTCGGCGGTGGGCTGCGACATCGATCCCAAGGCCCCGGACGTGGCGGAGGAAAACGCGGCCCTCAACGGCCTGGGCCCGGACCGGTTCAAGGTCTACGCCGGGGACGTGCTCACCGACCGGGGGATGCGCGCCCGGCTGGGGAGCGGCTATCCCCTTGTGCTGGCCAACATCGTCTCGGATGTGATCATCCCTCTGGCTCCCATCGCCCGGGAGTTTCTGGCCCCCGGCGGGGATTTCGTCTGCTCCGGCATTATCGAGGGCCGCCAGGACGAGGTGCGCGCCGCGCTGGAAAAGGCGGGATACGCGATCCTGGGCCACGACTGTCAGGAGGAGTGGCACTGCTTCTGGTGCCGGGCGTGATTTCCAGTAAGTGACAACCGCGGAAAAAGCCCTCTGTGCCTGTAAAAAACGGCAGGGCGGGCATACTACCTCCGAAATCTTTTACGGAGGTGGTCCTCAATGGACAGCAAACGATTCTGGATGGGCATGGGCATCGGCATGGTGACCGGCAGCGCCCTGGGCATGATGGCGGCGCCCCGGAAACGGAACGACGGGAAAAAGACCATCAGCCGGGCGCTCAAGGGCATGGGCGACGTGATCGAAGACGTCTCCGCCGTCCTGAGCCGGTGACGGTCCCCGGAACGGAAACGGGAAGAAAATAACGCCCCGGGACAAGAAAACACTTGTTTTTCCCGGACAGCTGTGCTAATATGATGGCGCTTTGGAAATGCGCCTTTAGCTCAGCTGGATAGAGTGTCTGGCTACGGACCAGAAGGTCGGGGGTTCGAATCCCTCAAGGTGTGCCAAAACAAGACGGTCACCCCGCCAGGGGCGGCCGTCTTGTTTTGGTATTCTGGTTTCGAACCCCCGACCGTGTCATCCCCGAGCGGTTCCGGCCCGCACGGGCCGGGAGCGAGTGGGGACATCCCGGCGCTCCCGGGGCCCGCAGGCGCCCCGGGAGTGCGAATCCCTCAAGGCGTGCCAAAACAAGACGGTCACCCCGCCAGGGGCGGCCGTTTTGTTTTGGTATTCCTGTCGCGGGATTCGAAGGGGAGCGGTAGTGAATGGGCTGCCGGGGGCAGCCCAGAGCCGCGACCTGGCCCGCCCCGCAGGGCGGGCGAATCCCTCAAGGCGTAACAGAGCCGCTGCGCTCCATTTCGTGAGAGGGGAGTCCCCTCCCCGGTTTCCTTTCATTCTCCTCCCATTTTTCCGGCTTGCTTGTTCCTCGAAAGCGCCCTATAATACAGGCATAAATCCATATCGGCCATCGGAGGACAGTACGCCGTAGCGTAGGGGATCGTAAAGCGAATGCTTTGCAGGCCGCCTGTCGGATAAGATGTCGAGTGAGCTCGGAACAATTGGCTGAAGAAGCCTTTTGTTGCCGAGCATTTTTACTAAGAAACTCCGCTCTCACGGCAAAAACCCGCTGCATGCGCCAAGCGCTTTCATGCGTCGCGGCGTGGCTTCCGGCGCATGTGGTTTATATGGTAGGAGGCCAGAACATGGCAAGCATCACCCTTACCCGGCTCACGGACGACGACCGGGAGCAATTCATCCTTGACAACCAGCGCGCATTCAAGTACGGCGCGATGGAGGAATTCGGGAAGCGGGACGACCATTTGGAAGAAGACGGCGAGATCATCTCCCGCCGGACGATCGAGAACTGCATCGACGGCGGCACGGCCTACCGCATCCGCGAGGACAGCCGGATCGTCGGCGGGCTTGTTCTGAAGATCGACGAAAAAACGCAGCGCAACGAACTTGAACTCCTGTTTGTCAATTCCGAAGCTCACAGCAAAGGGATCGGCTATGCCGCATGGCAGGAAGTCGAGCGGCTGTATCCGGAAACGCTCGTCTGGGAGACCTGCACACCGTACTTTGAGACGAGAAACATCCACTTCTATGTCAACAAATGCGGCTTCCACATCGTCGAGTTTTTCAACAGCCATCATCCCGAACCGGAAACGCCGGACGCGCCGGATTCCGACGGGGAGCACGGCGAGGAGCCCATGGACGATCATGGCGGCATGTTCCGCTTTGAAAAGCAGATGAAGCGGAGGTGACAGAAATGGAAAAAGCAGCAAAACGGCTTCGGATCCTGGCTCTGTTTATCTTTATCCTCTCCCCGCTGTTCGCCTGGGGAAGCGTTACCGCGACCGATGAAACCGCCGTGTTTGCATCCCTGTCGCGCATGATCTGGTACTCGGGCTCCGCGCTGTGGATCTTTATCGCCATGCTGGTTCTGTTTATCCCCATGCTCATTGCCTTTTTTCTTGCACACAGCATGAGCGGGCTGTCAAAGGCTCAGAAACTGGCCTGCAGGATCTGCATGATCCTCTCCTGTGCCATACTCTATCTTGGCGCCATGGAAATGATGCCGAGCGATGGGAAAAGCATGACCTCCGAAAACGTGTGGCACGGGATCCTGAGCTTCGGCGGTATGCTGATGATCTTTCTTACATACTGCCTGTACACGGCTTTTATCCGCAAGAGAGACAGGACCGGCGCCGGTCTGCTGGCGGCCTTCCTGGGCTTTTCCCTTATCACAGGGGCGTTTTCGGTTTTGAACGTGTTCGACGACAAGTCCTATGTGGTCGCTTCCGCCGTATCGGAATTGTATGTCCTCACCATGATGAGCCTGATCGGATATCTGACTTATTATCTTGCTTTCCGAAATAGAACGGCGGCGAATGGCGCCCCGGCTTCCGAAAGATGCTTTTGAGAAGACCCGCGCTGTGATATGCTCCGTTTCGACGGAACAAACAGCGGCGGAGCCGGTCATTCGGCTTGTCTCTCCTGGCTTTCTGATAACAAAAAGTATGGACCGGTTGTCAACGCAACCGGTCCATACTTTTTGCCGCGATTCATGCCAGGAGGCTCGGGGCGATCGGAAGGTGTATCTCCGCCGGGGTCCGACCCTGCTGCGAAGTCTGCGTATCCTCCGCTGCAAAAGCAGATCCTTCCTTGAGCAGGTTCCTTCTCTCCCGCTCTCCCTGCCGCCTCGAGCCCCGCCGCTCCTTGGGGAACGGCGGGGCTCTTCGGCTTTATTTCATCTTCTCCCGCAGCCGGGCGATCTCCCGGAGGATGGAATCCACGCTCTCTCCCTCGTCGGCGTAGTACTTTTTCCCCAGCTCCAGCGCCTGCTCCCACATGGCCACGGCCCCCGGGTAGTCCCCCCGGATCTCGCAGATGTGGGCCACGCAGATCTCGCAGTCGGTAAAAGGCGGTTCGGGCCGCAGGGGCATGGCCATCCGGAAATACTCCACCGCCTCGTCGTACCGGCAGAGCTTGGCCATCCGGTCGGCGTAGCTGGCCAGGATGACCCAGCGCTTCCCCACCGGATTCCGGAGCATCTTCTTCCACCAGTCCAGGGCGGCGGGCAGATCGCACTCCGCCCGGCAGATGTCGCCCATGTACATCTCGTAATGGTAGCTGTGCTCCACCTGCTTCATCCGCTCCGCCGTCTCCCGGGCCTCCGCCGTGCGGCCGTCCGCGATGAGCAGATCCAGCAGCCAGAAGTAGTTGCGGATGTCCTCCGGATGGGCGTCCGTCACCTCCCGGTAGAACTCGATGAGCTCATGATGGTTGACATAATTCCAATCCTGGTAGGCGCCCCGCTCCGCGTCGAACACCGCGTTGTGGGCGGCCTTGGAGCCCGGATTCAGCCGCAGGGCCTCCCGGGCCAGGGGCGCGGCCTTCTCATGGTATTCGTCCGCCAGGCGGTTGTAGAGCGACGCCAGCAGCTCCGTGGCCCGGGGCCTGGACTCCGGCCGCTCCCGCTGCTCCAGCAGGAAGAGCTCCGTTTCCTCCCGGTCGCGGCGGTCCAGGAACCGGACGTTCCAGAACATGTTTTCGATCCGGTCCATCCGGCTCTCGTCGGTCATGGAAAACAGCCCGTCGATGGTGACCCCCAGCAGCTCGGACAGCTCCGGCAGCAGCTGGATGTCCGGCAGCGTGGCGCCGGTCTCCCATTTGCTCACCGCCTGGGGGCTGAGCCCCAGAGCCGTAGCCAGCTGCTCCTGGGTCATATCCCGGCTCAGCCGCAGCGCGCGGATCCGTCCGCCCATGTCCTGATTGATGTTTTTCATGGTGATCCCTCCCTTGTCGTCGGGGCCATTGTACGGCGGCGCCCGGAGGAAAACAATGACCGGGGCGTTGAGTCCGCTCCCCCGGGAGTTGTCACAGCTCCCGGAGCACCAGATCCGTGATCCCCGGGTTCAGTCCCAGCTCCACGCGCTTCACCTTGGGGTGGGAAGCGTACCGGCGGCGGACCATATCCCGCAGGGCGGTGCCGGAATGATACCCGTGGATCACCCGCAGGCGGTATACGTCTCCGCCGGCCCGGCGCAGGCAGGCGTCCACGGCGGCCATGGCCTGCACCTGGGTCATGGCGTGGATATCGATCTCTTCAAAGGCGTTCATCGTCTTCCCTCACAGACCGGACAGCAGCCGGACCAGCAGCGTCGGCAGCGCCGCGGCGCACACCAGCAGGAACACCGCCGCTCCCGCGCAGCCGGAGCCGCTCTTTTTTTCCTCCCAGCCCTCCCAGTCCGGATTCAGGACAAAGGCGCTGCAGTGGAAGCACACGCCGGTTTTGTCGCATTTTGCGATCCAGGTCATTTCCCCGCACTCGGGACACCACACCCAGGAGCCGTCCATGTCCATCACCTCTCCTACAGTAAAGCACGGACGCCGGAAAAAGTCCACAGAATAAAAAGGGTGGGGCCGGGACCGGCCCCACGATCTATATCGAGGCGGAGCCTCCTCCGGCTCCGCCGGAAAAAGACCCGCCGCGCATAGTTTTTGCCTGACGCGACGAAACTAT
>JAFRDL010000034.1 GCA_017411265.1 Oscillospiraceae bacterium | reverse complement strand
GAAGGGTAAAAACAAGATGTCGTCAGTAGTTAATGAGTGAGGGAACTGAGGATGTCTAAGTTCGAAAACTAAGTAAATACAAAGGTTTCGGGCAACAAGGCGGGAGAGTACGGCCTGAAAGCGGCCAGAAGAGCGCCTCCGTTCAGCAAGCGGTGATTTTGCCAATTACAAGCACTCACGACCGTGGGTGCTTGTTTTTTTTGTTCTGGACTGGAAAAAAGTGTGTCATATTGATACGGCTGGGAACCCGGACACGAAACCGCCGTTCAATTGTTGTTGACAAAAGCGCCGGGGACGGCGTATTATAATTATCGTTACATAACGATAATTATAATTAAAGGAGGTCCGCGCATGCCGCCGAAAACAAGAGTCACTGCGGAGATGGTCGTCCGGGCCGCCGTTGAAGTGGTCCGTCAAAGCGGGTTTGAGGCGGTCAATGCCCGGACGGTTTCCGGGCAGCTGCACTGCTCCACGCAGCCGGTGATGTATCATTTTTCGACCATCGAAAACCTGAAGAGGGCTGCCTACAGGCAGGTCGATCGTCGGCACTCGGAATACATGATGAACACGCCGCCCGGACAGGACCCGATCCTGGGGATCGGCATGAACTATATCCGCTTTGCCGTGGAGGAGCCGCAGCTTTTCCGGTTTCTGTTTCAGTCCGGATACGCGGAGGAAAAGAGTCTGCTGGAAATGGTGGATTCCGAAGAACTGGTCCCGGTGCTGGCCGCCATGCAGAAAGGCACGGGGCTGAGCATGCAGAAGACCAAGAATGTATTCATCACGGTCGCGCTGTTTGCCCACGGATACGCAAGCATCATCGCCAACAACCATCTGGAATTCGACGAAAAGCTGATTGCGGAGCACCTGGAACGCACATGGAACGGCGCGGTGCTCGCGGCGGCGCAGGAGGAGATATCATGAAAGTCATCCTACATGATCTGGGAAGCCCGTATGCCGGCCTGATCGAGGCGAAATGCGACCGGGCCGTGGAAGCGGACGGGAAATACGCCCCGTGCCAGGGATGCTTCGGCTGCTGGACAAAGCATCCTGCCGAGTGCTTCATGAAAGACACCCTGCAGCAGGTATGCAGGATCCTCGGCCAGGCGGACGAGCTTGTGATCGTCACCAAAAACCTCTACGGCGGTTACAGCGCCGCCGTTAAAAACGTGCTGGACCGGTCCATCGGGACCTCCACGCCCTTCAGCACCTACCGGGGACGGCAGATGCACCACACGCTGCGCTACGGAAAGCACGATCTGTGGAAGGTGATCGTCTACGGAGAGATCACCGAGGCCGAAAAGGATACCTTCCGTTATCTGGCGGAGCGCAATGCGGTCAACGACGGATTTGCGCGTTCCGAAGTCATTTTTTTGGAGAATCTCTCGGAATTGGAGGGATGGCTGTGAAAACGGTTTTCATCAATTGCAGCCCGAAAAAGCGGTTCTGCGCCTCGTCCTATTTTCTGTTTCTGCAGCGACTGTTCGTCAGCGGGAAAAAGGTCACGGAAAAGCTGCGCACGCCGGCGGATCATGACCGTATTCTGGAGCAGCTGCGGGACGCGCAGGCGGTCGTTTTCGGAGTGCCGCTGTATGTGGACGGCGTCCCCTCCCACGTGCTCCGCTTTATGGCGAAAATGGAGGCGTTCTGCCGGGAGAACGGCCTGCAGCTCAGCGTTTACTGCATCGCCAACAACGGCTTTATCGAGGGGAAGCAGAACGAGCCGCAGATGCGGGTTTTTGAAAACTTCTGCGTGCGGGCCGGGCTTTCCTGGGGCGGCGGCGTCGGGATCGGCGGGGGTGTGATGCTGAACGTGACCCGCATCCTGTTTCTTGTGGAGATCGCGCTGCTGGTGCTGAATACCGTGCTCAGCGTGGCCAATACTGGAAACTTTTTTCCGAAAAGCGCGTGGATCAGCTTTGGCGAGAATGCCGCGATCCTGCTGTATTTCAACCTGGGGGTGCTGTTTTTCCTCGCCCGTATGGGCCGGCATATCCGCAGGGCAGAGGGCAGCGGTAAGAAATACACCCGCATACTGATCCCCTCCTTCGTTTTTATTGTGTTTGCGGATCTTTTCTTCATCATCATTTCCTTCTTTGAAGGCGGTATTTTCCGCGGATGGCTGGCAAAGAAACAATAAAGAGGGAAATCAGGAAAAACGAAACGAGCATCGTCCGTTCGGTCAATGCGCGGCAAAAAGCCCCCGGAAACCACGGTTTCCGGGGGCTTTTTTGAAATGTTCGGGGGGATCAATGCAGATCCGGGTTGAGCGGCACCGTCCATTCGGTGAGATCGGTGTGGAGCAGATGGTGGGACCGGTGGCCCAGCGGCTTCTCCAGGTACTCGCTGTACAGCGCCAGCACGTCCGGGTTTTCGTGGGAGAAGCGGATGACGCTGTTTTTGTCCAGGTTCCAGAGCACCTGCCCGCGGGTGTCGGCCAGCTCCTGTCCCTCGTGGATGGGCTGTCCGCCGCCGCCGGAGCAGCCGCCGGGGCAGGCCATGACCTCCACGAAGTCGTAGTTCACCTCGCCTTTTTTGATGGCCTCCATCAGCGCGCGGGTGTTGCCCAGCCCGCTGACCACGGCCACGCGCACGGTCCCCGCGCCGGGCACCTCGAAGTTGGCCTCCTTCCAGCCCTTCATGCCGCGGACGGCGGTAAAGGCGTCGGCAGGCGGGTTGGATCCCGTGACCAGGTAATAGGCGCTGCGGAGCGCGGCGTCCATGACGCCGCCGGTGGCGCCGAAGATCACGGCCGCACCGGTGCCGGTGCCCAGAGGCGAATCAAACGGCGTCTCCTCCAGGTCCTTTACATTCACGTGATAGCTCTTGAGGAGCCGTCCCAGCTCCCGGGTGGTGATGACCACGTCCACGTCCGGATCGCCGCAGGCGTCCTTCAGATTGGGGATGTCCGCCTCGCTCTTCTTGGCGGTGCAGGGCATGACGGAGATGACGCGCATCTTGTGGGGATCCACGCCGATCTTCTCCGCGAAGAAGCTTTTGGCGACGGCGCCGAACATGGCCTGCGGGGACTTGGCGGTGGAAAGGTTGGTGGTGTATTCGGGGTACTGGGATTTTACGAACCGCACCCAGCCGGGGCAGCAGGAGGTGAACATGGGCCAGTTGTACTGATCCCGGTGGGTAAAGCGCTGGATGAATTCACTGCCCTCCTCCATGATGGTCAGGTCGGCGGTGAAGTTGGTATCGAACACGTAGTCGAAGCCCAGCGCCCGCAGCGCGGCGGCCATTTTCCCCACCGTGGCCTCCTCCCGGGTGAGGCCCAGCTGCTCCGCCCAGGCGGTGCGGACGGCCGGCGCCACCTGCACGACCGTGGTGAGCTCGGGATCCTCCAGCGCCGCCGTGACCCTGGCGGTGTCGTCCCGGATGGACAGAGCGCCGGTGGGGCAGTGGGTGATGCACTGGCCGCAGAGAGCGCAGTCCGCCTCGGTGAAGACGCGGTTCAGGCGGACGCCCACGGTGGTGCGGGAGCCGCTGCCCTTCACGTCCCAGATCTTCAGGGTCTGGATCTTGTCGCAGACCTCGATACAGCGCATGCACTTGATGCACTTGCTCTCCTTGCGGATCAGGTAGCTGTTTTCCGGCCACTCGTTTTTCTTCACGTCCTTGGGATAGGGGTTGTCGATGATGTTCAGCTCGGAGGCCAGGTCCTGCAGCTGGCAGTTCCGGGAACGCACGCAGGTGGTGCAGTCGCCGTCGTGCTGGGAGAGGATCAGCTTCAGGTTGGTCTCCCGGGCCGTCTTGGCACGGTGGGAATTCGTGTGGACGACCATGCCGTCCGCGACCTTTTCGGTGCAGGCGGGGATCAGCCGTTCAAAGCCGTCCACCTCCACCACGCAGATGCGGCAGGCGGAGATCTCATTGATGCCCCTCAGATAGCAGAGGGTGGGGATATGGATCCCGATGGAAGCCGCCGCATCCAGGATCGTGGTTCCTTCCGGGACGCTGCAGCTGCGTCCGTCGATCGTGAGCTTTACCCTTTCGTCTCTCTCCCTCCTCTGAAGTTGCCGAAGCCGAAGTAATCGCAGTGCAGGCAGCGGGAGGACTCCAGGTTCGCCTGCATACAGGTCATCTCGTGCTCGATGGCGCCGAAATCGTTCTTCCTCTCGCTGGCTTCCCGCTCGGTCAGATTCACGCGGCCGCGCTGCACCACGCTGTTGATCTTCGGGGCGGGCAGGACCACGTCCACGGAGATCTCGTGCTTGAAGCCCAGGAACTCGTCGATGTTGGCGGCTGCGACCTTGCCGGCCGCGATGGCCCGGATGGCCGTGGCGGGACCGGTCACGCAGTCGCCGCCGGCGAAGATTTTTTCATCGCCCACGGTGGTATCGTCGCCGGCCTTGATGGAGCCGCGCTTCACCGTGATGCCGGACTCCTCGAAATGGCGGGACTCGATGCCCTGGCCCACCGCCACGATGATCAGGTCCGCCGGGACCCGCACCTCGGGCAGATCGGCGGGCACGGGAGAGGGACGGCCGCCCCGGTCAAAGGCGCCGGAGACCTGGGGCTTGACCCACAGGGCCACGGCGTTGCCGTCCTCGTCCGCCTCGATGCGGACGGGGGCCATCATGGTGAGCAGCTCCACGCCCTCGGCCAGCGCGCCCTCCACTTCCTCGGGGAGCGCGGTCATGTCGGCCTGACGGCGGCGGTACACGCAGGTGACCTTTTCGGCGCCCAGCCGGACCGCCGAGCGGTTCACGTCCATGGCCACGTTGCCGCCGCCGATCACGACCACCTTCTTGCCGGAGAAGTCGGGCAGATGCCAGTCGCCGATGCCCCGGAGCAGCTCCACGGCGGAGATCACATGGCCGCTCTCCTCGCCCGGGATGCCGGCCTTCCGGTCGGTCTGGGCGCCGATGGCGATATAGACGGCGTCATAATCGTTTTTCAGCTGCTCCATGGTGATGTCCTTGCCGATGTCCACGTCGGTGTGGGTCTCGATGCCGGTGGACAGGATGGAGGCGATCTCCTCGTCCAGCTTCTCCCGGGGGAACCGGTAGCTGGGGATGCCGTAGCGGAGCATGCCGCCCAGGCGGGCGCGCTTTTCATATACCGTGACGGAATAACCCATCAGCCGCAGATAGTAGGCCGCGGACAGGCCGCTGGGCCCGCCGCCGATGATGGCGACCTTCTTGCCGGTGTCCGGTGCGCAGGGAGGATTGGGCACCTTCCCGGCCTGGTTCACCGCGAACTTCTTCAAACCGCGGATGTTGATGGGATCGTCGATCATGCTGCGGCGGCACCGGCTCTCGCAGGGGTGCTCGCAGATGTACGCACAGGCGGTGGGGAAGGGGTTGTCCTTGCGGATCAGGCGCACGGCGTCGGCGGGCCGGCCGTCGGCGATCAGGGAGATGTAGCCGGGGATATCCACCCCCGCCGGGCAGAGAGTGATGCAGGGGACGGAATTGCGGTGGGACGCCAGACACTGATGATGCAGGATGTGTTCCCGGAAATCGTCCTCAAAGCCGGCCATGCCGTTGAGCACCAGGGTGGCGGCGTTGAAGCCGATGGCGCAGTCCGCGCTGTCCACGATGTTCCGGGCGGTGGCCTTGATCTGCCCCAGGGTATCCATGGTGGCTTCGCCGTCCAGGACCTTCTGGAGAAGGGAGGACAGCTGGCCCAGACCGATCCGGCAGGGGGTGCACTTCCCGCAGGACTGGGCGTGGCACAGGTTCAGAAAGCTGAGCGTGATGTCGATGGGGCAGAGTCCGGAGGGGCTGGCCGCGATCCGGCGCTCCATCCCCGCGTACATGCCGTCCACCAACTCCTGAGCCTGGCTTTTCGTTCGGATCTTCAGTCTGCTCATAGTCATTCCTCACTTTGGTGTTGGATTTTGCATAAACAACGGATCCTGTTTTTTTGTTTATCTTCTTTACATGCATTATAAGAGTTCTTATAATGGATAACAACAAACAAAATCCGACATCTGTCGGAATAGTTTCGGGAGGGAGAGAGATGGATCGGAGAAACGCCAGAACGGACCGGAGCAAGGCGGCGCTGAAGCAAGCGTTCCTGGAGCTTTTTCAGGGGAAGGAGCCCGAGGAGATCACGGTGGTCGAGCTGTGTCAGAAAGCCGGCTTGAACCGTTCCACGTTCTATGCCCACTATGAGTACATGGATATGCTGATCCGGGAGGTGCTGTGGGAGAGCGTGGCGGAGGTGGTCGGCCAGTGGACCCAGTGGAGCCTGCCTATGGAGGACGGCGGCGTGGCCCGGGAAGTCATCACGGCCTATCTGCGCCGCTTCCTTCACAATCCCACGATAAGGCGGTTCTGCACCTGTGAGAACAGCGGGAAATACCGGACGCTCATCGTCCGGGCCCATGTGGATCTTTCCCTGGGCCCGGTCAAGGATCCCGTCAAATACGCCGCGGCCTATTATCACAATGCCGGGAGCCTGAATTTTATTCTGGAGTGGCTCATCAGCGGGTATTCGCTCCCGGAGGAGACCGTCGTCGAGATCATCCACGAGTTTTCAAAGGTCATGTACCGCTGGCCGCGCTGACGGCGGCGTCGTGAAAAGCGGCAAGGCAGCTCCGGGGCAGATGAGGGTGTGGGAAGACGCGGCGGAAAAACTGAAAAACAGAGGGGAGCGTCTTTCCCCGCGGAAAGACGCTCCCCTCTGTTTTCGTTTTTATTCCCCGGCGGGCTCCTCATCCTCTGCGGGAGGAACGATGTATGTGAGGTAGACCTCATATCCCTCGGTCCGCAGCTCGTAGCTCTCCGCCCCCTCCAGGGCCAGGGTCCATCCCGGGTCCCGGCCGCCCAGCGTCCGGGGCAGATCCCGGAACGCGAAGGGCCAGGCGTTGTCCGCGCCGGGCAGGACCTGGGTCCGGCGGTACTCCCGCGCCCCGGTGAGCAGCACCAGGGACACTCCCTTGGGCGGGGCGGGGTCCTCCTCGCCGCCGATCCAGTGGAGCGCGCCCGTGATCTCCGTCAGCTCCGGCGTACGGGAGAAGGTCACGGCGAACGCCCCGTCCTCTCCGGAGATCGCGGCGGTATAGCCCGGCATGGGCACCGCCCACAGGGCGTATTCCACCTCCCGGCTCCCGTCGGGGGAGTACCGGGGCACGTCGTCCCATTCCGCCATCCGGTCGTCCCCGGCGGCGTCGGCGGCGATCCGGGCGGAGCGCAGAGGCGTCTCATCCGCCAGCAGCCGCAGCGAGGCGTCCGGCCGGTTCTCCTCCACATTGTCCCCATCGTCCCACGCCACCGTGGCCCGGATGGCCCGGGCGGGGACGAGGAAAAAGAGATCCTGAAAACCGCCCCGCGACAGATCGAACACCATACCGCTTTTCAGCCGGTCGGGAACGGACCGTTCCGTATCTCCGGGGGCAAAAACCTCCTCGCCCGCCCGCACCCGCCAGAGGACGCTGTCCTCCTGGGTGGGGACGGTCCGGGCAAAGGAGCGGTAGCCCTCCGGGAGGGTGAGCGCCAGGGAGCCGTCCTTGCTCTCCAGCGCCAGGGTCAGCCCCTCGTAATCGGTTTTTCCGAATTCGGTATACAGATCGGCCATGGTCCCCTGGATCACGCTCCGAAGCTCCCGACCCTCCGTCCGGGAGGCAACGGAGCCGTCCTCTCCGTCGGCGCGGGTGTCCAGGGCAAAGCAGGTGCCGTCGGAGAAGGCGATGACGTCGCCGCCCGTGATCGCCACGGCTTCCGCCCGGAGATTGTCCGCGCCGGCGCCGATGGCCGCGGCG
>JAFRDL010000004.1 GCA_017411265.1 Oscillospiraceae bacterium | reverse complement strand
CCGAGGAGAAGGACATGGGCGGCCCCGCTTTCTGTCAGTCAGTAGATCCTGGTGGGGGAGATGCGGCGGTACAGGTCGATCACCGCCTCGGCCAGAGCCGCGGGATCGTGGCGCACCAGCCCGCCCCGGGTGTGGTCCGCCACCGGGGCGAACTCCGCCCGGACGCCCATCCGGGCCAGGGCCGTCACGTCCACGGCGATGGGAGCGGCGCCCTCCCGGCGATAGAGCTCCAGCGCGGCGGGGGGGATGGGCTTGTTATTGATGAGGCAGTGGTCGAACAGCCCCTCGCCGCCGTGGTCGAAGAGGGCCTTCACGTGGTCGCAGGCGGTGAAACCCTCCGTCTCGCCGTCCTGGGTCATCAGATTCATGACGTAAACCTTTGCCGCGTCCGAATCGTGGATGGCCCGGGCGATGCCGTCCACCAGCAGGTTGGGGATCACGCTGGTGTACAGGCTCCCGGGACCCAGGAGGATGAGATCCGCCCGCGCGATGGCCTCCAGACAGCCGGGGATGGCGGCGGGCCGCTCCGGGGAGAGGTACACCCGGCGGATCCGCCGCTGCTCGCCCCGCTTGTACTCGGCGATCTCGCACTCCCCGACGACGGTGGAGCCGTCGTCGAAGTCGGCGATGAGCTGCACGTCCGCATTGGTGACGGGAAGCACCCGGCCGGTGATGGCCAGAACGTCGCTCATCCGGCTCACCGCCTCGTCGAAGCTGCCGCACATGTCGTTGAGCGCCGCCAGGAACAGGTTGCCGAAGCTTTGGCCCTTCAGGGTGCCCTCCTTGAAGCGGTAGGCCAGCAGGGCCTCCATGGTGGGCTCGGTATTGGCCAGAGCCTGCAGACAGTTGCGCACATCCCCGGGAGGGGGCATGCCCAGCTCCTGGCGGAGCACGCCGCTGCCGCCGCCGTTGTCCGCCACCGAAACGATGGCGGTGATGGACGGGGAGACGTTCTTGAGTCCCCGGAGGATGGTGGATTGACCCGTGCCGCCGCCGATGACCACGATCCGGGGGGCGGAGGGGCGGTTGATTCGTTCAGCCATTGTCGTTCACCCGATTCATGTCCCGGCAGATCAGCCGGGCGTTCTGCCCATGCTCCAGCAGATAGTCGGTGAGGGCCCGGGCCACCGCCACGCTCCGGTGACGGCCGCCGGTGCAGCCCACCGCTACGGCGAGGGACGGTTTTCCCTCCTCCTGGAAGCGGGGGAGCTGGAAATCCAGAAAGTCGGTGAGCTTGCGCATATACTCGGCGGTGTCGGCCTGGCCCATCACGTAGTCGTACACATCCTGGTCCAGCCCGCTGTGGTTTTTCAGCTCCTCCACGTAGAAGGGATTGGGGAGGAAGCGCACGTCAAACACCAGGTCCGCCTCGATGGGGATGCCGTATTTGTAGCCGAAAGCGATCACGTTCACGGGCACGGTGGCCTCGCCCCCCTCGGCGAAGAGACGGCAGATCTCCCGGTGGAGCTGGCTGAGACTGGTGCCGCCGGTATTGAGGATATAGTCCGCCCGCTTGCGTACCGGCTCCATGAGGCCGATCTCCTTCTGGACCGCCTCCTGGATGGTATGACCCGGCTCCGCCAGGGGGTGGGGCCGCCGGGTCTCCTTGTACCGGCGGACGATGGAGTTCACCGGCGCCTCGATATACAGAACGCGGAAGGAGCAGTCCAGATCCCGGAGGGATTCCAGGGCCTGGAAGAGCTGTTCAAAGTTCTCCTGGGCCCGGATGTCCGTGACCAGGGCCACCTTTTTGAAACGTCCCTGGGCGGCCAGACAGAACTCCGCGAAGGGCTTCAAAAGGGCGGAGGGCATGTTGTCCACGCAGTAGTAGTCCAGGTCCTCCAGAAAATTGGCGGCCTGGGTCTTCCCGGCTCCGGAGAGTCCGGTGACGATGAGAAATTCCATAACGACCTTCTTTGTCCGCTTCCGGGTCAATGCCGGAGAATTTTGACCTCCGGCTCCAGAGTGACGCCGGAGACGCGGAGGACGGTTTCCTGTATCTGTTCCATCAGCCGGAGCACGTCTTCAAAGGTGGCGCCGCCCCGGTTGACCACAAAGCCGGTGTGTTTTTCACTCACCTGGGCGCCGCCCACGGCATACCCCTTCAGCCCCGCCTGCTGGATCAGGGCGGCGGCGTAGCCCTCCGCGGGACGTTTGAAGGTGCTGCCGGCGGAGGGGAGGTCCAGGGGCTGGCTGGCCCGGCGGCGCTCCAGCAGGGCGCGCATCCGCTCCCGGACGGCCTCGCCGTCGTCGGGGGCAAGACGCACGGCCGCCTCCGCCACCACGCAGTCCGTGTCGGTGAAGCGGCTGCGGCGATAGGCAAAGCCTCCGTCCGCGGACTCGTGGAGGACCAGATCCTCGTCCAGCCAGACCACGGAGGTCACCACGTCCTTCAGTTCCCCGCCGTAGGCTCCGGCGTTCATGCACACGCCGCCTCCCAGAGTGCCCGGGATGCCGTGGGCGAATTCCAGCCCTGCCAGATCCCGCCGGGCGGCTTCCGTCGCCAGCTGGGAGAGGAGGATCCCCGCCTGGGCCCGGAGGGTCCGGTCATCCTCCGCCTCCAGGGCGGCAAACCGCTCCCCCAGCCGGACGACGACCCGGTGAAAGGGACCGTCGGTGACAAGCAGGTTGGTGCCGTTGCCCATGAGGAAAGGGCGCTCCCCGCTCTCGGAGAGCAGGCGGCAGACCGTCTCCAGCTCCGGCAGGGAGCCGGGGAGGAGCATGGCGTCGCAGGGTCCGCCGATGCGGAAGGAACAGTGCTTTGCCATGGGCTCCCGTTCCAGAACGGGCAGCTCCGGGCAGCGCAGACGCAGCTCCCGGAGCAGGGAGGAAAGCTCCGCCTCCCTCATCCCAGATCCACTAGGGCGTCGTGCCGCTCCACCAGCACCTGGGCGGCGTTGTAGCCCATTTTCCGCTCCCGGTTGTTCATGGCCGCCAGCTCCAGGATGGCCGCCAGGTTCCGGCCGGGCCGGACGGGGACCAGGAAATAGGGGATCCGAACGCCCAGGATCTCGGTAAAGGAGGTCTCGTTGCCCAGCCGGTCATAGGTCTTGTTGTCGTCCCAGTGCTCCAGGTGGACCACCAGGTCGATGGCCTGCTCCTGCTTCACCGCGCCGATGCCGAACATATGCCGGGCATCGATGAGGCCGATGCCCCGGATCTCCATGAAATAGCGGATCATCTCCGGCGCTGTGCCGATGAGCGTTTCCTGGGAGGTGCGCTTCACCTCGATGGCGTCGTCCGCCACCAGACGGTGGCCCCGGCTCAGCAGGGCCATGGCGTTCTCGCTCTTGCCCACGCCGCTGTCGCCGGTGATGAGCACGCCCTCGCCGTGGATCTCCATAAGCACCCCGTGGATGGTGGTCCCGGGAGCCAGCCAGCTGTTGAGGTTGATGATGAGCTGCGCCATGAAGTCGCTGGTGGTCTGCTCCGTGGTGAGGATGGTGACCTGGTTGCGGTCCGCCGCCCGGAGCATCTCCTCCGGCACGGGCATTCCGTGGGCCACGATCACGAAGCGGATCCCCGTGGACATGAACCGGTCGATGCTGCGCCCCCGTTCCCCCGGAGACATCTCCTCCAGATAGGTGAGCTCCAGCTTGCCGATGGTCTGGACCCGGGTGGGGTCGAAATAGTCGTAAAAGCCTGCCAGAGGCAGCGCGGGCCGGGAGACATCGCAGTTGGAGATGCGGATGTTGTCGTAATCCTTGCCCCGACGCACCACCGTGAGCCGGTGCTCACGGACTAAGGTGTCCAGGCTGACAGAATATGCCTTGCTCATAGCCACGCTCCATTTCCGGTTTGTGATGGGTATACATATACATTATAATCAATTCCGTTCCCAATGGCAACAGAAAGCCCGCGTCATTTTTTTCACGGAAAATGAAAATTCATCTTGCAATCGGGGGAACGGTCTGTTATTATATGTAAGCTGTCCGTTGGACGGCAGACAATTGGACGAGGAGGTGCAGCAAGTATGGCAAAGTGTGAGTTTTGCGACAAGGGTGTCACTTTCGGCATCAAGGTCAGCCATTCCCACCGGCGCACGAACCGCATGTGGAAGCCCAATGTGAAGCGCGTCAAGGCCATCGTCGACGGCACGCCGAAGCACGTTTACGTGTGCACCCGCTGCCTCCGCAGCGGCAAGGTCACCCGGGCCGTCTGAGATCTTCCCCAGAAGGAAGGTTTCGCATGAGCCGCCCCCGTGCTGACATGGGGGCGGCTCTTGCGCGCCGAAGCCCTTTTTTCAATTCAAAAAATATTTTGAAAAAATGAAAAAAGGGGGTTGACAAATCCTCGGGCCGATGCTATATTAGCCAAGCTGCCCCGCGGGGGGGACGAACAGAAACCTCAAAAAAGGGCGGCAAAAAGCAAAAACTTGTGTACCTTGTAAATTGAACAAAGTAAGAAAGCTTATGCAAATAAGCACCAGAAAGGGTTCTGAGCGAGACCGAAAGGTTTTGCTTGAAAATTTCTTTGAGAGCTGGAAACAGCGATCGATAAACGATTTCAGGGCTCGAAAGAGCGTTGAGATAAGATTTATTGAGAGTTTGATCCTGGCTCAGGACGAACGCTGGCGGCGTGCCTAACACATGCACGTCGAACGAAGCACTTCTGATTTGAGATTCGTCAAGAATTGGATTTGACTTAGTGGCGGACGGGTGAGTAATGCGTGAGCAACCTGCCCTTGAGTGGGGGACAACAGTTGGAAACGACTGCTAATACCGCATGACGTATCCGGGGGGCATCCCCTGGATACCAAAGATTTATTGCTCAGGGATGGGCTCACGTCT
>JAFRDL010000033.1 GCA_017411265.1 Oscillospiraceae bacterium | reverse complement strand
GCCGCTCTGGAGCGGCGGTTCCAGCCGGTGCAGGTGGATGAACCCACGGTGGAGGACACCATCTCCATCCTCCGGGGCCTGAAGGAGCGCTACGAGGTCTACCATGGCGTACGCATCCACGACAACGCCCTGGTGGCCGCCGCCACCCTCTCCCATCGGTCTATCACCGATCGGTTCCTCCCCGACAAGGCCATCGACCGGGTGGACGAGGCCAGAGCCATGATCCGCACGGAGATCGACTCCATGCCCTCGGAGATGGACGACATCCGCCGGAAGATCATGCAGCTGGAGATCGAGGAGATGGCCCTCAAACAGGAGGACGATCCCCTCAGCCGCGACCGGCTGGAGAAGCTGCGGAAGGAGCTGGCGGAGCTCAAAGACAAGTTCAACGCCATGAAGGCCCGCTGGGAGACGGAGAAGAACAGCGTGGACGAGGTCAAGCGCCTGAAGGCCGAGATCGAAAAGGTCCACGCCGACATGGAAAACGCCCAGCTCCGCTACGAGTACGAGACCGCCGCCCGGCTGAAGTACTCCGATCTGCCCGCTCTGGAAAAGCAGCTGGCCGAGGCGGAGAAGCTCTCCGAGGAATCCAAGCAGAACACGCTGGTCCACGACACGGTCACCGAGGAGGAGATCTCCTCCATCGTGGCCAAGTGGACGGGCATCCCCGTCAGCAAGCTGCTGGAGGGCGAGCGGGAGAAGCTGCTGCACCTGGACGAAACGCTCCATAAGCGGGTGGTGGGTCAGGACGAGGCCGTGCAGAAGGTCACCGAGGCCATCCTCCGCTCCCGGGCCGGGATCAGCGATCCCAACCGGCCTATCGGCTCGTTCCTGTTCCTGGGTCCCACGGGCGTGGGCAAGACGGAGCTGGCCAAATCCCTGGCGGAGAGCCTGTTTGACGACGAGCACAACATGGTGCGCATCGACATGACCGAGTACATGGAGAAGTTCTCCGTCTCCCGGCTCATCGGCGCGCCTCCGGGATATGTGGGCTACGACGAGGGCGGACAGCTCACCGAGGCGGTGCGGCGCAAGCCCTACAGCGTGGTGCTCTTCGACGAGATCGAAAAGGCCCACCCGGACGTGTTCAACATCCTGCTCCAGATCCTGGACGACGGGCGCATCACCGACTCCCAGGGCCGGACGGTGGACTTCAAAAACACCATCATCATCCTTACCTCCAACCTGGGCAGCCAGTATCTGCTGGAGGGCATCAAGGCCGACGGCACCATCTCTCCGGAGGCCCAGGAGGCCGTGATGGCGGAGCTGCGCCGGGCCTTCCGGCCCGAGTTCCTCAACCGGCTGGACGAGACGATCCTGTTCCGTCCGCTGACCCGGGAAAACCTCACCGGCATCATCGATATCCTGGTGGAGGGTCTCCGCGCCCGTCTGGCGGACCGGTCCCTGGCGCTGGAGATCACCCCGGAGGCCAAGGCCCTCATCATCGACCGGGGCTTCGATCCCCTGTACGGCGCCCGGCCTCTGCGCCGGTACCTGCAGAGCAGCGTGGAGACGCTGCTGGCCCGGGCCATCCTGGGCGGGAACGTGGCCGCCGGGTCCACCCTCACCGTGGACGTGGAAAACGACGAGCTGGTGTGCCGGTGATCCGGCGATCCCCGCCGTCACATAAGCAAAACCACCGGAATACTCCGGTGGTTTTGTTTTTTCCTGTCTCCGCCGGGTTGTCCTTGTGCCCGCCGAAGCCGTGACCGTACACGTAAACGCGTTCCGTCTCCCGGTCGTCCTGCCCGTACAGGCGGCAGCAGATGCTGCCGCCGTTTTCCTTGATATAACATTCTGCTCATTTTTTCTCCTCCCGTCGGCAGCGCCACACTGTCATGGTCCTGCCGGCAGAAGGTCGCCAAAAAAGCGGCAAATGGGCCGATCCCGCAAAAAACAGCGCAAAAAGGCTTTCAGTCCGGAGCGCCGGTCCTGCCGAGGAACCGGTCGATCTGACGCTGGGTGCGCAGGACTACCGTCTTGTCCGGGTACAGGGCGCGGTATTTTGCATACCGGGCTCTCTTGTCTTTGCTCCGGCCGTCCCACAGGACCCAGCGGACGAACTCCCCGTCCACCTTCTCCGGGCATCCCTCCGGAAGATCCGGGCGGTTGGCACCCGAATACTGTCTGCGGCGGCGGAGCACCCGGCCCAGCGCCGGCAGCGGCGGAAAAAGCATCTGCACGATCCGGTCGGCCTCCGCCATGCGGCGGTCATAGGAAAGAGAACTGTAATTCCCGTCGATGACCCATTCCTCATGGGAGTTCAGAAACTCCTCCACCATGGCCCGCTCCTCCGCCTCCGGACGCTCGGCCCAGCCGGGGAGCCAGTGGACGCTGTCCAGGTGGAGCACCGTCATCCCGTAGATCTTCCCCAGCCGCCGGGCCAGGGTGGATTTCCCGGAGCCGCTGAAGCCGACCACGGCGATCTTCATCTCGTCCCCCGCTCCCGGAGCTCCCGCATGGTCTCGTGCTCCTCCCGCACCGCGGCGTGGAGCTCCGCGCTGGACCAGGATGCGTTGTGCTCCGTCACCACCGCTTTCAGGGCCACCGTGGCCCGGGCCGTCCGGAGAGCGTCCAGGAAGCGGGAAAGCTCCCCGGAGGCGAAGCCGTCCAGCAGCAGCATCTCGTCGGCAAAGTTCTCCCCGGTGTACGGCTCCGCAGGCTCGAACCCCTCGTACCCTGTGAGATAACCAATGGGGTGGCCGTAGTCCTCATAGGCCACGGTCCGGGCAGCGATCCCGTACCGCAGCAGAACGGTCCGGATCCGCCGGAGCTTTTCGGGGTTATGGATATTGTATAACAGTACTTCCGCCATGATCCGTCTCCTGTCGCGGCAGTTAGTTTACATAATGTTTCCGAGAGAACTCTCCTCCGGGGCGTTCAGCGCCTCGGCCGGAACGGTGATGGAGGAGACGCCCCCGAAGCCGGTGTAGTCCACGAGCAGCTCCATGGCGTCGATGGACGCCCCCTCCCCCCGGATGGGGGCGGTCAGCTTCACGCTCTGCCGCACGGGGAGCCCGGTATCCTGCTCCACCCAGAAGGTGCATGCCAGCGCCGCGCCGTCCCAGTCGACCTCCAGGGAGGCCGCCTGTCCGACCTCATCCAATGCGGAAAAGACGCTCTTCAGGGCGCCGCCCCGGATGGGAAGGTCGATGCGCCGGGCGCTGCGGCCCAGCACCTCCTCCGGCTCCTCTGCCAGCACGGCGGCGGCCAGGATATCCCCGGAGAGGTCCAGGCCCGTGAGGTCCGCGGCCTGCTCCCCTTCGGCGAGGGGGGCGCTCCGGCGCATCCAGGCGTCCAGCACCTTCACGTAGGTGTTCAGGGCACCGCCGTCCTCCACGGCGTAAAACTCCATGGGCAGGTCCACATCCATGCCCAGGAGCGTCATCCCGGCGCTGCCTGCGGCGTGGTATTGAAGCGGTTCACAGACCGCGTCCATGGTCAGGGCCATGTCCAGCGGGAAGGTGACGGGCGACTCCCTGCCGGCGGTCACGGTAAAGGTAAGGGAAGCCTGCACGTCGGCGCTGAAGGAGCCCTGTTCCCGCAGCCGCGCGTTCATGTCCCCCAGCAGCGAGGCCGCGGTGACCGGCTCCGGCGTGGGTTCCGGCTCCGGCTCCGGCTTTCCGCCGCAGGCGGTCAGGGCGGTCAGCGTCAGCGCCGCCGTGAGGGCCAGGGCCAGTATCGTCTTCCGTCGTTTCATGGCTGCAGCTCCTTTACGTGGTATCCGCGGGAAATTATACGCCGTTTTCCGGCAAATGACAAGGGCGCGCCGTTCCGGGACATCCGGAAAAAAGGATGGACAAGGATACGCCGGACTTGCTATAATGTTTTCACCTTTTTGGAATCGGCGGGTGATGACCATGGACAAGACGAGGGATATCCTCCGGCAGGTGCGCGACGGCGTTCTGGATCCGGAGGAGGCGGTGCTGGCGCTGAAGCTTTCCCCCTTTGAGGATCTGGGCTACGCCAAGGTGGACCACCATCGCTCCCTGCGCCAGGGCGCGACGGAGGTGATCTACGGCGCGGGCAAGACCCCGGAGCAGATCGCCGGGATCCTGGAGGCCATGCGCCGCCACGGGGACAAGACCGTTCTCATCACCCGGCTCTCCCCGGAGAACGCGGAGATCCTCCGCCGCCGCTTCCCCCTGGACTATCGCCCGGAGGCGCGGATGGCCGTGCTGGGCGAGTTCCCCGCGCCGGACGGGCTGGGGAAGATCGTGGTGGCCACCGGCGGCACCAGCGACATCCCCGTGGCGGAGGAAGCCGCCGTCACCGCCGAGGCGCTCGGCAACCGGGTGGTCCGGATCTACGACGTGGGCGTGGCGGGGCTCCACCGGCTCCAGGCCCGTCTGCCGGAGATCATGGAGGCCAGCGTCCTCATCGCCATCGCCGGGATGGAAGGCGCTCTCGCCAGCGTGCTGGGCGGTCTGGTGGACTGCCCGGTGATCGCCGTGCCCACCAGCGTGGGCTACGGGGCCAGCTTCGGGGGGCTGTCCGCCCTCCTCTCCATGCTCAACTCCTGCGCCAGCGGGGTGAGCGTGGTGAACATCGACAACGGTTTCGGCGCCGGTTACCTGGCCAGCCGGATCAATCATATGGAGAAAAAGGAATGAACGAGCTCTATTTCGACTGCTCCATGGGCGCGGCGGGGGATATGCTCTCCGCCAGCGTGCTGGAGCTCTTTGACGACAAGGACGCGGTCCTCGCGGAGCTGAACGCCCTGAGCATCCCCGGCGTGCGCTTCGCCGCGGAAGCGAGCATGAAATGCGGCGTGAAAGGCACGCACCTCTCGGTGACCGTCCACGGCGCGGAGGAGGACGAGCATCTCCATGACCGCGGCGGACATCACCATCACGCCGGTCCCCGGGAGATCCGGGAGATCGTGACCGCTCTCCCCCTGCCGGAGACGGTCCGGGACGACGTGCTGGCGGTGTATGAGAGTATCGCCGCCGCCGAGAGCGCCGTCCACGGCGTGCCTGTCACGGAGATCCACTTTCACGAGCTGGGTACCATGGACGCGGTGGCGGACGTGACCGCTTTCTGCTTCCTCCTGCGGCGGCTGGCTCCCGGGCGGATCGCCGCCTCGCCGGTCTGCGTGGGCAGCGGCCAGGTGAAGTGCGCCCACGGTCTTCTCCCCGTCCCCGCCCCCGCCACGGCGCTGCTGCTGCGGGACGTGCCGATCTGCAGCGGCGAGATCCGGGGCGAGCTCTGCACCCCCACCGGCGCGGCGCTGTTGAAATATTATGTAAACTCATTTGGGCCTATGCCCCTCCTCCGGACGAAGAAGATCGGCTACGGCATGGGGACGAGGGACTTCCCCGCCGCCAACTGTGTCCGGGCCTTCTGGGGCGAGAGCGCCGATGAGACCGGGGAGGAAATGACGGAGCTCCGGTGCGATCTGGACGACATGACCGCCGAGGCCGTCGCCTTCGCCTGCGAGCGCCTCCGCGCCGCCGGGGCGCCGGAGGTGTTCACCGTCCCCATCGTCATGAAAAAGGGACGGCCCGGCACGATGCTCACGGTGCTCTGCCGCCCGGAGCAGCGGGCGGAGATGATCTCCCTGCTTCTCCGGCACACCGCCACCCTGGGGGTGCGGGAGTTCCCCTGCCGCCGGACCGATTTGTCCCGGCGGGTGGAGACCGTGGAGACGGCCCTGGGGCCGGTGCGGAAGAAGATCTCCGAAGGCAGCGGTCTCCGGCGGGAGAAATGGGAGTACGAGGATCTGGCCCGGCTGGCCCGGGAGAGGGACTGCTCGCTGGAGGAGATCCTGGATCTGCTGTGATCACGGCCGGGGAGGGCGGCGCTCTCCCCGGTGTTT
>JAFRDL010000032.1 GCA_017411265.1 Oscillospiraceae bacterium | reverse complement strand
TTCTCCCATTTCGGCGTGGCGGAGAGATCCCTCTGCTTCATCCAATGGGCGTGGATCTTTTGCATCGGCTGGTACATCCACTCCACCCGGACCGCCTTGGCCCCGGCCCGGTAGCACTCCTCCGTCACCAGCTGCACGAATTCCGGCTGATCCAGCCCGGCGTAAAGGACGACCTCCTGACCCTTCTGCACGTTGCCGCCTACCCGGGCGATGAGCCGGGCGTAATTCTTCAATATGGTTTTCTTCATGATATCGGACTCCCTCCGTTTTTCCTGTTTCACTCCCGACCGGGGGCGTTTCCTCTTTTTCCCGAGCCGGAACGCCCCTATTATAGCTTGCAACACCGTGCAATTCAAGCTATACTGAGAAAAAGAAAAAAGGGGCTTTTTGTCGGAAGGGGGGCGGAGCCTTGGATGAGATCACCCGAAAAGCCGACGAGCTGATGGGGCAGGAACGCTGGAAAGAGGCGGAGGCCCTGTTCGTATACTGTAAGGACGCCGCCGCCCGAAAGGGAGACCGGGCGCTGGAGCTGTCGCTGTGCAGCGAGCTGCTGGGCTTTTACCGGATGCGCGCCGTCCGGGAAGGCTTCGACGCCGCGTTCGCCCGGACGATGGAGCTGCTGGAGGAGCTGGACGTGAGTCTCTCCAGCCGGGGCACCATCCTCGTCAACGCCGCCACCGGGCTGGTCTCCTTCGGGGAGGCGGAAAAGGCTCTGCCTTACTACCAGGAGGCCTACGGCTGCTTCCTGCGCTCTCTGCCCGCGCAGGATTTCCGCTTTGCCGCCCTGTTCAACAACATGGCCGCCGCCTTCCAGCGCTGCGGCGCCTTCGACCGGGCGGAGGAGCACATCCGCATGGCCATCGGTGTGTTGGAAAAACGGCCCCATCATCCCGACGTGGCAACGAGTTATGTAAACTTAGCGCAGCTGTATGCGGCGCAGGATGGGACCGATCCCCGGATCGGCGAATGTCTGGACAGGGCCATGGAGGCATTGGACGACCCGGAGATGATCTGGGACGGGTATTACGCACACACGGCCCGGAAGTGTGCCGGGGGCTTTGCCGCCCTGGGGCAGCCGGACCGGGGGGCGGAGCTGGAGGAAAGGGCGGCGCTGCTGTATGAAGGGACTTGAGCTTTCCCGCAGCTTCTGGGAAGAGGCGCTCCGCCCCGCCATGGAGGAGCAGTGCCCGGTCCTCCTCCAACGTGCCGCGGCGGGCCTGTCCGGCACGGGCTCGGACTGCCTGGGATACGACGATGAGATATCCCTGGACCACGACATGGCCGCCGGATGCATGCTCTGGCTGCCGGAGGCGGAGCTGGAGAGCTATGGCTTTCACCTGTCCACCATTTACGACCGGCTCCCCCGGGAGCACCGGGGAGTGGCGGCGGAGCACCGGAGCCGTCAGGGAGACGGGCGTTACGGCGTCAAATCCCTGGAGGGCTTTTTCCGCCCCTTTACCGGTCGGAACGGCGCCCCGGAAAGCTGGTGGGAATGGCTGTATCTGCCCTCCCACTCTCTGGCGGCAGCCACCTCCGGGGAGGTGTTCTTTGACGGTCCCGGGACCTTCACCCGCATCCGGGAGGAGATCCTTACGGGCATGCCGGAGGACGTACGCCTTAAAAAGATCGCCGCCCGTGCGGCGCTGATGGCCCAGTCGGGGCAGTACAACTTTGCCCGCTGCCGCCGTCACGGGGAGGAGGGCGCGGCCCGGCTGGCCTGCGCCGAGTTCGTCCGGCAGACCCTGGGGATGATCTTCCTGCTGAACCGGAGGCACATGCCTTTCTACAAATGGGCCTTCCGGGCCCTGGGAGAGCTGCCCCGGCTTTCGGAGCAGAAAGAGGTCCTGGTGCGGATCCTCTCGGACCCCCGGGAGGAGGACATCGAGGGCGTGGCCGCCGCGGTGATCGGGGAGCTGCAGGCCCAGGGACTGACCGACGGGCACTGGGATTTCCTGGAGCCTCACGCCTATGAGGTTATGAAGCGCATCAGCGACGGCGAGATCGCCGCGCTGCATGTGATGGAGGGCTGAGATATGGATGAGGAATACGGCGTCCCCCGGGAGGAGGACTCCTGGCGGGAGTACCCGGACGGGGACGTCCCCATCGAGGAGTTCACCCTGGACGAGATGGCGGAGGACGAGCCCCCCGAAGGGCTCTATCCCTCCGAAGAGGACGGGGAAGTCCCGGAGGAGGAGCCGCCCGCCCCGGCACCGGAGCCATATGCCGGGGAGTACGGGGAATACGAGGAGAATGAGGAGCCGGAGGAGGTCCGGGAGGGCCCCGTTCGCCGCCCCAACCTGCTGAACAAAAAGGGAAAGCTGCGCCGTCCCCGCTGGGCGACCACGGACATATACGAGTACAACAAAGAATATCTGCGCCATCCCTCCCGCCGGAAGGAGTGGGAGTTTTACCAGCTGAGCAACACCCGCTACGTGTTCCAGGTGACCTACGGCACCGCTGCCTACGCCGGACTGGCGGGGGTGACGCTGGTGGACTTCACCACCGGAGAACGGTTCAGCTCCGGGAAAAAACAGCTGTTTCCGGGGGACCGGCTGGATCTGGACTTCTCCGGCGGCCAGCCCCACTCCCTGAAATACGAGGACGACGATCTGTTCCTCTCCATCAGCTTTGACGGCCAGGTGCGGCGGATCCTCGTCCGGTCGGACCGGTTCGACGCGGACATTTCCTGCCATGACGCGGGGGACGCCATCGTCACCGCCATGCCGTTTTCCCTGCCGGGGCAGTTCTATTACAACTATAAAAAGGTTTTCCGGGACCTGGCAGGTCATCTCTATCTGCACAACGTGAACCGGCATCTGGACGGAGAGACCTTCCTTCTGCTGGACAGCGGCCGGGGCATCCTGCCCTACCGGCACAGCTGGATCTGGGCCAGCGGCGCCCGGGAGACGGACCGGGGCGTGCTGGCGCTGAACCTGGGCAGCGGCCTGGGCAAGGAGGGCTCGCCCACGGAAAACGCGATCTTTCTGGACGGAAAGATCCAGAAGCTGGGCCGGGTGTTCTTCAAGTTCAGCCCGGAGGACTGCATGAAGCCCTGGCGCATCTCCGACACGGACCGGAGACTCCACCTGGTGTTTCGTCCCTCCTTTGACAACCATACCGACACCAACTGGTTCCTGGTCCACAACCGCTGCCATCAGGTGTTCGGACGGCTCTCCGGAACGGTGGAACTGGACAGCGGGGAAGTGCTTCGGCTTAAGGACATGCCCTTTTTCTGCGAGCATGCGGTGAACCGGTGGTAAATAAACAATAATAATATTACGTAAACCAATTATCGACCATTCCGACGATCGGAGGCAGGCGTATGGAACGGACATTCTGGTATAAGGACGCGGTATTCTATCAGATCTGGCCCCGGAGCTTCAAGGACGGGGACGGGGACGGCGTGGGCGACCTGATGGGCGTGTATGAGAAGCTGGACTACATCCAGTCCCTGAACGTGGACGCCATCTGGTTTTCACCGCTGTATCCCTCGCCCAATGCGGATTACGGCTACGACGTGATGGACTACATGGACATCTCCGCCGAGTACGGCGGCATGGAGGCGTTCCGCAAGGTCCTCCAGGGCGCCCATGAGCGGGGGATGCGGGTCATCATGGACCTGGTGGTGAACCACACCAGCGACGAGCACCCCTGGTTCCAGGCCAGCCGCCGGAGGGAAGAGCCCTACACGGACTATTACATATGGCGCAAGGCCAAAAAGGACGGCACGCTTCCCAACAACTGGGACAGCATGTTCGAGGGAAAGGCCTGGCAGTACGACGAGCTGAGAAAGGAATACTATCTTCACCTCTTCGCCGTGAAGCAGCCGGATCTGAACATGGACAATCCCCTGGTCCGGGAGGAAGTGAAGAAGATCATGCGCTTCTGGCTGGACATGGGCGTGGACGGCTTCCGGGAGGACGTGATCACCTTCATCTCCAAGGACAAGGGCCTGCCCAACGGCAGTCCTCTTATGCCTGCGGCCAAGGGGATCTCCCACTACGCCAACGGCCCCCACGTCCACGAATACCTCATGGAATTCCGGGACGTGCTGGACCAGTACGACTGCGTCACCATCGGCGAGGCGCCTTTGGTAACGGCGCGCCGTGCGCTGGAATACACCGAGGGCAAGCGCCCCGAGCTGGATATGATGATCCCCTTCCAGTGCATGGAGGGAGACTGCTTCCTCACCGACTACTTTCCCCACCGCTTCTCCCTGCGGAAGCTGAAGTGGATCTGGGGTCACTGGCAGAAGACCCTCCGGGGCCGGGGGTGGAATTTCCTCTATCTGGAAAACCACGACCATCCCCGGATCGTCAGCCGCTACGGCAGCGAAGAATACCGCGTCGAGAGCGGCAAGGCCCTGGCGGCGTCCTATCTCTTCCAGCAGGGGACCCCCATCATCTACCAGGGCCAGGAGATCGGCATGACCAACATCCGGCTGGAGAGCATCGAGGATTACGAGGACGTCCAGACCATCAACCACTACCATACCTTCTTTACCAACCGGCCGGAGAAGGACCGGATGGCCCGGATCTGGCGCGCCTCCCGGGACTCCGCCCGGACTCCCATGCAGTGGAACGACGGGCCCCATGCCGGATTTACCACCGGGGAGCCCTGGTTCCATGTCAACCGGAACCACGCCGAGATCAATGTGGCGGCGGAAGAGGGCGACCCCGACTCTCTGCTGAACTTTTACCGGGAAGCGGTGCGGCTGCGCCGCAGCCTGCCCGTGGTTCGTTACGGGACCTTCCGCCAGTTTGAGCTCTGGAGCGGGAAGCTGTTCGTGTACGAGCGCCGCAGCAAGGCCCAGCGTCTGCTGGTGATCTGCTCCTACACTCCCGAGGCGGTGAAGTTCCGGGCGCCGAAGGGCTATGATCTGAGAAAAGGAAAGCTGATCCTCCGCAGCCACGGGGACGACGTGGAGAACAACGGCTTCGTCACCCGACCCTACGAGACCCGGGTCTATCTCTTTCAGGACCGCCGGGTGCCGGAGGTCTGAACTGCCGCCGGAAGGGGCATCCTAAGAGGGAGGGCGCGCCGGCCCCGACCGATGATTGAAAGGACAATACGCCGTGGGAAAACTGCCGATCTTGTATTTCGTGATCCCCTGCTACAACGAGGAGGAGGCGCTGCCCCTCACCGCGCCGGTGTTCCGGAAAAAGCTTTCGGACCTGGAGGGGAGGATCGCCCCCGAGAGCCGGATCCTGCTGGTGGACGACGGCTCCAAAGATACGACCTGGGAGATCATCCGGAAGCTCCATGAAGAAGACGGGCATTTTTCCGGGCTGCGGCTGGGCCGAAACCGGGGCCACCAGAACGCCCTCACCGCCGGACTGATGTGGGCCAGGGACAAGTGCGACGTCACCGTCAGCATCGACGCGGACCTGCAGGACGATATCGACGCCGTGGACGCCATGGTGGAGAAGTATGAGGAGGGCTGCGGGATCGTCTGCGGCGTCCGGGCCAGCCGGGCCACGGACACCTTCCTGAAGCGGACCACCGCCCGGGGGTACTACGCGCTGATGAAGCTTTTCGGCTCGGACCTCATCTACGACCATGCGGACTACCGTCTGATGGACCGCGCCGCGCTGGAGGCGCTGAGCCTGTACCACGGGGACGATCTGTTCCTGCGGGGGCTGGTGAACCGGCTGGGGGCGAAGGTAGGCACCGTGACCTACGACCGCCGGGCCCGGGAGGCCGGAGAGAGCAAGTATACGCTGAAAAAAATGCTGAAGCTGGCCCTGAAGGGCATGGAGTGCGGCCGCCGGAAACCGGAGACCGTGTCCCGGCCCCCGGATCCTGCCGTAGCCGAGATCCTGCACCAATAAAAAAGCCGTCCCGTTCTTCGGGACAGCTTTTTTTATGCTTTTTTCTTTGTCGGGACCCATGTCCCGGCCACATAGCCCCCGATCAGGAAGAAAAGATGGCCCACGTAATGGAGCGTCCCGGCCAGCAGCGCCTCCATGAGATTGGCCACTACCAGCACCAGCAGCACGATGGGGAGCGTCCAGTTCCTGTCTCCCCGGTCCGGACCGGTCCGGATGAGAGCGACGCTGTCTCTGGCGATGAAAAACAGCCAGGCCAGATACAGCAGCATGGGCGCCAGCCCCTGGCCCACCAGGATCTCCAGAAACTGATTGTGGGTGTAATAATGCCTGCCCATGAGGGACTGAATGTGGGGGATCACGTACCCCGGTCCGCAGCCGTGGAGCCAGATGTGCCAGTTCCAGGTCAGCTCTTTGAAAATGGCGTTCCAGATGATGTCCCGCCCGCCCAGCCGGTAGGCGTTTTCCACGGTCCGGTTATCGGTCTGGACCCCGGTCTGCCCCGAAGCGTGACCCGAAGCCTGGGCCGCGGCCCTGGCGTGGGAGGCTGCCCGGTCCTGGAAGGTATAGAAGATCTGCTGCAGCACCCGGCACAACAAATAAAACAGCACGGCGACGGCCAGCCCGGCGAACACGGTCAGCAGGACCTTTTTCCAGCCCCGCTTTTTCCCGGCGCGAAAAAGGCGCACGGACACATAGAAGCCGAGACCCACGGCGGCCGCGATGATGTTTCCCCGGGAGGCCGAGGAGGCCAGGGCGATCAGCCATACCGCTTCTCCCAGCCAGATCAGGGCACGCGCCGCCCGGGAACGGAGGGAGTGGAGGCGGTACAGTCCCAAAAACAGAAACAGAGCGGCATATGCGCCGGTGATGTTGGGATTCAGATTCAGAGCCAAACGCCCGCGGTAGATATAGGACACGCTGTTGATGAACGGAACGCTCCTGCCTGTAAACACGGTCCATACCCCGCAGAGAAACAGGGGCGCCGTGAGGATCATGGCGGCGTCCATTCCGATCCAGAGCAGCCGCGGAGACCGGAGCCGGGCCAGGGCAAAGCCCAGGGGACACAGCAGCAGAGAGCAGAGAAAGACGTCCATCAGCTGCCAGCGGTTGGCCAGAAGTCGGAGCCCGTGGAACCGGCTGGAAAGAAACGAATTCAAAACGGCCAGGACGAGCCAGATCCAAAGCAGGAAGATTTCCGGCCGCCGGATCTGCCGGAGAGCCGCCCGGGCGCAGACCAGGCTTTCGCCGCCCCGGCGGAAGGCGACCGCCAGACCGACCAGGGACGACAGCACGGCAATGACGCCCAGAAGAAGGGCCTCATACCGGAGGTATTCCTCTGCCGAGCCCTGGCCCAGATAGAAGATCAGGAGGACGGCGTAAACCAGATAATACACGGCGCAGCTGGCCGCGAAGGTCAGCGGGAGCCGGATCTCCCGGGGCAGGTTCCCCATCCATACGGTCCCTGCGTCCAGTCTGCGCTGGAGATAGTCTTTCATTCAGTCATCCTCGCTTTCGGAAAAAGAAATCCGCCGATGGATCTCCCGCAGCGTCCCCGCCGGGATCTTCAGCACCTCCCGATCGTAGGTGAGAAGGCCGTTCATCTCCTGCTCCACGTCGGTAAGCTGGGTGTACACGGCGGCGGTGAGGCCCTCGGTCCGGATGTGAGGGAGGACCTGGCGCTCCAGCAGCTTCCGGTAATCCCGTTCCAGGGCGGAGGGGGTGGGGCAGACCTTGTAGCCGAAGGGCTTTTCGCACCACTTGTGCTCCGGTATCGCCAGGATATACCCGCCGTACTCCGTGAGACACAGCGCCCGCCCGTCGTTTTTCATCCGCAGGGGACGGAAATAGATGTGGCGGCTCTGGATCTCCGGCCAGCCCTGATCCTGCCAGCCGCTGGCGTGGTCGATGTACCGGGTGTCATCCAGCTGCCGCACCGCCCGGGCGGCGGCCAGGGCGTCGAACTGCCCCCAGCCCTCGTTGAAGGGAGTCCACAGGGCGATGCAGGGACAGTTGTACAGCAGCTCCACCGTCTGGCGCATCTCCGCGTAGTACTGTACCCGGGAGGCCGCGTCGGCGCGGCCGTAGGGAGCGGGATCGGCGTCGGAGAGCTTCGTCACCCCGGCCAGCGGGAGGATGGAGGTGCGGAGCAGGTCATAGGGCTGTCCGCCGTTGACCATGTCCTGCCACACGATCATCCCCAGCCGGTCGCAGTGGTAGTACCAGCGCAGGGGCTCGATCTTGATATGCTTGCGGAGCATGTTGAAGCCGCAGTCTCTGGCGGTCCGTATGTCGAACACCATGGCCTCGTCCGCCGGGGGCGTCAGCAGCCCGTCCGGCCAGTAGCCCTGATCCAGCAGCCCGTTGTGGAACAGAGGTCGGTCATTGAGAGCAAAGACCCGGCGGCCCTCATGCTCTCCATAGGAAAACTTCCGCATTCCGAAATAGCTCTCCACCCGATCCTCGCCCATCCGGATATCCAGCCGGTAGAGATAGGGATCTTCCGGGCTCCAGGGCCGAAAGGAGGGGAGAGGCACCACGCATACCCCGTTTTTAAACCAGCTCCCCGCCACGAACGCTCCGTCCGGTGTAAGCACATCCGCCGTGGCGGTTTTTCCGGGGGTGTTGGCAGTGAACTCGATGCGTACCCGGCTCTCATCAAACTCCGGGGTGACGCGGATGGATTTTATATAAACCTCCGGAACGCTCTCCATCCATACCGTCTGCCAGATACCGCTTTGGGCGGTGTACCAGATACCGCCGCTTTTATATCTCTGCTTGCCGACGGCCTGGGTGGGGTCGTCAGCGTCATCCTGCACCGTCACCACCAGCTCGTTCTCCCCGGGGAGGAGGGCCGCGGTGATATCCGCGGAGAACGGCCAGAACCCGCCCCGGTGTTCAGTTACCATAATATTATTTACGTATACTGTTGCGATCTGATCCACGGCTCCGAAATGGAGGATCACCCGGCCCCGGAGAAAGCCCTCCGGCAGGGTGAAGCTCCGCCGGTAGTGGAGGAACTCCGTCTTTCCCGGTCCCCGATCCGCGCCGGAGAGAGGCGCTTCCGGGGAGAAGGGGACCAGGATCTCCTTTTCCCAGTGGACGGGGATGTTTTTCCCCGGAGTAACGGCGTACTGCCAGACTCCATTTAAGTTTACATCACTATCCCGCTTCAGCTGGGGGCGGGGATAGTCCGGCAGGGGACAGGATCTGTCCAGCTCCTTTCCCCAGTTAGTTAACCTAATATTCATTTTCCGATCTCCCCCAGCTTTTCGGCCCGC
>JAFRDL010000031.1 GCA_017411265.1 Oscillospiraceae bacterium | reverse complement strand
GTTTTCCGCAAGTATTTTACAATTTTTTTCACGGACGCTCGCGCGGGACTTTCGTTTCCCTTTCGATGAGGCAAAAAACGGGGGCCCCTTTTACGGGCTCCCGTTTTGCGGCGGCGGACCGCCGGACGATATCCTATTCGTTTTTCTCCAGCGGAGGCAGGTCGTGGATGTCGTAGGTATCGAAGTAGATGTCGAAGGCCGTTTCCGTGTCGCCGGAGAGCTCGATCAGCGCCCCGGCCTGGAACATGGCGGACAGGCTGCCGGAGGGCGCCTTCCACGCGGCGTTGGAAACCACCGCCGTGCGCTCCTCCCCCGCCTTTTCCGCCCGCAGGATTGCCTCCGCGCCGAAGAGGAGCGTGCCGGTGGCGATGTGGTAGTCGCTGGACACGATGGCCAGGGAGCGGACCTGGGGATACCGCTCCGTGAGGAGGTCGAAGGTATAGACCGCGTTCTGGGCCGTGGTGAGGGACCGGTCCTCCACGATCACCCGTTCCGGCGCCACGCCCTGTCCGATCAGCCACTCCGCCATTTTCCCCGCTTCCGTGGCCGATTCGTCCGCGGCGGCGGTGCCGCCGCCGGTGCAGACGATCCAGGCGTTGGGGTACTTCTCCGCGCTGCGCCTGGCGACCTGCAGGCGCTCGACCAGTTCCCGGCGCATGGTCCCGTCCGGCTCCAGCTGGAAGCCCAGCACCACCAGGCACAGCTCGTCCGTATCCGGCAGGCCGTCGGGCAGCACGTCGTAGTGCAGGGAGAGGTCTGTGTCCGTCGTCCTCCACAGCGCCATGATCCGCTCCCAGCGGGCGGCGGCGTCCGGATCGGCCGCTGCCAGCTCCTGTTCCAGGGTTTCGATCCTCTCGTCGGCCCTGCTGCCGTAGCGGCCGCGGTCCACGACCATCTCCTCGATGATCGCCTGCGCGGGGCGGGGCTCCGGCGGCGGCTCCGTCCTCTTTCCGCAGCCCGCGCACAGGCAGAGCAGGGAGAGCGCCAGGAGCAGCGCGGGCGCGCGCACTGCGCCCTGTTTTTCCCTTTTCTTCATTCCGGTTTTCCTCCCTTCCCGTTTCCCGCCCGGGCAGCCCGGACCGGGAAGACCGCCTTCATCCCGGCCGCGGCGATGGCGGACGCCCGTCCCATCCTTCGGGAGCTCCCTTTATCGATAGACCGTCAGCGTCAGCGCCACGTAAAACACGACCATGCCGCCGAGGATCAGTCCCTGCTTGAGCCGGTGCTCGGTCAGCAGGCCCACGAACTCCCGCACGGCGGCGTTGGGCCAGAAGTACCATTTCGTTTTGGCTCCCATGCCCACCGCCCGCATCTTGACGCGGCGGGATACGCAGGCTGTCCCGATGTACGCCGTAACCGTACCGATTATATCAAACGCCGCGGCGGAGCACAACCCGGACCCGGAGATCCTGCCCGGCGGCACACAGAAACGCCGGGGAGGAGCATGCCGCTCCTCCCCGGCCATCTCAGACGATCCGACCGTTTTCCAGGGGGAACACGGCGTACTCCACCCCTTCGATGACCCTCCGCTCCGCCATTTTTTCCAGGGGCAGGCCGTGTCCGGCCATGGGCACGGCCCGGTACGCCCGGTTTCCCAGGACGGTGTAGAGGGTCCCGTCCCCCACCCGGTGCCAGAGCACCTCCGTTTCCCGGCCCCGGAAGCGGGTTTCCCCGGGCTTTTCCGGTTTCACGGGCTTTTCCTCTCTCTCCGGGGGCGGGGCCGCCGCGCCGCCCGCCTCGGCGGCGTATTCCACGGTTTCCGGGAACCCCTCCATGGCGGCCCGGCTCAGCCTCCGGCGGAGGACGAGCGCCCCGTTCTCCGGCTCCATCACGCCCAGATACCCCTCCCGGCCGCCGCCGTACACGCTCAGCCGCACCAGACGGCCCGGATCCTCGCACCGGGCGTCGAACACCGTGGTCAGACCCTCCGCCGTCACCGTCAGAGTGCCCTTCGTCTCCCCGTTTATTTGGATCGGACAGGTTTCAGCCATACAAAACACCCCTCCCAAGCTTATGAGAGGGGCGTTCCGGCTATTCCGTTTCTATGAGGCGGCGTCCGGGGGCTGAGGCCGAAGCTCACGGCGATGGCTCCGTTCACCCGGTCCATCACCGCGTCGGGCAGCTTGCCCATCCGCTCCCGGAGCCGGGACTTGTCGATGGTACGGATCTGCTCCAGCAGGATCACGCTGTCCCGGCTGAGGCCGCAGCTGGCCCCCGTGAGCTCGATGTGGGTGGGGAGCCGGGCCTTCCCGGTCTGGGAGGTGATGGCCGCGGCGATCACCGTGGGGCTGTGGCGGTTGCCGGTGTCGTTCTGCACGATGAGCACCGGGCGCATGCCCCCCTGCTCGCTGCCCACCACGGGGCTGAGATCCGCGTAATAAATGTCTCCTCTCCGGACTGTCTGCATTCTCTCCACGCTCCGATAAAGTCAGTGGCCCGTTACAGTATATGTAGGGCTACCCTCATTTTCCCTCGCCGGAGCGGGTTTTATACATTCAAAGATAGATCCGGGGGACCCGCAGGGAGATGCCGCAGGTGAGCTCGTAGGGGATGGTGCCGGCCTTTTCCGCCAGCTCCTCCGCCGTGGGGCCGCCGCCGCGGCCGTCCCCGAACACGGTGGCCACGTCCCCCACCCGGACTTCGGGCAGGTCCGTCACGTCCAGCATGCACATATCCATGCAGATCCGGCCCACCTGCGGGACCCGGCGGCCCAGGAGCTCCACCTCCAGCTTTCCGGAGAGGCAGCGCTGCAGGCCGTCGGCGTATCCCACGGGGAGGACCGCCAGGGTGCAGTCCCGCTCCGCCGTCCAGGTACGGCCGTAGCTGATGGTCTCGCCTTTTTTATGCCGGGTCAGGGCGGAGATCCGGCTCCGGAGGGTCATCACCGGGGTGAGGGACAGCCCGCCCCGGGTCTTGTCCGGGAAAAGGCCGTAGGTGAGGATACCCGGGCGCACCATCTGCAGGCAGTACCCCTCCTCCCGGAAGGACAGCAGCGCCCCGGAGTTGGCGCAGTGGCGCAGGGGGATCTTTCTCCCGCTCCGGCGCTCCAGTTCCTCCGCCGCGGCGGTGAACAGGGCGAACTGCCGCCGGGTATACTCCTCGCCCCCTGGAGTGTCCGAGACGGCGAAATGGGTGAAGACCCCCTCGGTCTCCAGGCCGGGAAGGTCCATCACCGCCGCGGCCTCCGCCAGAGCGGTCTCCTCCCCCGCCGGGAAGCCCAGGCGGCCCATGCCGGTATCCAGCTTCAGATGGATCTTCAGCCGCTGGCCGGGGCGCAGGGCGGCGGACAGGGCCCGTCCCTTTTCCAGGCACTCCACCGCCTGGGTGACGCCCCGCTCCGCCAGTTGGGGCGCGAAGGCGGCGTCCACCGCTCCCAGGATCAGGATGGGCAGGCTCTCCCCCGCCTGGCGCAGGGCAAAGGCCTCCTCGGGGCAGGCCACCGCCAGATAGCGGCATCCGCTCTCCCGGAGGGCCGCCGCCACCGGCACAGCGCCGTGGCCGTAGGCGTCGGCCTTCACCACGCCCATAAGCCCGCAGCCGCGGGGCAGCACGCGCTGCAGTTCCATAGCGTTTCGGCGCAGGGCGTCCATGGAGATCTCCGCCCAGGTCCTTGTCATTTGCAGATCCATCTCTCTACTCCTTGATTTGCCAGTTTGAAATATAGACGGTCAGCTCCGGGTTTTCCCCCCGGGCGATCTCGGCGCAGACCGGGGCGCCGTCCTCCTCCCGCCAGAGGGTGACCGTCTCGCCGCCGGGCCCCTGAAAGGCCGCGGTGCGCCTCTCCCCGCTCCGGCCCGTCCACAGCAGCCAGCCCTCCGAGACGCCCCGGATCAGGAGATCCCCCGCCGCGCAGGGCGGGATCGCGTCGTCGTCCAGAGGACACAGCTCCAGGATCAGGCCGTCGTATTCCAGGCGCGGGGACGCGCCCTCCGTCACTGCCGTCACGCCCCGGATGGTCTCCGGCGCCGTGACGGTGAGGGCGGTCCGGCCTTCGCCGCGGCGGACCTCGGCGGTGAAGGAGACCTCCTCCGTCCCGCCCCGGGAGACGATCCCGGCGGTGAAGGTTATCTCCTCCGCCCGGGCCAGGTCTCCCTGCCAGGCCTTCCACTCGTTCTCGTCCTGCCGCCGGGCGGCGCAGCCGGTCAGCAGCAGGGGTATCGTCAGTGCGAACGCGATCGTCCGCTTCATATCCTATTTCGTTATCCCCTTCATGATATACGGCAGCTTTTCGATGATGTCCGTGGGAGTCATGCCGTACTCCCCCTTTTCCGCCGCGCAGGCGTCTCCGGCGGCGGCGTGGATCCAGGCGGCGGTCACCACCGCCTCCTCCGCGGGCCGCTGGCCCAGAAGAGCCGCTGTCACCCCGGTGAGGACGTCGCCGGAGCCGCCCTTCGCCATGCCCGGGTTCCCGGCGGCGATGATATACGCCTCTCCCTCCGGGAACGCGATCACGCTCCGGTGGCCCTTGAGCAGCGTGACGCAGCCGTATTTCCGGGCAAACACCCCGGCGTCGCACAGCCGCTCCCCGGTGAGCTCCCCGCCCATCCGTCGGAATTCTCCCCGGTGGGGGGTGACGATCACCCGGCCCGCCGCCTTCGTCAGGATCTCCGGCTCCTCCGAGACCGCCCACAGGGCGTCCGCGTCCAGCACCAGAAGTCCCGGGTATTCCCGGACCACCGCCCGGGTGAGGGCGCGGGTGCCGTCGCTCCGGCCCATGCCGGGCCCCAGGGCCAGGACGCCGCAGCCGCTCCACCGCTCCCGCAGGATGGGAAGGGCGTCCGCGGTCAGCCGTCCCTCCCCGTCGCAGGGCAGAGGGAAGGGCATGGCCTCGTCGTTCTTCACGGCGCACACGCTCCAGACAGCCTCCGGCACCCCCAGATACACCAGCCCCGCGCCGGCGCGGACCGCCGCCCGGGCGGCCAGGTTTGGGGCGCCCGTGTAGCCCACGCTGCCCCCCGCGATGAGGATCTTGCCGTGGTCCCCCTTGTGGGTGAGGGGATCGCGCCGGGGCAGGGACACGTCCTCCGCCGTGACGGCGGTGACGCCGCTCTCCGCGGCGGCGACCATTTCTGCCGGGATACCGATGGAGAATACCTCCACCTCGCCGCAGTATACGCAGCCGGGCTCCAGAAAATGCCCCGGCTTGGCCAGGGAGAAGGTCACCGTCCGGGCGGCGCGCACCGCCTCCCCCAGCACGGCGCCGGTGTCCGCCGATACGCCGCTGGGGATATCCGCAGAGACCACGGGCCGGCCCGCGGCGTTGATGAGCCGCACCGCCTGCAGGGGGTCCCCCGTCACGTTCCGCTTCAGGCCGATGCCGAAAATGGCGTCGATGATCACACCCGCGGAGGCGAGGACTCCGGGCAGTGTTTCGTCGCCCGGGTCAAAGCTCTCCAGCTCGCCCCCCTCCTGCTGAAGGCGCTGCTCCATCCGGAGGGCGTCGGCGGACATCTTCTCCCGGCGGCCCACCAGAAAGCACCGGACGGAAAACCCGTGGCTTTTCAGGATGGCTGCGGCGGCCACTCCGTCGCCCCCGTTGTTCCCCGGTCCGCAGAATACTGCCGCCGTCCGGTTGGCGCCCACGAGATCCATGGCCGCCCGGGCCAGGTGCCCGGCGGCGGTCCACATCAGGATGTGGGAGGGGATCCCCGCCACATGGATGGCGGAGGCATCCGCATTGTACATTTTTTCGGAGTTGGAAAGACGCATGGCGCACCTCCGTTTCAGCTTCTTTTTATTATAGTTTTCTCGGATGCTTTCGTCAAATTTATTCTTGCCATTCCCGGCAGGCTATGATATAACAGGGTTTGTTGAAATGCGAGGATCGGGAAAATAGCGACAGACCGCCGAATCAGAGAAGAGCGTCACCGGCTGAGAGCGCTCCGCGGCACGGCGTCGCTTGGTTCGCCCGTGAGCGCCGGCCAATCCCCGGCGGGTCGTGCCCGTTACAGCATGAGAGTGCGGAGAGTGCGTCTCTCCGAACGCGGGTGGTACCGCGGAAGCATGCCTTTCGTCCCGGTTGACCGGGGGGAAAGGTTTTTTTGCGCGCCGGCAGGAGGGGCAAGCCCCTCCCCTGCAGACAGCGCCCCCGAACACAGAGTTGCAAAGAATAAGTTTCCATTGATACAGGAGGAACACCATGAAAGAAATGCTGGAGGCCCTGCGGGCGGCGTCCCGCCAGGCCATCGACGAGGCCGTGGATCTGGACGCGCTGGAGGCCCTGCGCGTCAAGTACCTGGGCAAGAAGGGCGAGCTCACCGCCATCCTGAAGCAGATGGGCGGACTGTCCGCCGAGGAACGGCCGGTCATGGGCCAGCTGGCCAACCAGCTGCGCGCCGAGATCGAGGCCGCTATCGACAGGCAACGGACAGAGCTGGGCCGGGTCATGCTGGAGAAAAAGCTGGAGGCGGAAGCTCTGGACGTCACGCTCCCCGGCGTGGAGCAGCCCTCCGGTCACAAGCATCCCATGTACAACGTGCTGGACCAGATCAAGGACATCTTTATCGGCATGGGCTTCGAGATCGTGGACGGCCCGGAGGTGGAGCTGGCCGACTATAACTTCACCAAGCTGAATATCGACGAGGGTCATCCCTCCCGGGACTGGACGGACACGTTCTATTTCACCAAGGACGGAAGGATCCTTCTGCGCACCCAGACCTCTCCCATGCAGGTCCACGCCATGGAGACCAAGCCCCTGCCCATCCGCATGATCGCCCCCGGCCGGGTCTACCGCAAGGACGAGGTGGACGCCACCCACTCCCCCATGTTCCACCAGATCGAGGGCATGGTCATCGACAAGGGGGTCACCATGGCCGATCTCAAGGCCACGCTGAACCTGGTCGTGGAAAAGATCTACGGCAAGGGCACCGTGACCCGCTTCCGTCCCCACCACTTCCCCTTCACCGAGCCCAGCTGCGAGCTGGACATCCAGTGTCACAAGTGCGGCGGCAAGGGCTGCCCCACCTGCAAGGGCGAGGGCTGGATCGAGGTCCTGGGCGCCGGCATGGTGCACCCCAAGGTCCTCTCCGGCTGCGGCATCGACCCGGACGTGTACTCCGGCTGGGCCTTCGGCATGGGTCTGGAGCGGCTGGCCATGGGCGAGTACAAGATCACGGATCTGCGTCTCATCTTTGAGAACGACGTCAGATTCCTGGAGCAGTTTTAAGGGAGGGCAAGCAGATGGATCTTTCGAGAAAATGGCTCAATGAATATGTGGACCTGCCTCTGAGCGAGGTGGGCGACCGGGCCTTTGCCGAGGCCATGACCGTCTCCGGCTCCAAGGTGGAGGTCACCCGGGATCTCAGCGAGAGCATCCAAAACGTGAAGGTGGGCCGGATCGTCCGGCTGGAAAAGCACCCCAACTCCGACCACATGCTGGTGGCCCAGATCGACGTGGGCGGCGACGCCCCCGTCCAGATCTGCACCGGCGCCTGGAACGTGCACGAGGGGGATCTGGTCCCCGTGGCGCTGCACAACTCCCTGCTGCCCGGCGGCGCAAAGATCACCCGGGGCAAGCTCCGGGGCGTGGAGTCCGACGGCATGCTCTGCTCCCTGAAGGAGCTGGCCTGCACCGTCCATGACTTCCCCTACGGCGAGATCAAGCCCGCCGCCCTTTTGAACGACTACCATCCCCTGGATCCCGCCAAGCCCTCCATCCCCGCCGACATCAAGGCCGGGGACCGGGTCTTCGGCAAGGTGATCGCGGCGCGGGTGAGATCCGTGGCGCCCGCCGGGATCAACCGGTGGGAAACGGTGCTGGACACCGGCAGCGGCGACGTGACGATGGTCGTCGACTGCCAGAACCTGCACGAGGGCGACCTGGTCGCCTATCACACGGGGAACGGCGCCGTCCTCACTCCGGAGGACCTCCGGGCGAAGCAGGAGGAGTTCCCCCACTGCATCCCGGACGGCATCCTGATCCTCCACGAGGACTGTGCCCCCGGGGACGACATGGGCATGCTGCTGGGTCTGGACGACCATGTGGTGGAATTCGAGATCACGCCCAACCGACCGGACTGTCTGTGCATGATCGGTCTGGCCCGGGAGGCCGCCGTCACCTTCAACAAGGAGCTGAAGCTCCATGAGCCCGTGGTGAAGGCCGAAGCCGGCGGCGATATTAACGACTATACCCGGATCTTCATCGACGATCCCCTGTGCGTGCGCTATACCGCCCGGATGGTGAAGAACGTGAAGATCGCTCCGTCTCCCGCCTGGATGCGGGAGCGGATCCGGAACGCCGGCATGCGTCCCATCAACAACATCGTGGATATCACCAACTACGTCATGATGGAATACGGCCAGCCCATGCACGCTTTCGACTTTTCCTGCGTCCAGGGCGGAGAGATCCACGTGCGCTGTGCCCGGGAGGGCGAAACCATCCAGACCCTGGACGGCGCTGAGCGGAAGCTCACTCCCTCCATGCTCTGCATCTGCGACGTGGAAAAGCCCGTGTGCGTGGCCGGCGTCATGGGCGGCGCCAACAGCGAGATCGTGGGCGATACCGGCATGGTGCTCCTGGAGTCCGCCAACTTCAACGGCACCTCCGTCCGGCGCACCGCCACCGCCCTGGGCATGCGCACCGACGCCTCCTCCCGCTATGAAAAGGGCCTGGACCCCACCAAGACCTACGACGCCGTGCAGCGTGCCTGCGAGCTGATCGAGCTCCTGGGCGCCGGCGAGGTGGTGGAGGGCGTCATCGACGTGCTGCCCCAGCCGCTGAAGGAGACCACCGTCAAGCTGGAGCCGGAGAAGATCAACGCCCTGCTGGGCACCGACATCGACGAGGGCACCATGCGGGATATCCTTCTGCGCCTGGGCTTCACCCTGCAGGGCGACGTCATCCATGTGCCCTCCTGGCGCGGGGACGTGGAGCACTACTCCGACATCGCCGAGGAGGTGGCCCGCTTCTACGGCTACAACGAGATCCCGGTCAAATTCACCGGCGGCATCACCACCGCGGGAGGCTACAGCGACATCCAGCAGCTGGAGCGCCGGATCGGCGGCGTCTGCCGCAGCATGGGTCTGGATGAGATCATCACCTACTCCTTCATCAGCCCCTCGTATTACGACAAGATCCGCATGCCCTCCGACTCCCCCCTCCGGGACAGTCTGCGCATCCTCAACCCCCTGGGCGAAGACACCTCCATCATGCGCACCACCATCCTCCCCTCCATGCTGGAGATCCTGACCCGCAACTACAACTACCGCAACAAGTCCGCCGCCCTGTACGAGATCGGGCGCATCTACCTCAAGCGGCCCGACGGTATGGCCGACGAGCCGAAGATCCTCTCCCTGGGCGCCTACGGTCCCAAGACGGACTTCTTCGTACTCAAGGGCTGGGTGGAGGCGCTGCTGCGGGATCTGGGCGCCAAAAACGTGCGTTTTGAAGCCTGGAAGGACAACCCCTCCTATCACCCCGGCCGCTGCGCCCGGGTCTTCTCCGGCGAGACGGAGCTGGGCGTCCTGGGCCAGATCCACCCCCTGGTGGCCGGCAACTACGGCGTGGACGCGGAGCTGTACTGCGCAGAGCTGCGCTTCGACGCCCTGGCCGCCGTGAAAAGCGGTCTTCCGGTGTACAAGCCCCTGCCCCGTTTCCCCTCCGTCACCCGGGACATCGCCGTGGTCTGCGACCAGAAGCTCCCCGTGGGCGAGCTGACGAGCTGCATCCTGGCAAGCGGCGGCCGGTATCTGAAGGGCTGCTCCCTCTTCGACGTGTACACGGGAAAGGGCGTTCCCGAGGGGAAGAAGAGCGTGGCCTTCTCCCTGACGCTCCGCTCCGACGACGGCACTCTCACCGACGATCACGCCGAGGAGGCCATGACCGCCATCCTCTCCGCGCTGAAGGAGCGGCTGGGCGCCGTGATCCGGTAAAAACACCCCTTGTAAACCGGAAACAAACGTGGTATTCTGGAATGGGGAGAAAGCATCATCGTTTAAAAAAGGGGGATCAGAGACATGGAAGATGCTACCAGACCGTTCAACACCGTATCCAACCGTATGCAGATCCGGGAGATCCTCTCTTCTGTGTATGACTCACTGGTATTGAAGGGCTACAATCCCGTGAACCAGCTGGTGGGTTATATCCTGTCCGAGGATCCCACCTACATCACCAACTACAACAACGCCCGCTCCCTCATCTGCCGGATCGACCGGGATGAGCTGCTGCAGGAGCTGGTGCGCAGCTATCTGGAAAAGGACGAGTGATCCTTTTCCCAAACGAAAAACACGGAGACGCAGCGTCTCCGTGTTTTTTCATTTCCGGGGCACTGGTTCCGGGCGCTGCGTTTCATTTCAGAACCTCCCCGGTGTTTCCTTCTGGAAAGAGTATGCCAGATGCCGCCCTTTTCATCCGGCTCATTCAAGAAGGATTGCCCGTCGAAAAACGGCCTCCGCGGAAAAAGCCGTCGTTTCCTCCCCGGGGGTCGTTGACATTGACCGCCGATGTGGGTATAATTTAATTAAAATTTTTTATGAGTTAAGGTGATCCCCACTATGCTTGCCCGTGAAATCGAGAATTTATATAACCAGTTCCGGCTGAACAACTACCGTTCCATGTTCGGCCGCATCCGGGAGAAGGACGGATCCCTGTCCGCCACGGAGGCATACGCCGTGGACGTGATCTATCTTCTGGGCAACCCCACCATCACCCAGCTGGCGGAGACTCTGGGCATCTCCCAGCCCAACGCCACCTACAAGGTCAACAACCTGGCGGCCAAGGGGTATGTGGTGAAGTCCGTCTCCGAGGACGACCGCCGGGAGTGCCGGCTGCAGCTGGGGCCCAAGTTTTACCACTATTTCGCCGATTCCAACCGCTTTATCGACCAGGCCGCAGAGGCTTTGAAGGAGAAGTTCAGCCCGGAAGAGCTGGAGACTTTCACCGCCGTTCTGGAGGAGCTGATCGACGAGGTGAAATATAAACGGAGGAGTTAAGCCCATGACCACCGGAATGAATCTCTGGGATGGAGATGTGTGGAGCTTTGTGCTCACGCTCTCGGTCCTGTTCGCCGCCATGATCGCCGCCAACGTGCTGCGTCATGTCTTCCCGTTTCTGCGCCGGGCGCTGATCCCCGCCTCCGTGCTGGGCGGTTTTCTGCTGCTGGCGGTAAACTGGCTGGTTAAAGCCGTTTTCCACACGTCGCTGTATAACTCCGGCACGCTGGAGATCCTCACCTACCACGGGCTGGGCCTGGGCTTCGCGGCGCTGTCCCTGCGCCGGGTGGAAAAGAAGATGGACGGACGCTCCCGCACCGGCGCCTTCGACTCCGGCGTGGCGGTGGTGAACGGCTATCTCCTCCAGGCGGTGCTGGGGCTGCTGGTCTCCCTGGTTTTTTTCTACGCCATCGGCAGCTTCTTCTCCTCCGGTCTGCTCCTGCCCATGGGCTACGGCCAGGGGCCGGGCCAGGCGTTCAACTGGGGCCACACCTACGAGGCCTCCTGGGGCTTTGAGAACGGCACCAGCTTCGGTCTCACCGTGGCGGCCATGGGCTTCGTCTCCGCCAGTGTGGGCGGCGTCATCTATCTCAACTGGCTCAAGCGCAGGGGGATCTACAAGGGCAATTTCGGCGAGGACGTACAGGAGGACGTGACCCTGTCCACCTTTACGGACGAGAACGAGGTGCCCATCTCCGAATCTCTGGACAAGTTCACCATCCAGCTGGCCCTGGTGTTCCTGGCCTACGCCCTGGCGTTTCTGTTCATGAAGGGCGTCAACACCCTGCTGGACCCCGCCGGCACCGGAGCCTCGGGCATCGCGGGCACCATCCAGGGGATGATCTGGGGCTTCCAGTTCCTGTTCGGCAGCGTGTTCGCCATCCTGATCCGGGTGATCCTGGCCAGGCTGAAAAAAAGCGGCGTTATCCGCCGGGAGTACACCAACAACTTCCTCCAGAACCGGATCGCCGGGTTCATGTTCGATCTGATGGTGGTGGCCTCCATCGCCGCCATCGACCTGTCCGCCTTCAAGGACCACCGGTTCGTGCTGCCGCTGACGCTCATCTGTGTGCTGGGCGCGGTGGGCACCTTCTTCTACCAGCGGTTCGTGTGCAAGCGGGTGTTCCCCTGGTATGAGCACGAGGCGTTCCTCTCCCTGTACGGCATGCAGACCGGCACCGCCTCCACCGGCGTGATCCTGCTCCGGGAGCTGGATCCCAAATTTGAGACCCAGGCCTCTGACAACATTGTCTACCACATGCCCTGGGCGATCCTCTTCGGCGCGCCCATGTTCCTGATGGTGGGCGTGGCTCCCCAGAGCCCCGGCAAGTGCTGGACGGTGCTGGGCATCTGTGCGGCGCTGTTCGTGGTGTTCAATATCATCCTGCTGCGGAAATCCATCTTCAAAAAGAAGAAAAAAGCATAAAAAAGGCCGCCCCTCCGGGGTTTCCGGAGGGGCGGCCTTTTTCATCCGATGGGATCCTTATCCGTCCTTTTCGGCAATCTTTACCAGGGCCTCCAGGGCCACCAGGATCTCCCGGCGCTCCCCCTCGGCGGCGGTGGTCTCGCCTCCGGCGTAGGCGCCCACGCCCTGGGCGATGTCCGTCTCCGTCTTCCACTGGGACACGGCGTTGAGGATGCTGGCCGCCCGGAGCCCCCGGAGCCAGCTCACCGTCAGGACCCCCGCCGTCTCCTGGTCGGAGCCCAGCACCCGCCGCTCGGACCAATAGGCGTTGATCTCCGCCATGTTGTCCAGATAGAAGCTCTCATGGGAGCGCACCACGCCCACATGGCAGGGGAACCCCTGCTCCTTCGCCGCGGCGATGCAGCACTGCAGGAGCTCCGGGTCCGGGACGGCGGGGTAAAATTCCTCGATATAGGTCCGGGAGACCCCGTCCTGCCGCACCGCGCCGCAGGGCAGGATCAGATCGCCCTTGCGGATCTCCGCCTGGAGCGCCCCGCAGGAGCCCACCCGGATCACCGTGTCCACGCCGATGCGCCGCAGCTCCTCCAGCCCGATGGCCGCGGAGGTGCCGCCCATGCCCGTGGACATCACCAGCACGTCCACGCCCTTGTACCGGCCCCGGAGAGAGCGGTATTCCCGGCTGAAGCCCAGCTCCTTCGCGTCCTCCAGAAAGGCGCCGATCCGGCCCACCCGGCCGGGATCCCCCGGCAGGAGAGCGTAGCGGATCCCCAGATCGTCCAACTGTATATGCGGCTGCAGCATAGCGGTGGCCTCCTTGTCTGTTTATGGTTCCATTATACGTGTTTCCCTGCCGTTTGCAAGAAAAACCTCCCGCCCCGGGAGGGGCGGGAGACGGCGGGAGGGGCAAGCCCCTCCCCTGCGTTCGTCCGGTCGGCCGGAGCGAATTTACAACACCTTGGACAAAAACAGCTGGGTGCGCGGGTTTTGCGGGTGGTCGAACAGCTCGTCGGGGGTATTCTCCTCCAGGATGGCGCCGCCGTCCATGAAGATGACACGGTCGGCCACCTCCCG
>JAFRDL010000030.1 GCA_017411265.1 Oscillospiraceae bacterium | reverse complement strand
TCGTCATCTCAGAGATGGATGGTCATATTCTCAAGGACCGCCTTGACCGCCATCGCTCTGCGGATCTCCACCGGCTTCCCTTCTGTCGCCTTATATGTTCCCGTGACGATCTGAGCTCTTTCACTGCACACGGTCGGCTCCGCATGAATGATCGCTTTTCGAATAGCTTCAATGCGTTTGGTGATCGGAAGATGCTTGTAATCGGTTTCTGTCATTTTCATTTTGCTATTCCTCCTGCTCAGAATTGGTAAGGCGGTAAAGTGGTATGACCTCTTTGGTTATAACAATACTCGTATCCAGGAGTCATGTCAATCATTTTATGCGCACAGCACAAATATCTGTTCAAGGCACCTAATTTTCCCGCGTGTGTTTTTGTTAAAATGCCTTATTATTTTTTTTCGAGTATGCCTTTATGGACACTTCCATAAGCTCAAAGTGTTCTCTCATCGCTTGCTTCGCCGAGTCAACATCTTTTTTAGCAATTGCGTCTGCGACATTCACATGGCATTCTGCCGCCTTCACCATCTCAGGCATGTTGTTGATATGATAATATATTGGATCCTGCTCCAGATTTCTTGCGATGTCATGCAGTTCTGACAAGAAACGATTGTGTGTTGCATTAATAACCGCAGTGTGAAACTTCAAGTCCGCTGAAACGTATTTCTCTCCTTGCCCTCTGTACTTTATCGTTTCCTCAGCCGAAGATTGTATTTCTGAGATCTCTTCCGGTGTTACTCTGTTGATCGCCAATTCGATACTCTCTATTTCGATAATCTTTCGAACCTCTATCAACTCTATGCTTGTATACCTTTTAAACAAAGCGCTCAACTCCATTTTGTCATTGAGTACATTCTCTCCGCTGGTCAGATATGTTCCTGATCCGCTCCGAATCTCCAGAATCCCGGAAAATGAAAGCGCGTGCAGCGCTTCCCTGACAGACGGCCTGCTTACACCGAACAACTCTGCCATTTCCCGTTCTGATGGAAGCCTATCTCCAGGCTGCAGAGCCCCATTGGCGACCATTTTGGTAATATACTCGGAAATCAGTTCAGGAAGAGAGCTTTTTTTGATTTTTTCAATTTTCATCTATCTCATATCTCCTCTTGTCATCTGACAATAAAATAAACTATAAACAATTCATTTTCAAGCGCCTTTTCGATATTAACCATTAATTATAAGAAAAAAGTCGTGCAACCCAGTTACACCAGAGCATGATAAAATACCCCTCTTGTCGTCATTCTTAAGCGTTCGACAAGAGGGGTGTTTTCAAAAAGCCCGTTTTTATTTGGCGTAATCCACAGCCTTGGTTTCCCGGAGGACATGGACCTTGATCTGGACGTGATAGGAGAGCTCGGACTCGATCTTCTTGGCGATGTCCCGGGCCAGCAGGGTCATCTGATCCTCGCTGACCTCCTCGGGCTTGACCATGATCCGGATCTCCCGACCCGCCTGAATGGCGTAGGAACTGGCGATGCCCGGGAAGGACCGGGACACCTCCTCCAGCTTCTCCAGCCGCTTGACGTAGTTTTCAATGTTCTCCCGCCGGGCGCCGGGCCGGGCCGCGCTGATGGTGTCGGCGGCCTGGACGATGCAGGCGATGACGGTGTGGGCCTCCACGTCCCCGTGGTGGGCCTCGATGGCGTGGATGACCTCTTCGGACTCCTTGTAGCGCCGGGCCAGATCCACGCCGATGGTGACGTGGCTGCCCTCCACCTCGTGGTCGATGGCCTTACCCAGGTCGTGGAGCAGGCCCGCCCGCTTGGCGGTAGCCACATCCACGCCCAGCTCGGCGGCCAGCAGGCCGGAGATCTGGGCCACCTCGATGGAGTGGTTCAGAACATTCTGTCCGTAGCTGGTGCGGTAGCGCATCCGGCCCAGCAGCTTGATCAGGTCGGGGTGCAGGCCGTGGATGTTGGTTTCGAAAACGGCGCGCTCGCCGGCCTCCTTGATGTTCTGGTTGACCTCCCGCTGGGCCTTGGCCACCATCTCCTCGATGCGGGCGGGATGGATCCGGCCGTCCTGGATCAGCTTCTCCAGAGCCAGACGGGCCACCTCCCGGCGGACGGGGTCAAAGCTGGAGAGGGTGATCGCCTCCGGCGTGTCGTCGATGATGAGATCGCAGCCGGTGAGCGTCTCGATGGAACGGATGTTGCGGCCTTCCCGGCCAATGATGCGGCCCTTCATCTCGTCGTTGGGGAGAGGAACGACGGACACGGTCACTTCACTGGTGTGGTCGGCGGCGCAGCGCTGGATGGCGGTGGCAATGTACTCCCGGGCCTTCTGATCGGCCTCCTCCTTGAACTGGGCCTCCACTTCCTTGATCTTGGCGGCCATCTCGTGGGTGACTTCGCCCTCCAGGCTCTTGATCAGATACTGCTTGGCCTCCTCCACGCTGTAGCCGGAGATCTTTTCCAGCATATCCAGCTGGCTCTTCTTGATGAGACGGATCTCCTCCTGCTGGGCTTCGGCCTCCTGGAGCTTTTTGTTCAGGTTCTCGGTCTTGCGTTCCAGAGATTCGGTCTTCCGGTCCAGGTTCTCTTCCTTCTGCTGGAGCCGGCGTTCCTGCTTCTGGACTTCGTTGCGGCGTTCTTTCACTTCCCGGTCGCACTCGCTGCGCACACGGTGGATCTCTTCTTTTGCTTCCAAAAGCGCTTCCCGCTTTTTGTTTTCCGCATTCTTGATGCCTTCGTTGACGATTCGCTTCGCCTCGTCCTCCGCGCTGGCGATCTCCCGCTCGGAAACCTTTTTCCGATACAGGATGCCCAGAGCGAAGCCGATAAACAGAAAAACCAGTACGGCGACGATACTGCCGATGATGGTCCAAATTGTCATAGGCGGCATAGGCGGCACACCTCCTTCTTTCAGTCTCTTATTTGAAAGGGTTTTGAGATGAAAGGAGTTCCCCAGTCTCCCATAAAATCATCTTTTTTATTTTAATCTGTGCGGCAAATTATGTCAAGCTGTTTTTCCCTGTTTTCTCCCGGCGGCTCATCTGGTATTACAGATCGTAATATGCAGGAATTCCGCCTCGTTCCCGGCGGGATCCGGCCCGAAAAAAACCTTGTCAATAGCCAAATTATCCGATCTTTTTCTCAGATTTTTTTACGTTTCGCTCTCTTGACTTGACGTAATCAACCGCCGGAGGTTGTCATTACGGCTTGACATAAGCGAAAACGGTAAACTCATTTTCCGGGAGTTATCAACATTTCCCACAGACTTTTCAACGGGTGTTTTTACCTTATTTTTCAATGGTTTTCTTCGTTATTTCCATAATTTTCCAATCCTGCGATCCTATGTTTCGTGATTTTTCGACGCGGATAACCAGTTGACATAACAGCGTCTTCCCGGCGTTTGCGGAAAATTATGCGCGGGAAAATGCACGTCCTGTTTTTCCTCGGTGCACAACAGCCGGAAAAGCCCCGGGCGGGCCTTTCCGGCTGACACCAAATTGTTACGATCTGTCATATCCTTTACCGCAGGAGGCCGCTCTCCGACATGGAAACGTACTCGCAGCCCGCCACGATGATATGGTCGCTGAGCTCCACGCCCAGCAGGCCCAGGGCCCGCCGGAGCTGGGCGGTGGCGATCTCGTCCTCCGCCGAGGGGAGGGCCACGCCGCTGAGATGGTTGTGGGCCAGGATCACCGCGCTGGCCCGGCGCTCCAGGGAGAGCTCCGCCAGACGCCGGGCGTTGATCTCCGCGGCGTTCACCGTGCCCCGGCTCAGTTCCCGGCAGCAGATGGGCTGCTTCCGGGCGTCCAGGAGGAGGGCGTAGACCACCTCCTCGGTCTCGTACATGAACCGGGGGATGAAGTACCGCCCCGCGGCGGCGGGGGTATCCACCGGCTCAGCGGCGGGAGATTTGTCCAGCAGGTACCGCCGGCTCACCGCCGGGATCAGGCCCAGCAGGGCCGCGGCGTTGTCCCCGATGCCGTTCACGGTCCGCAGCTCCGCCGGCCTCGCCTCCAGCACCGCGCTGAGAGACCCGAACCGATCCAGCAGCGCATGGGCCATGGCGTTGGTATCCTGCCGGGGCTGGGCGTAGAACAGCAGCAGCTCCAGCACGTTCACGTCGTCGAAATTGTCCAGACCGTGTTCCAGGAACCGGCGCTTCATCCGCTGTCTGTGCCCGTCGTGGACTCCCATGTCTCTCTCCCCCTGTCCGATGTCTTTACAGCTCCCGGTTGGCGTAGGCGTTGAGCTCCGGCCCGGCGGTGTTGCCGGCCAGGAACTCGTAATATCCCTGGCAGCCGATCATGGCGGCGTTGTCCCCGCACAGCCTCAGCGGGGGGATGAAGAGCTGCGCTCCCGCTTTCTCCGCGGCGGCCTGGAAATCGGCCCGGATCCGGGAGTTGGCGGCCACGCCGCCGGCCACGGCGATCTTTTTGTATCCCAGCTCCGCCGCGGCTGCCATGGTCCGGGGCACCAGCGCCTCGCTCACCGCCCGGCACAGGGACGCAGCCAGTCCCGGCGCGTCCAGCGTCTCCCCCATCTGCTCCGCGTGATGGGCGATGTTGATCACCGCGGTCTTCAGGCCGGAGAAGCTCATGTCGTAGGGATTGTCCCCCACATAGGGGTGCGGCAGGACGTAAGCGTCGTCCCGACCCGTCTTTGCCAGGCGGTCGATGGGCGCGCCCCCCGGATACGGCAGGCCCAGCACCCGGGCGGATTTGTCGAAGCACTCCCCCGCGGCGTCGTCCCGGGTCTGGCCCAGGACACGCAGATCGGTGTAATCCCTCACGTCCACCAGCATGGTGTTCCCCCCGGAGATGGCCAGGCACAAAAACGGCGGCTCCAGCTCCGGATAGGCGATGTAATTGGCGGCGATGTGGCCCCGGATGTGGTGCACCGGGATCAGAGGGATGTCCAGCATCCGCGCCGCGCTCTTGGCGAAGTTCACTCCCACCAGCACCGCCCCGATGAGCCCGGGGGCGTAGGACACGGCGATGGCGTCCAGGTCGGATTTCTTCACACCGGCCTCCGCCACGGCCCGGTCCGCCAGACGGGAGATGACCTCCACATGGCTCCGGGAGGCGATCTCCGGCACCACGCCGCCGTACACGGCGTGGAGATCCGCCTGGGAGAAGATCTGGTCGGTGAGCACCTTCCGGCCGTTTTCGGTAATGGCCACCGCGGTCTCGTCGCAGGTGGATTCCACGGAAAGGATCAGCATTTTCTCTCTTCCTCTTTCGGAAAGAATGCGGTGAGGATCACCCCATCCTCTCTCGGTCTTTCGTAATAATTCTTCCGCACCCCCGCGGGGCGAAAGCCGGTCTTTTCATAGAGCGCCCGGGCCGGGGCGTTGCTCTCCCGCACCTCCAGCGTCAGAAAGCGGAGTCCCCTGTCCCGGGCGCTCTCCAGCATGGCCTCCGTCAGCGCCCGGCCCACGCCCCGGCGCCGGGCGTCCTCCGCCACCGCCAGATT
>JAFRDL010000029.1 GCA_017411265.1 Oscillospiraceae bacterium | reverse complement strand
GAGCCCGGACCGGGGCCTCCTCCTGGGTGCGGGGACGGCGGCGGACGGGTTCGTCCTCCTCTTCCTCCCGGCGGGGACGGTGGCGGATGGGCTCATCCTCCTCGTCCTCCTCGTCGAACTCGTCCTCCTCGGGCTGGCCGATGCCGCCGCAGAGGAGGGCGACGCAGAACAGGATGCCGAAGATCACCACCAGCAGGTCCGCCAGGTTGAAGATGGCAAAGTTGATGAATTCCAGCTCGAACATGTCCACCACGTAGCCGTAGATGGCGCGGTCGATGCCGTTGCCCAGCAGACCCACCAGCAGTAGCAGGCCGGTCCAGCGGGCAAAGCCGGTGCGGAGATACCGCTTGATGATGCCCAGCACGATGAACACGGTAAAGGCGATCAGCAGAGCCAGCAGCACCCAGCGGAGCCAGGAGGCGTTGCTGAAGAGCCCGAAGGCGGCGCCGAAGTTCTTGATGTGGGTCAGGTGTACGATCCCGGGGAGGAGAGAGTGGATGCCCGTGTTCAGCTCCACATGGGATACAGTCCAGAATTTCAGGAACTGATCCAGCAGAAGGACCAGAACGCCTACGATCGCGTAAAGCATGATAGCGACACTCCTTTTTTATATTCCCCGGCCCCGGAATGGGGCCGGTTCGGAAGCGATGACAGCGGGGTCAGCGGATGGCGGCGGCGCAGCGGGCGCACAGCTCGGGATGCGCGGAGTCGGAGCCCACGGTCTCGCTGCGGGTCCAGCACCGGAGGCACTTGGGCAGATCGCTGGGCTCCACGTGGACGGTGAGGCCCTCCACGTTTTCGCCGGGCACGCCGTCCCCGGCACCCTCCTCGACCTTCACCTGGGAGACGATGCACACCGCGGCCAGCTCTTTGGGATCCCCGCCGCGGAGCAGGTCCGCGGCGGGGCCCTGGACGTACAGGGTCACGCGGGCGTCCAGGGGCTTGCCGATGAGCTTTTCGCCCCGGGCCAGTTCCAGCGCCTTGTTCACGTCGGTCCGGAGGCGGAGCAGGGCGGCCCAGCGCTCCTCATCCTCGGGGGAGAGGACCCAGGCGGGGTCGGCGGCGGGCATGTCGTTGAGACACACGGTCCGGCCGTCGGCGTCCCGGCCGTGGGGCATGGCCTGCCAGATCTCGTCGGCGGTGAAGCTGAGGATGGGTCCCAGCAGCCGGGTCATGGCGTCCAGGATCCGGTAGATGGCGGTCTGGGCGCTGCGGCGGGAGAGGGAATCCGTGCCGTCGCAGTACAGCCGGTCCTTGATCACGTCCAGGTAGAAGTTGCTCATCTCCACCACGCAGAAGTTGTGGATGGCGTAGGTGACGGAGTGGAACTCGTACTTCTCATAGAAGGCCAGGCACCGGTCCACCAGCTTGTGGAGCTGGGCAAGCGCCCACTGGTCCAGGGGGAGCATGTCCGCCCAGGGGACCAGATCGTCGGGGTCAAAGCCGTTCAGGTTGCCCAGGATGTACCGGGCGGTGTTCCGGATCTTCAGGTACTTCTCGCTCGGCTGCTTGAAGATGGCGTCGGAGCAGCGCATATCCTGGGTGTAGTCCGCGCTGGCGGCCCACAGCCGCAGCAGATCCGCGCCGTACTTGGGGATCACGTCGTTGGGGGAGACGCCGTTGCCCAGGGACTTGTGCATCACCCGGCCCTCGCCGTCCACGGTCCAGCCGTGGCAGAGAACGGCCCGATACGGGGCGCCGCCCCGGGCGGCCACGCCGGTGAGCAGACTGGACTGGAACCAGCCCCGGTACTGGTCGCCGCCCTCCAGATACAGGTCGGAGGGCCAGCAGCCGGGAGCGTCCAGCTCCATGGAGGCCACGTGGGTGCTGCCGGAGTCGAACCAGCCGTCCAGGGTGTCGGTCTCCTTGGTGAAGGGGCCTTTGCCGCCGCAGTGGGGGCAGGCGAAGCCGGCGGGGAGAAGCTCCCCGGCCTCGGCGTCGAACCACACGTTGGAGCCCTTTTCCGCGAAGAGGGCGGACACGGACGCGATGGTCTCCGGGGTGCACACGGGCTTGCCGCAGTCGGGGCAGTAGAACACCGGGATGGGCAGGCCCCACCGGCGCTGCCGGGAGATGCACCAGTCGGACCGCTCCCGGATCATGGACAGCATCCGGTCATGGCCCCACTCGGGCATCCAGGTCACCTTGTCGGCGGCGGCGCAGGCCTCGTCCTTGAAGGCGTCCACGGAGCAGAACCACTGGGGGGTGGCCCGGAAGATGACGGGCTTCCGGCACCGCCAGCAGTGGGGATAGCTGTGGACCACGTCCTCGCTGGCGAAGAGCACGCCGCTCTCCTTCATATCCGCCAGGATAATGGGGTTGGATTCCTCGGTTTTGAGCCCGGCGTATTTGCCGGCATAGTCGGTGTGACGGCCCTGGTCGTCCACGGGGACCACCATCTCCATGCCGTAGCGGCGGCAGGTGTTGTAGTCGTCCACGCCGAAGCCGGGGGCGGTGTGGACCAGGCCGGTGCCGGAGTCCATGGTGACATACTCGGCGTTCACCAACCGGGAGGTCTTGGGCAGGAAGGGGTGGTCGGCCAGCATGTTTTCAAAGAAGTAGCCGGGGTGAGTCTCCAGGAGCTCCCAGGAATCATAGCCGCCCACGGTCATGACCTTCTCGATGAGGGCCTCGGCCATGACGAAAATGTTTCCGTCCGGGGCTTTCACCAGGGCGTAGCTCTCCCTGGGGTGGAGGGCGATGGCCAGGTTGCCGGGAAGCGTCCAGATGGTGGTGGTCCAGATCACGAAGGAGATCCGGCTCCTGTCCAGATGGGACAGCTTGTCCAGATCGTCGCGCAGGGGGAACTTCACAGACACGGTGGTGCAGGGGTCGTCCTGGTATTCGATCTCCGCCTCGGCCAGGGCGGTCTCGTCGTTGGGGCACCAGTACACAGGCTTGAGGCCCTTGTAGATATAGCCCTTCTCGTACATCTTTCCGAAGACCTTGACTTCCTCCGCCTCGAACTTGGGATCCATGGTGAGATAGGGGTGGTCCCAGTCTCCCAGCACGCCCAGGCGCCTGAAGCCCTCCCGCTGCACGTCCACGTAATGCTGGGCGTACTTGTGGCAGGCGGAACGGAATTCGCTGACGCTCATGGCCTTCCGGTTCAGGCGCTGCTCCTTGATGATGGCGCTCTCGATGGGCATGCCGTGGTTGTCCCAGCCGGGGGTATAGGGGACCTGATACCCGGACATGGATTTATACCGGTTGATGAAATCCTTCAGGCACTTGTTCAGCGCGTGACCCATGTGCAGCTCGCCGTTGGAGAAGGGAGGGCCGTCGTGGAGGATGAAGGAGGGCTTGCCCTCGTTGCGCTTCACCATCTCGTGGTACAGATCCAGGTCGTACCAGGCCTTGAGCATGTCCGGCTCCCGCTTGGGCAGGCCCGCGCGCATGGGGAAATCGGTCTTGGGCAGATTTACGGTGGCATTGTAGTCCATTGGTTTCGTATCTCCAATCACACTAACAAAGCGGGGCACGGATGCCCCGCTCTGTTCAATTCTCTCAAACCGGGGAGAGGCTCAGAAGCGGAAAGAGGGGGCGTCGTCGCCGTCCTCGTAAGCGGGGATGGCGTCCTCTTCGGGCTGCTCCGCCTGGTAGACCGCCTTTTCAAACTGCTGGAAATAATCGGGGGTCTCCTCGTCGGGAGCGGGAGCGGCCTCTTCCTCGGGGGCGGGGGCGTCTTCCGCGGGCGCCTCTTCGCTCCCGGCCTCCTCCGCGGGGGCGGGGATGGCCTTCCGCTCGTCGGGAGCTGGGGTCACGATAGCGCCGATCAGGTCGCTGTCCTGAAGGGACTGCAGGAACGCCAGCGTCTCGGCCAGCTTCTTGGAGGTGACCTGGATGCACTCGGCGGCGGAGGACTGGGCCTTCTGATAGCGCAGCTCCTCGGCCTCCCGCAGCTGACGGAGATTGCCGGTGATGGAATCCGCTTTCTCCTGAGCCTCAGCCAGGAGGGCGTCGGCCTTCTCCTGGGCCTCGGCAAGGATGGCGTCGGCCTTTTCGCGGCTCTCGTCCTCGATGGACTTGGCCAGCTTCTGGGCGGAGACCAGGGCCCGGTTCATCTCGTCCTCGGAATTGCGGTATTCCTCGATCTTGTCCACGAGGACCTTCATCTTGCCCCGGAGCACGGCGGCTTCCTTCTGGGTGGCGGCGATGTCGCTGGCCAGCTCGTCGAGAAAATCGTCCACCTCGTTCATGGCATAGCCGCCGAAGGTGGCCTTCTCAAATGTCTTTTCGCGAATGTCCTGAGCAGTGATCATATCGATTTACCCCTTTGCGTGTATTGTTGTTTTTCCTTTTTTCAGAAATAGCTCTCCCGGGATTCCATGTCCTCCACGCCCTCGCCCAGGAAATCCATGCCTGCCGGGGTGATGACATAGGTGCTGCCGGAGACCTTTTTGATCTTTCCGCCCTGGGCGTAGGTCACGCCGGAGAGGAAGTCCAGCATCCGGCGGGCGGTGTCCTTCTGGGTCTCCTCCAGGTTGAGCACGATGGCGTTCCGCTCGGAGATGCGGTCGGCGATGTCCGCGGCCACCTCGAACCGGTCGGGGCGGACCAGCAGGAGCTTGGCCTGAGGGGCGGCGGAGAAGCCGCTCTGGGGATAGCTCTGCCGGGGCTGCTGGGCGTAGGCCTGGGCCTGGGGCTGCTGGGCGTAGCCGCGGGTGGCGTAGGGCTGCTGGGCGTAGCCCTGGTATCCCGGCTGGGCATAGCCCTGGTCGTAGCCGCCCTGGGCGTATCCCTGCTGGGGCGCCTGTCGGGGCTGCTGGGAGAAGACATAGGGCCGCCGGGCGGGCTGGGCGGGCTCGGCGGGACGGGGGGCTTCCGCATAGGAGGCGTAGCTCCGGTTGTCCTGGGCGGGCACCCGCACCGGGTCGGCCAGGTCCTCCTCCAGATAGTCCTCGTCGTCGTAGGGCTTGGTCAGTTTTTTCAGTTCATCCAAAAGTCCCATGCGGGGGCGCCTCCTGTGTATCGTAATTCCGGGGACCGAAGAGCGCCGTGCCCAGGCGCACGATGGTGGCGCCGCAGCGCACCGCGTCCTCGTAATCGTCACTCATGCCCATGGAGAGCTCGTTCATTAATACATTATCGTATTTTTTCTCCCGGATGTCAACAAAAAGCTGGTACATTCGGCGGAAATATGCCCGGTTCTCCCCCCGGTTCTGTTCCACAGGGGGAATGGTCATCAGTCCCCGCACCCGCAGGCCGGGACATGCCGCGGCAGCGGAGAGCAGCGCGGGCAGCCCGTCCGGGCTGACGCCGCTTTTGGACGCCTCGCCGCCGATGTTCACCTCCAGCAGCACGTCCTGCACCACGCCCAGAGCGGCGGCCCGACGGTGGATACACTCCATCAGCTCCGCGCTGTCCACCGAGTGGATCAGCTCCACCGCGCCCACCACGTTTTTCACCTTGTTCTTTTGAAGGTGACCTATAAAATGGACGCTGCAGGGAGCGTATGCGTTCACGGCTTTTTTTGCCAGAAACTCTTGGACCCGGTTTTCCCCGCACAGGTCCACCCCCGCGGCCACGGCCTGGGCAATGCGCTCCGGGCCGTTCATTTTGGTGGCAGCCAGCAGCCGGATCTCTCCCGGATCCCGGCCGGCCTCCCGGGCCGCGGCGGCGATGCGCTCCCTGGCGAGACGGACGTTTTCTGCGATGGTACCCATATCGTTTACCCCCTTCGGGTCGTTTTTTTCTGTCAGGGCAAAAGGACCTCCGCGCCGGGAAACAGGGAGTCCCCGGCGACGAGGACGTCGTTCCCCTGCCGGGCCAGCACGGTCACCGCCGTCCGCTCCGTCCGCGGGCCGACGCGGCGGAGGACGAAGACCTCCCCGTCTGTCTCCCGCACCGCGGCGGCGGGCAGGCGCAGGCCCTCCCACCGGGCGAGCACCGCGGTGAGCTCCGTTTGCCGGAGGACGGCGGCTGCCGGAAAGCCCTCCCGGGAGACGAAGGTCACCACGGCCATGTCCCCGTCCCCCGTCCGGACGGACAGCGCCCGGGCGGGAAAGCGGGCGTCCTCTCCGGGCAGGAGGAGCTCCACCTGCCGGCCCGGGTCGAACCGGGCGGCGGCGGAGAGGTCCGTAAGAGCCAGAAAACGCCAGGCGCTGCCGGTGAGGAGCCGGGCGTTCCCCGGCGGCTCCGGGGGATGGGCCAGGAGATACCGCAGCTCCCGGGGGGACAGTTCCGCCGCCGCCGCGAAGGACAGCGTCTCCCAGCCGTCCGCATCGGGAAAGAAAAAACCGCTCGCCGGCGCCAAAAACAGGTGATCCGCCGCTCCCGCGGCCTCCAGGGCCTCGATCTCCCGGCGCAGGGCCTGCGCCGCCGCGTCGTCCGGTCCCGCCAGGGCCAGACGCAGGGTCCGGGCGGCAGGGGGCGCGGCGGAGAGGTCCCGTCTCGCCACGGCGGCGGAGAGAATCCTGGCTGCCTCGCCGGGGGACAGAGCGGTGCCCCGTTCCTCCAGGGACAGGTCCTGCCGGAGCCGCCGCAGCAGCTCGCCCCGGAAATACTCCTCTCCGGTCTCATACTGGATGGCCGCCACGCTCCCGGCGGGGATCCGCTCCCCCGGAGCGGGGAGATACCGGAGGGACGGCCCGGCGGGGGCAAGCGCCCTCTCTTCCCGGAGCACCAGCCCCGAAAGGGGGACGGAGTCCTCCATCACGGCGCTGACGCACACCGCCGTGCGGGACCGGCGGGCCGAATTCCGGTACGCCCAGCTCCCCGCCCAGGCGGCTGCCGCCAGGAGCGCCGCCGCCCCGGCGAGAAGAAGCACCGTTTCCGGCCGGACCGGGGAGTTATGTACCATTTCCGCCGGTCATGTCCACGGTGTGGGCGGGCACCAGGGTGGAGATGGCGTGCTTGTAGATGAGGTGCTGTTTCCCGTCGGCCTCCAGCACCACGGTGAAGCTGTCGAAGCCCCGGACGACGCCCCGCATCTGGAAACCGTTCATCAGGAACAGCGTCACCGGCTGGCGGTCCCGGCGGGTCTGGTTGAGGAAAAGGTCCTGCAGATTCTGTGTTTTTTGCATGATAAAAGCTCCTTTTCGCCGGGGCGGGGATGGTCCCGTCCGGCTTTTTCATAAGATTTTCGCACGGAGCCGCGGCATCCGTACGTCCTCTTATTGTAAAGAGAGCTTTTTGCAAAACCCGTCGATACGAGTCGAAGGGCCGGAAAGATCACACGGCCGGAGTCTCTGCCAGCACCCGCAGGACCGCGTCCAGCGCGGAGGCTGTGTCCGGGTATTCCTCCCGGGGGAGCCAGCGGAGCCCGGCGTCCCGCCGGAGCCAGGTGAGCTGCCGCTTGGCGTAGCGGCAGGACTCCCGCTTTACCGCCTCCAGCGCCTCCTCCGGAGTGCACTCCCCCCGGAGGGCGGCGGCGACCTCTTTATAACCGATGGCCTGCATGGTGGTGCTGTCGCTCCGGAGCCCGGCGGCCAGCAGCGCCTCCACCTCCCGGAAGAGCCCGGCGGCCGCCATGTCGTCCACCCGCCGCCGGATCCGGGCGTAAAGCTGTTCCCGGTCGTTCCAGGTGAGGGCGAAGCGGACGGACGCATACCGGGGCGGGAGAGCGCAGGTGCGCTCGTCGTGGGCGGTGATGGTCTCCCCGGTGAGAGTGAAGACCTCCATGGCCCGCACCAGCCGTTTTTTGTCGGCGGGGGCCAGCTTCTCCGCCCGCTCGGGGTCCACGGCCCGGAGCTTTTCCCGGAAGGCCTCGCCTCCCAGGACGTCGTATTCCGCCGCCAGGGCCTCCCGGACCCCGGAATCCCCCGGGGCGGCGCCGTACTCCCGGCCGGTGAGCAGAGAGTCGATGTAGAGCCCGGTGCCGCCCACCACGATGGGCTGCCTTCCCCGGGCGAGGATGTCCCGCACGGCGGCGTCCGCCATTTCCGCCCACCGGGCGGCGGACCAGGTCTCGGCGGGGTCGGCCACGTCGATCATGTGGTGGGGCACTCCCTCCGTCTCGGCGGGGGTGGGCTTGGCGGTGCCGATGTCCATGCCCCGGTAGATCTGCATGGAGTCGGCGGAGATCACCTCACCCCCCAGGGCGCGGCCCAGCGCCGCCCCCAGGGCGGTCTTGCCCGTGGCGGTGGGGCCGGTGATTACAATCAGGGGGCGATTGTTCATAGACAAACAGAAACTCCTGTGGTAAAATGAACTCAGTGTGAACTTCCCACGGCCGAAAAAGGGGGAAAGAAAGGAAAATGAAGATTTTTGTCTCCTCGGACAGCACCTGCGATCTCTCGCCGGAGTTGGTGAAGGACTACGATATCCATATCATCCCCCTGTACATCCAGCGGGGGGACGAGTCGCTGCGGGACGGGGTGGAGATCACCGCCCAGGACATCTTCGCCTATACGGAAAAGACCGGGAAGCTCTGCGGCACGGCGGCGGTCCCCATCGCGGACTACCTGGATTATTTCGGCCGCGCCCTGCAGGATCACGATCAGGTCGTCCATTTCACCATCTCCGCGGATATGTCCGCCTGCTACCAGAACGCGGTGGCGGCGGGGCAGGATTATCCCGGCCGGGTGTTCGTGGTGGACTCCCGGAACCTGTCCACCGGCATCGGTCATCTGGCGATGGACGCGGCGCTCCTGGCCCGGGAGGGAAAGACCGGGGAGGAGATCAAAAAGATCCTGGACGAGCGGAAGGAAAAGCTGAACGTCAGCTTCGTCCTGGACACCCTGGAATACCTCCGCAAGGGCGGGCGCTGCTCCTCCCTGGCGGCCCTGGGGGCCAACCTTCTCAAGCTCCGGCCCTGCATCGAGGTAAAGAACGGGGTCATGGGCGTGGGGAAAAAGTACCGGGGCAATCTGGACAAGTGCCTGGAGGCCTACGTCCGGGAGCGGATCGAGGGGCATACGGACGTGGATTACCGGCGGATCTTCATCACCGACTCCGGCGTGTCGGACCAGGAGATCGAGAGCCTGGCGGCCCTGCTCCGGTCCCTGGGGCCCTTTGAGGAGATCTGCCACACCCGGGCGGGGAGCACCATCTCCAGCCACTGCGGACCCAAATGCCTGGGGATCCTGTATTATAACAAGTAAAAAACGGCCTTTGAGGGGAGCGCGCGATGGCGCGCTCTCTTTTTTTGCCTTTATTCGCCGGCGGGCGGGCCGACCCCGTCCCCGCCGGGGGAAGGACCGGGCGCGGAGGGTCCGGTCACACGATCCGGCCGAAGCGCTTGTCCAGCTCGGCGCGGGTGAACACGGTCATCACCGGACGGCCGTGGGGACAGCGGGTGACCTCCCCGGCCAGGACCTTCTCCGCCAGGGCCAGCAGCCCCTCCTCGGCCACGGGTGTGTTGGCCTTCACCGCGGCCTTGCAGGCCACCGTCTCGGCCAGCCGCTCCCACACGTCCCCGGCGGACAGGCTCCGGCCCTCCCGGAGCTTTTCCACCAGCTCCTCCAGCAGCGGGACCGCCGCGGCGGCGTCCACGTCCGCCGGGACGCCCCGGAGCACGAAGGCGTTCTCCCCGAAGCTCTCCAGGGCAAAGCCCAGCCGGGTGAGGAGGTCGGCGTTCCGCTGGATCAGATCCGCCCCGTCCGGGTCGGTGGTGAAGGTCACGCTCTCCATCAGCTCCTGGCTCATCAGGGGCTTTTCGTTCAGGCGCATCTTGTCGAACAGCATCCGCTCATGGGCGGCGTGCTTGTCGATGACAAGGAGCTTGTCCCCCTGCTCCAGGAGGATGTAGACGCCCATGGCCTCCCCGATGAGACGGAAGGGCTCGCGGCGGAAGCTCTCGTGGAGGACGGTCTGCTCCGGGACCGGAGCACCCTCATTTTCCGCCGGGGCGGGAGCCGCGGGCTTTTTTACCGGCGCGGGCTCCGGGACCGCCGGGCGTCGGATCTCCGCCCGGTAGGGGGCGTCGTCCCGCACCGCAGGCCGGGGAGCGGGCCCGGCGCTCCCCCGGGACGGTGACGCCGGGGCGGTGAATGTCTTCTTGAACTCCGCCGCGTCCATGGTCCGGAAGAAGTCCTTCCGGGGAGCGGGACGGACGGCGGGGGCGGACGGGGGGAGCTCCGCCGGAGACTCGCTCCGGGGGGCGCCCTTGCCCAGGGCGGCCAGAGCGCCGTAGTACACCCCGTCGAACACGGCCTTCTCCCGGGCGAACTTCACCTCCGCCTTGGTGGGGTGGACGTTCACGTCCACCAGACCGTTGGGAAGGGTGATGTACAGCACACAGGCGGGGAACTTCCCCACCATGGCGGTGTTTTTATAGGCCTGCTCCAGGGCCGCCTGAAGGGAACGGGAGCGGATGGGCCGCCCGTTGCAGAAGAAGTACTGCGCCGACCGGTTGCCCCGGCAGGCTGAGGGAGCGGACACGAAGCCGGTGACGGTCACGCCCTCGTTTTCCGTTTCAAGGGGGAGCATCCCGGCGGAGAAGTCCCGCCCCAGCAGGGCATAGACGGCGGAGGCCGCCTGCCCGTCCCCGGGGGAGAAAAATTCCTCCTGTCCGTCCCGGAGACAGCGGATGGACACGTCCGGCCGGCCCAGGGCGCAGCGCAGCGCCGCCTGGACGCACGCGGCCCCCTCCGACCGGTCCGAGCCCAAAAACTTCTGCCGGGCGGGGGTGTTGTAGAAGAGATCCCGGACCTGGATGGTGGTGCCCTCCGGGCAGCCGCATTCCTCCATGGAGAGGATCTCCCCGGCCTGCACCGCCACGCGCACGCCGGAATCCGTGCCCCGGAGCCGGGTGGTGAGGGTGACGCGGCTCACCGCGGAGACGGCGGCCAGCGCCTCGCCCCGGAAGCCCAGGGTGCCGATGGCCTCCAGACCCCGCTCGTCCCGGAGCTTGCTGGTGGCGTGGCGCAGGAAGCACACCCCGGCGTCCTCCGGGGCCATGCCGCAGCCGTCGTCCGTGACGCGGATCAGCTCCCGGCCTCCGGCGCGGATCTCCGCCACGACGGTCCGCGCGCCCGCGTCCACCGCGTTTTCCAGCAGCTCCTTCACCGCCGAGGCGGGGCGCTCCACCACCTCACCGGCGGCGATGAGGTCCGCCACATGAGGAGAGAGTATGTTGATCTGGGGCATAAAGGCCACCTCCCGGTCCGCTCAGACAGATTTCCAACTTGGATTATACTCCAAAGCCGTTGAAGTTTCCACATAAAAATGTTATCATATATGTTCAGTAACCGGAAAGGAACGGGCTATGGCAGCGCTTCGACAGGAGATCCCCGCCGCCGAGATCCAGCGGCAGAAAGACATATGCAGAAGGATCCGCGTCTCCCTGGGAGACGGGGAGCGCTTCGCCATGGTGGACACCTACGGCTGCCAGCAGAACGAGTCCGACAGCGAGGTGCTCCGGGGCTACCTCGGCGCCATGGGCTACGCCCTCACCGGGGACGAGGAGAAGGCGGACGTGATCGTGGTGAACACCTGCGCCGTGCGGGAGCACGCCCAGATGCGGGTGTTCGGGAACGTGGGCGCCCTCTCCCACGTCAAGCGGGTCCATCCGGAGCGGATCGTGGTCCTCTGCGGCTGTATGGCCCAGAGCGAGGCCATCCGGGAAAAGGTGAAACGATCCTACCGGATGGTGGACCTGTGCTTCGGCCCCCACGACCTCTGGCGCTTCCCGGAGCTGATGGAGCGGACGCTGCAGGTCCACGGCCTGTCCGGAAACAGGGGCCGGGTGTTTTCCGCCGCGGACGCCGAGGCGGTGGCGGAGGGCATGCCCCGCGCCCGGGACGGCAGCGTGAAGGCCTGGCTCACCATCATGAACGGGTGCAACAACTTCTGTTCCTACTGCATCGTGCCCTACGTCCGGGGCCGGGAGCGGTCCCGGAGGAGCGAAGAGGTGGTGCGGGAGGCCGAGGCCCTGGTGGCCGCGGGCTACAGGGACATCACCCTCCTGGGGCAGAACGTGAACTCCTACGGCCGGGGTCTGGAGGAGGAGTGCGACTTTGCGGATCTGCTCCGGAAGATCAACGCCATCCCCGGGGATTTCCGGATCCGGTTCATGACCAGCCACCCCAAGGACGCCACGGAGAAGCTCTTCGCCGCCATGGCGGAGTGTGAAAAATGCGCCCCCCACCTTCACCTGCCCGTCCAGTCCGGCAGCGACCGGATCCTCAAGGCCATGAACCGGGGCTACACCCGGGAGAAATATCTGCACCAGGTGGAGCTGGCCCGGCGGTATATCCCGGAGCTGGTGCTCACCACCGACGTGATCGTGGGCTTTCCCGGGGAGACGGAGGCGGATTTCCTGGACACCCTCTCCCTGACGGAGGAGGTGGGGTTCGACTCCATGTTCACCTTCATCTACTCCCGCCGCCCCGGCACGAAGGCGGCGGAGTGGCCCGACGACACCCCCCGGGCGGTGATCCAGGACCGGTTCGACCGGCTGCTGGAGAGCGCCAACGCCGCCGCTGCGGCGCTGCACGCCGCGCAGGAGGGGAAGACCTTCCGGGTGCTCATCGACGGCCGGAGCAAAAACGGGGACTACAACCTGTCGTCCCGCACCGCCGGGGGCCGGCTGGTGCACCTCCGGGGGGACGAGAGTCTCATCGGCCAGTGGGCGCAGGCGCGCATCACCGGCAGCAACACCTACGCCCTGTTCGGGGAGATCGCGCCGATCCGATCCCCGGACGAGAGCATGACCGGACCAAATAACGGATAAGGGGACTTACCAATGCCAGCGGAAACCACCCCCATGAAAATGCAATACAACGCCATCAAGGCGGAGCACCCGGACTGCCTGCTCTTTTACCGGCTGGGCGACTTCTACGAGATGTTCGACGAGGATGCCAGGATCGGCGCCCGGGAGCTGGATCTCGCCCTCACCACCCGGGACCGGGGCAAGCCCGAGGAGGAGCAGACCCCCATGTGCGGCGTGCCCTACCACAGCGCGGAGCAGTACATCTCCCGGCTGATCCAGAAGGGCTACAAGGTGGCGGTGTGCGAGCAGATGGAGGACCCCAAGCTCACCAAGGGGCTGGTGGCCCGGGACATCATCCGCATCATCACCCCCGGCACGGTGCTGGAGAGCTCCATGCTCCAGGAGGGGGTCTCCAACTATCTGGGGGCCGTCTGGCTGGCGGGAGATCTGGGCGGATGCGCCTTCGCGGACGTGTCCACCGGCGAGGTCTGCGCCGCCTCCTTCGGCAGAGGCGCGGCGGGGCACGTCCTCAACGAGCTCTCCCGTTTCCGTCCCCGGGAGGCGCTGCTCTCCCCGGGCGCGGCGGACTGCCGGGAGCTTCGGGAGGCCCTGGAAAAGCGCATCTCCTGCCGGGTGGAGGAGGGGGCGGACCGCTTCGATCCGGCCGGCTGTCGGGAGGTCATCCGCGCCCAGTACGGCGCGGACGGGGACGAGCTGGGGCTGGACGACGCCGGGACCCTGGCCCTGGGCGGCCTGCTCCGCTATCTCAACGAGACCCAGCGAGGGGACATGCGCCAGCTCCGGCGGCCGGACGTATTCACCCAGGGCCGGTATATGGAGCTGGACGCCGCCGCCCGGCGCAATCTGGAGCTGACGGAAAACCTGCGCACCGGGGAGAAGAAGGGCTCCCTTCTCTGGGTGCTGGACAAGACCCGCACCCCCATGGGCGGGCGGATGCTCCGCAGCTGGGTGGAGCGGCCGCTGCTGTCCCCGGTGGCCATCCGCCGGCGGTTGTCCGCGGTGGACGAGCTGTTCCGGGACAACGTGAACCGGGGGGAGATCATCAACCTCCTTCGGGAGATCGGGGACATCCAGCGCCTCACCAGCCGGGCGGTGTACGGCACCGCCAACGGCCGGGATATGCTGGCCCTGGGCCGGTATCTGGGGATCCTGCCCGCCCTGTTCGCCCGGCTGGCCGGAGCGGAGAGCGGCATGCTCCGGTCCCTGGCGGGAACAGACCCGCTGGAGGACGTGTGCTTCCTGCTGCGCCGGGCCATCTGTGACGAGCCGCCCTTCTCCGTGCGGGAGGGGGGCATCCTCCGGGCCGGCTACAGCGAGGAGGTGGATCGCCTCCGGGACATCCGGCAGCACGGCGCCGCCCGGGTGGCGGAGCTGGAGAGCCGGGAGCGGGAGCGCACGGGCATCAAAAAGCTGAAGGTGGGCTACAACAAGGTCTTCGGCTACTACATCGACATCCCCAACTCCGCCGGGGCCGCGGCCCTGCCGGAGGAGTACATCCGCAAGCAGACCCTGGTGAACGGCGAGCGGTATTTCACCCCGGAGCTGAAGGCCCTGGAGGACGACATCACCTCCGCCCGGGACCGGATCGAGCAGCTGGAATACGACTTTTTCATGGACGTGCTGCGCCAGGTGGCCCAGCGGGTGGACGACATCCAGGCCGCCGCCGCCGCGGTGGCGGAGCTGGACGCCCTGTGCTCCCTGGCCGAAGCGGCGGTGCGCAACGGCTACGTCTGTCCGGAGATCGAGCTCTCCCGGTCCCTGCGGATCGTGGAGGGGCGGCACCCGGTGGTGGAGCAGATGCAGAAGGACGTGCTGTTCGTCCCCAACGACACCTGGCTCAACGACGCGGAGGACCGGGTGGCCATCGTCACCGGACCCAATATGGCGGGCAAGAGCACCTATATGCGCCAGACGGCCATCATCGTGCTCATGGCCCAGATGGGCTCCTTCGTCCCGGCCAAGAGCGCCTGCATCGGCGTGGTGGATCGGGTGTTCACCCGGATCGGCGCCTCCGACGACCTGGCGGGCGGCCAGTCCACCTTCATGGTGGAGATGAGCGAGGTGGCCTCCATCCTGAAAAACGCCACGGCGGACTCCCTGCTGATCCTGGATGAGATCGGCCGGGGCACCTCCACCTACGACGGCATGGCCATCGCCCGGGCGGTGCTGGAATACTGCGCCGACCGGAAGCGCCTGGGGGCCAAGACCATGTTCGCCACCCACTACCACGAGCTTTCCGTGCTGGAGGGGACCATCCCCGGCGTGCGCAACTACAACATCTCCGCCAAGCGGCAGAACGGGAAGCTGATCTTCCTGCGGACGATCCTTCCCGGCGCCACGGACGACAGCTACGGCCTCGAGGTGGCCAAGCTGG
>JAFRDL010000028.1 GCA_017411265.1 Oscillospiraceae bacterium | reverse complement strand
GGCTTGTTTTCTCACGAAAACAAGCCTTTTTACATCCCTTTGGTGGAGATAAGCGGGATCGAACCGCTGACCTCTTGAATGCCATTCAAGCGCTCTCCCAGCTGAGCTATACCCCCGAATAGACGGGATGTAATTATTGAATTATCGGGTTTTTGCGATTTTTGTGCGCTCTCAACATGGGGGTGCGTGTTTAATGGGTAGTGCTCCCAGCTGAGCTATACCCCCACAGGACGACCGTTTTCAATCGGCGAGGGTTATAATAGCAAACCGGCATGGAATTGTCAACCCTAAAATAAAAAAAACTCCGTTTTTTCAAACGGAGTTTTTCATCATAAACAGGAGATCATTCCCGGACGATGCCGGTCACAGAGACCCGGGTGTCGGCCTCCACATGGCAGATGGTAAAGGTGCCGTCGTCTTCCTGGCGGATCTGGGCGTTGTTGGCCGTAACGGCAAAATCATCGCCGGCTATCCAGCCGTCGTCGAAGATGATCTGGAAATTCAACTCGCCGTCCGAGCGGATGGTAGTGTCCATGTCGGGATCCACGCTGTAGTGGACCCCGCTGTGGAGGGCCAGGCGGAAGATGGCGCTGAGCGGCGGAACGGCCACGGGGGTGGTGGCGCCGCACACCGTGCAGGTGTAGATCCGGCGCCCCCAGGTGTGTTCGGTGGGCTCAATGGTGATGGTGCCCTCGTCCCAGGTGTGGGGCAGGGGGGCCACCCACTGGGTTTTGGTGTAGTCGCAGCCCTCCCGGGTGCAGGAATACACGATGGAGCCCGAGGAGGTGCAGGTCGGCTCCACGGAGAGGACCCCCTCGTCCAGCCGGTGACCGAGAGAGGGGAAGTCGATGATGGTGGCTGCGTGGCAGCCCTCCCGGGCGCAGACGTACCGGGTCAGCCCCGGATGGGTGCAGGAGGGCTCGGAAATCACCTCGTCCAGCTCCATCCGATGGCCCAGATACGGGACGATATGCGTGGTGAGATAGGTGCAGCCGGGATTCTGACAATGGTAGATCATCTCGCCCATCCCGGAGCAGGTGGGCACGACCAGATACGCGCCGTCGTCCAAATTGTGACCGGTGGCGGGGATGGCCTCCCGGCAGACGTAGTCGCAGTCCGGGTCGGTACAGACATAGGTGATCCAGCCGCGGGTATAGCAGGTGGGCTCCTGGGTGACGGTGCCTTCATCCAGCGTGTGCTCATGGTTTTTCACACGGGTTGCGGCCAGCGCAGAGACGCTGAACAGGGAGAGCATAAGCACCAGCGTCAGCAGGGCGGAGAGAGTCTTTCTCATGGGGTGATCCTCCACACAACGGAAACTACGCACAGTATAGCACGTTTCTCCCGGCCTGTCACTATCCGGCCCTGCTTTATTTTTTGAAAAAAGTATTTCCGTTTTCCCGTATATCCTGTATAATAAGCGATGGACCATGATGAAAGGAGCACCTCAGCTCATGGACGAAGAAAAGAAGGAGCTCGGGACCGAGAGCCCGACCCCGGAGGATACATCGAAAACAGAACCCGTTCCCGCGGAGGAGAAGCCCGCCGGGGAGGCCCCCGCGGAGGAGAAGCCCGCCGGGGAGGCCCCCACGGAGGAGAAGCCCGCCGGGGAAGCTTCTGCGGAAGAAGCCTCTGCGGAGGAGAACCCTGAAAAGAAAAGAAAACTCCCCCTGCGGCCCGTTCTGCTGATCGCGCTGGCCGCCATCGCGGCGGCGGTCGTTTGGTTTTTGTCCTCCCACGTGATCGTGGGGAACAGCGCCATTCCCAAGAACGCCGCAGCCACGGACCTCCGCGGCCAGAGCGTCACCGTGGAGGAATTCAACGAGCTGTCGGCGAAGCTGCCCGATACGGAGATCCGCTGGAACGTACCGCTGAGCACGGGCGACCAGGACTCCTTCTCGGAGGAGCTGACGCTCTCCGCCCTGACGGAGGAGGACGTGGAGCGGATGCAGTATTTCCCCCGGCTGAAACGGGTGAGCTTCACGGACGATTTCACCGACTTCGCCCTGGCGCAGGCGCTGGCCAAGGCGTTCCCGAAGGTGGAGGCCGACTGGAGCGTGGAGCTGGGCGGAAAGCGCTGGCCCCATGACACGAAGGAGCTGACGCTGGACGTCGCCTCGGTGACGGCGAAGGATCTGAAGGAAAAACTGAAGTGGCTCCCCGCGGCGGAGAGTGTGACCTTCACGGGCGGCCCGGCCGGCTTCGACCTGATGGATGCGCTGGCGGAGGCGGCTCCCGGCGCGCAGGTGACCGCGGATCTGGATTTCCTGGGCAAGGTGGTGCCGTCCGACATCCGGGACCTCTCCTATGCCGGGCGGACGGACCTCACGGCGGAGGATCTGGCCGTCCTCCGGGACAACGTCCGGCGCCTGCCCGAGCTGGAAAGCCTGGATCTCACGGACTGCGGTCTGGAGGACGACGCGCTGGTGGAACTGGCCTCCGACCTGGATCTGGACGTGCTGTGGTCCACCCATGTGTACGGCGTTCCCGTGCACTCCACGGACACGGAGATCGACCTCAGCTATCGGAAGCTCGGGGACAACGGCGCCCAGGTCGAGGCGCTCGTCCCCGGCATGCACCATCTGGAAAAGGTGGTCATGCTGGAGTGCGGGATCTCGGACGAGGACATGGACGCGCTGAACAAGCGCCATGAGGATGTGAAATTCGTCTGGATGGTCCACTTCGGCGGCTATCAGATGCGGTCCGACGAAACGGCCTTCATCGCGGCCAAGTGGGAGAAGGGCTACCTTTTCAACAGTACGTCGGAGCCGCTGAAATACTGCACGGATCTCATCGCTCTGGACATGGGTCACCAGAAGTTCACGAACATCACCTTCCTGTACAACATGCCCCATCTGCGCTTCCTGATCCTGGCGGACGGCCCGGTGTACGACATCACGCCCATCGCCAGCCTGCAGGAGCTGGAATATCTGGAGCTCTTCAAGACCCAGGTGACGGATCTCTCGCCCCTGCTGGAGTGCAAAAACCTGAAGGACCTGAATATCTGCTATATCCCCTTTGCCGCCGCGGACAGCGCCTATGAGGTGCTGCTGCAGACCACCTGGCTGGAGCGGCTGTTCTACTTCGGCAACCCCTGGAGCCAGGCCCAGCGGGACGCCATCCGGGACGCCTACCCGAAGACCTCGGAAGTGGTGCTCTACAACGGCCTGGAATCCACCGGCCTGGACTGGCGGTATCACGAACGGTATTATGAGATGCGGGATCTGCTGGAGATCTACTACATGCCCGGCGGAACCAACGGCGAGGACAAATAAAAGCAGCGCAAAGAGGACCGGCGGCCCACACGGGGCCGCCGGTCCTCTTTGCGCGCATCAAAGCCGATCAGGATCCGCCGAGCCGGCGGGAAACGGCGTCCGACAGCGCGGCGAACTGCCGGAGGGAGAGCGTCTCCCCCCGGGCCATGGGGGAAAGCCCCACGGCCTCCGCGCACGCCTCCGCCCCGGCCCGGTCCAGGCCGGGGAAGCCGGCCATGAGGGCGTTGGGCAGGGTCTTTCGCCGCTGGGCAAAGGCGGCCCGGACGGTGCGGAAAAAGAAGTCCCGGCTCTCCACCTCCGCGGGGGGCGCGGTGCGCCGGGTCAGTCGGACCACGGCGCTGGTGACCTTGGGCTGCGGCACGAAGCAGTGGGGCGGCACGGTGAACAGCAGCTCCGGCTCCGCGTACCACTGCACCAGCAGGGTAAAGGCGCCGTAATCCTTGCCGCCGGGGGCGGCGCACATCCGCTCCGCCACCTCCTTCTGCACCATGACGGTGACGCTCTCGAAGCATTCCGCCTCCAGAAAGGCGGTGAGCAGGGGAGTGGTCACGTTGTAGGGCAGATTGGCGCAAACCTTCCAGGGCCGACGGCCCAGATGCTCCCGGCAGAGGGCGGACAGATCCGATCTCGCCGCGTCGGCGAAGACGATCTCCACGTTGTCCCGGCCCTCCAGGGTCTCGGCCAGCACGCCCTCCAGCCGCCGGTCCAGCTCCAGGCACAGCACCTTGCCCGCCCGGTCGGAGAGCTGCTCTGTGAGACAGCCCACCCCGGGGCCCACTTCCAGCACGCCGTCCTCCGGTCCCAGCAGCGCCTCGTCGGCGATGCGCTCCGGCACCCAGGCGGCGGTGAGGAAGTTCTGCCCCAGGGATTTGGAGAAATGGAAGCCGTGCCGCCGCAGCAGGGCGGTGACCTCCGTGTAATTGGTCAGATCCATCTGGGGACCTCCCGGAAATGAATGAGTTTTTTCGGGCCGCGATCCAGCGCCCGGCCTCAATTGTAGGGGCCGGCGTCCCCGACGGCCTATTGTCGGATCGGTTTCCGGCGGATCGGGAGGGGCAAGCCCCTCCCCTACATTTATGATCCAGCGCCCGGCCTCAATTGTAGGGGCCGGCGTCCCCGACGGCCCGCTCTCCGTTCCCTCGCAGGGGCGATCCGCGGATCGTCCGACCCCATATTAGCATATCCGCCGGGAAAGAAAAACCCCGAAATGATAAGGAACGGGACCGGCATGGTTTTCCCGTGCCGGTCCCGGTATCGGTCCCGATGCTCAGCGCAGCACCTTTTCAAAGGCCTGGCGGCGGGGGTCGCGGCCTTCGCCCACATCGTCATAGCGCACGTTTCCCCGGTACTGGAAGCCCCGGCGCTTCAGCAGCGCCTTCATGGGCTCGTTGTGCCGGTGGGTATCCGTCCGGAGATCGTCTATGCCCATGGCGCGGGTGAGCTCCTCCGCGGCGGCAAACATCCGGTCCGCCATGCCGGTGCCCCGGTATTCGGCGCCCACGGCGCAGCGATGGATGACGCGGTAAGCGCCGTCCCGCATCCATTTGCCGTCGGTGAGCCCGGCATACACGGGTTCCGGGAGAGCGGACAGGCAGAAATAGGCCGCCACGTCCTCCCCGTGGGTCATCACGAAGCCCTCGCCCCGCTCCATATCGCCCAGAACGTCCTCCCAAAGGGGGTAATTCTCGCTCCACTGGTCCACCCGGTGCTTGCGGAGGTAGTTCCGCCCCTGGCGAAACAGCAGCTCCACCGCCTCCCGGTCCTCCGGCTTCACCGGACGGCAGGTCACGCTCTTTGTCAGCGGCAGCCGGGAGCGGTCTTTCTTTATTTCCGCGATCAGGGCGGCGTCGGCCTCCCCGGGGACGAACCGCTCGAACAGCTCCGGCCGCTTGTCCATGGTGCGCTCCAGCATTTTTTTCCGCCGCCAGCGGCGGATCTCGGCGTCGTTGCCGCCCCGGAGCACCTCCGGTACGGTCCGGCCCTCCCAAACGTCGGGGCGGGTGTACTGGGGGTATTCCAGCAGACCGTCCCAGTGGCTCTCCCCGGTGAAGCACTCCTCGTCGGACAGCACCCCGGGCACCAGACGGCACACCGCGTCGGCCACGGCCATGGCGGCGATCTCCCCGCCGGTGAGGACGAAGTCCCCCAGGGAGAGCTCCTCGTCCACGCACTCCTCGATGAAGCGCTCGTCCACGCCCTCGTAGTGGCCGCAGACCAGCACCAGATGGTCGTAATCGGCGGCCAGCCGCCGGGCACAGGCCTGGTCGAAGGTCTTCCCCTGGGGGGAGAGATAGACGACCCGGCGCTTTTGTTCTCCGGCGTCGGCGCAGATCGCATCCAGACAGCTTTTGAGAGGCTGGGCCATCATTACGCAGCCCCAGCCGCCGCCGTAGGGATAATCGTCCACCTGCTGCTGGCGGTTGTCGGTGTAGTCCCGGATCTGGACGCAGCGGATGTCCAGGATCCCCTTTTTCTCCGCCCGGCCCAGGATGCTGATCTTCAGCGAGGCGGCCACCGCCTCCGGGAACAGGGTCATGATGTCGATGCGCATGGCGTCACATCCCCTCGATCAGATGGACCCGGAGGAAATGCTCCTCCACGTTGGTCTCCAGAATGAACTCCGGCACGGCGGGGATGGAGTGCTCCTCCTCTCCCTGCACCATATACACCCGCCCGGCGGGCAGATCCAGCACCTCGGTGAGCTTGCCCACCGGCTTTCCGTCCTCGTCGATCACATCCGCGCCGATGAGGTCGGCGATGAAAAAGCGGCCCCGGGGGAGCCTGGCGTCGCTCCGGGCGAAATACACGATCTTGTTTTTCAGCAGCATGGCGGCGTTCACGTCCTCCACGCCCTCAAAGCGGACGATGAGCATCCCCTTGTGGACCCGGGAGGAGGCGACGGGCCGGGCTGTGCCGTCGATATACAGCGTCTTGAAGGGCCGGAGGAACTCCGCGCTGTCGCACCAGGGCTGGAGCTTGACCTCCCCCCGGATGCCGAAGGTGTTGAGGATCTTTCCGGCTTCCAGATACGGTTGTTTCATGTGTTCCATTCCTTACGGCGGCAGGGGCGGGGCAGCGCCCCGCCCCTGCGGTTGGTCGTTCAGTCGAGGATCTCGACCGAGACTTTTTTGCCCTGTTTCTGGGCGACGGCCTTCATCAGTACACGGATCTCCTTCACGACCCGGCCCTGACGGCCGATGACCTTGCCCATGTCGCCCGGGGCCACGCGGACCTCAAAAACGGTCTCGTCCCCGTGCTCGCGCTCGGTCACAGTGACCTCGTCGGACTTCTCCACGAGGCCCTGCAAGATATAGGTCAGAAGTTCCTTCATTCCGATACTCCTCGGAATCAGGCTTCGGCCTTCTTCAGCAGTCCGCGAACGGTATCGGTGGGCTGGGCGCCGTTGGCGATCCAGTACTTGGCGCGCTCCATGTCGATGTTGATGGTGACGGGGTTGGTCAGGGGATCGTAGGTGCCGATCTCCTCGATGAAACGGCCGTCCCGGGGGAAGTGGCTGTCGGCCACCACCACGCGGTAGTAGGGGGCTTTCTTCGCGCCCATGCGGCGCAGACGGATCTTGACCATGATTTTTTCCTCCAAAATATAGTTTTCATTTATTTTCATTGCATTGCAACAAAAAGCGATTCAGTGCTGGAAAACGCTGACTTT
>JAFRDL010000027.1 GCA_017411265.1 Oscillospiraceae bacterium | reverse complement strand
TCTGGGGCACGCCCCGGCGGGCCGGCGCGATGCCGTCCAGATGGAAGCGGCCCAGGGACTTGTTGTACTGGGCCATCTCCCGCTCGCCCTGGAGGACGTTGACCTCCACGCTGGTCTGGTTGTCGGCCGCGGTGGAGAAGATCTGGCTCTTCTTGGTGGGGATGGTGGTGTTGCGCTCGATGAGCCGGGTGCACACGCCGCCCAGGGTCTCGATGCCCAGGGACAGGGGCGTGACGTCCAGCAGCAGGATGCCTTCCACATCGCCGCCCAGCACGCCGCCCTGGATGGCAGCGCCCACGGCCACGCACTCGTCGGGGTTGATGCCCTTGAAGGGCTCCTTGCCGGTGAAGCTCTTCACGGCCTCCTGCACGGCGGGGATCCGGGTGGAGCCGCCCACCAGCAGCACCTTGCTCAGCTCGCCCACGCCCAGGCCGGCATCGCTGAGGGCCTGGCGCACGGGGCCCATGGTCTTGTCGACCAGATGATGGGTCAGCTCGTTGAACTTGGCCCGGGTGAGGGTCACGTCCAGATGCTTGGGGCCGTTGGCGTCGGCGGTGATATAGGGCAGGTTCACGTTGGTGGAGGTGACGCCGGAGAGGTCGCACTTGGCCTTCTCCGCGGCCTCCCGCAGACGCTGCATGGCGACCTTGTCGCCGGAGAGGTCCACGCCCTCGGCCTTCTTGAACTCGTCCACCAGATACTTGGTCACGCAGGCGTCGAAGTCGTCGCCGCCCAGCCGGGTGTCGCCGGCGGTGGCCAGGACCTCGATGACGCCGTCGCCGATCTCCAGCACGGACACATCGAAGGTGCCGCCGCCCAGGTCGTATACCATGATCTTCTGGTCGGTCTCCTTGTCCAGACCGTAGGCCAGAGCCGCGGCGGTGGGCTCGTTGATGATCCGCTTCACGTCCAGACCGGCGATCTTGCCGGCGTCCTTGGTGGCCTGCCGCTGGCTGTCGGAGAAGTACGCGGGGACGGTGATGACCGCCTCGGTGACCGGGCCGCCCAGATAGGCCTCGGCGTCGGTCTTCAGCTTCTGCAGCACCATGGCGCTGATCTCGGGGGGCGTGTAGCTCTTGTTGTCGATGTTCACCCGGTAGCTGGAGCCCATCTCCCGCTTGATGGAGGAGATGGTCCGGTCCGGGTTGGTGATGGCCTGGCGCTTGGCCACCTGGCCCACCATGCGCTCGCCGGTCTTGGAGAAGGCCACCACGGACGGGGTGGTCCGGCCGCCCTCGGCGTTGGGGATGACGACGGGCTCGCCGCCTTCCATGACGGCGACGCAGCTGTTGGTCGTTCCAAGGTCTATACCGATGATCTTACTCATTGTTTTGTTCCTCCTGTTTATCGATAATATTTTTTTGACGGATGGATCTTTCTCCCGGGAAGCCCGGGGAAACGGGTTTCGGTCGAGGACGTCAGTTGGCGACCTGCACCATGCTGTGGCGGATCACCCGATCCCCCATTTTGAAGCCCTTCTGGAACTCCTGCACGATCTCCTGCTCGCCCTTGTCCGGGTCCTCCAGGTGCATCACCGCGTTGTGCACGGCGGGGTCAAAGGTCTGGCCCAGCGCCTCGATGGGGGTAACGCCCAGGGCCTTCAGCGCCTCCAGGAACTGGTTCATGGTCATCTCCACGCCCTTCCGGTAGGCCTCGTCCGCGGTCTCCTGCTGCAGCGCCCGCTCCAGATTGTCGTACACGGGCAGCAGCTTCAGCAGGGTGTCCGCCTTTACGTCGGCGTAGATGTTGTCCCGCTCCCGGGCCGAGCGCTTGCGGAAATTGTCGTACTCCGCCAGGATGCGGAGGTATTTGTCCTTCTCTCCGGCCAGCTCCTCCCTGGTCCCGGCGAGCTCGGCACGGAGCTTTTCCTCTTCGGTGGGCTCGGCGGGGGCCTCCTCCGTCTCCGGAGCGGCGGCCTCTTCCTTTCCCTCTTCGACGGGCAGCTCCTCCTGCGGAGCGTTTTCAGTCTGTTCCGTGCTCATCGTCGCTTATATCTCCTTTAAGAATCATTTTTCCGAATCCCGCCGGGGCTTCTCCCGCGCCCAAAAGGCGGCTGAGCCCGTCGGCGATGTATTGCAGCTTGGCGGCCACGGCGCTGTAATCCATCCGCAGCGGCCCCACCACGCCGATCAGACCCCGCTGGCCCGCGCCGGCGTCGTAGCTGGCCATCACCACGCTGGAGTCCCGCAGCTCCTCGGCCACGTTCTCGGGACCGATGATCACCCGGACGGAATCGTCCGTCGCCTTGCCCGGCAGGCCCATGAGGTGCTGGGAGTCGGACAGGTAGCTGATGACCCGGTGGGCCTTGTCCGGATCCCGGAATTCGGGCTGCCGGAGAAGGCTGCTCTCCCCGGTGACGAAGGCCGCGCCCTCCCGGCTCTGGGACAGGGCCTCGATGGTGTAGGCCGCGATGATGGAGGTGAGCCCCATGGTGTCCCGGGCGGCCCGCTCCGTGGCGGAGATGAGCACCGGGGTGATCTCCTCCTCCGGGATGTTGGTGAACCCGGCGTTGAACAGCGCCGCCAGCTTCTGGATCTGCCCCTGCTCCACGGAGAAGGGCAGATGCACCAGCTTGTTCTTAACGGTATTGTTGCCCAGCAGCAGTACGATTATGAAGGTGTTGGCGTCGATGTAGAGGAGATCGAAGCGCTTGGCCGTGGCGGCCCGGGGAGCGGAGAGGGTCAGCGCCGGATACCCGGTGAGCTGGCCCGCCAGCCGGCCGGCGTCGCTCATCAGCCGGTCCAGCTGCTCCATCTTCTGGTTGAGCCGCTGGTTGATGGTTTCCGTCTCCTCGATGGACAGCTTCTGCCGCTCCATGAGCTCGTTCACGTAGAACCGGTAGCCATGGGGAGAGGGGATCCGTCCGGCGGAGGTGTGGGGCTGCTCCAGATAACCCAGCGCCGTGAGCTCGGAGAGCTCGTTGCGGATGGTGGCGCTGCTGCAGCCCAGATCCGCGATGGCGGCGATGGTCTTGGAGCCCACCGGCTCGGCGGTACGGATGTACTCATCCACCACCGCGGCCAGTATTTTCTTTTTTCTCGGGCTGATATCCACGGCCGCCGCCTCCGTCGTTAGCACTTTTCTGCGCCAAATGCTGGCACTCTCACATTCCGAGTGCTAATTTACCACGATTGACGCCCGGTGTCAATAGCTCCAAAAAGAATTAAATGATTGTTCACAAACGAAAAAAAGGATGTATAATAGAGGGCAAAGGAAGAGAGAAGGGAGCAAAATACCATGCCGACACCCTGGAAGCGCACACCGGAGGAGCTGCACAAGACCTATATCGCCAACACCGAGGCTTTTTATAAGGTAGCGGGCCGCGGGCTCAGCCAGGAGCTGGACGATTTCATGGCCGCCTGCGCCATGGGACTGTGGAAGAACAGCCGCAATCTGGGCCAGATGCACGTGGACACCCTGAACCAGCTCTACTCCAAGGGCCGTCCCCAGCCCCAGTGGCTGCTGTGGGAGCTGACGGAGCGGGTCTGCAAAAGCGGGGAGTTCCTGCCGCCGCTGTTCTTCTGGAACCTCACGGAGACAGACGCCCGCCGGGGCAGCAACAACTCCCGGGTGTTCGTGCGGATGCTCACCAACATCCTGCTGTACCTGGCCGCCGTGGACGACGAGGTCTCCATGTCCGAGGCCGAGTATATCACCGACTGCTCCGACAAGCTCACCGCCATCTGCGACGGGGCCGGGGTCATGAAGGCCAAGGCGCCCCTGGACCCCGCCGAGTTCGTCACCACCATGGAGCCCGCCTTCACCGCCAAGGCCGGGGTGTCCGCCAGCGGCGGCGCCGCCGAAAGCAAGGCCGCCCAGGCGGAGGAGGCCGCGGAGAAGCCCAGCCTGGACGAGCTCATGGCCAAGCTGGACGAGCTGGTGGGTCTGCAGACCGTGAAGAAGGAGGTCAAGAGCCTCACCAACCTCATCAAGGTGCGCAAGCTCCGGGAGGAGGCGGGCCTGCCCAACACCGCCATGAGCCTGCACATGGTGTTCCTGGGAAATCCCGGCACCGGCAAGACCACCGTGGCCCGGCTGATGGCGGGGCTGTACGCCGCCATCGGCGCCCTGAGCAAGGGCCAGCTGGTGGAGGTGGACCGCTCCGGTCTGGTGGCGGGGTACGTGGGCCAGACGGCGCTGAAGACCCAGGAGGTGATCCAGTCCGCTCTGGGCGGGGTGCTGTTCATCGACGAGGCCTACTCCCTGGCTTCCGGCGGGGAGAACGACTTCGGCCGGGAGGCCATCGAGACGCTGCTCAAGGCCATGGAAGACCATCGGGACGACCTGGTGGTGATCGTGGCCGGGTACGACGAGCCCATGGAGAAGTTCATCAACTCCAACCCGGGCCTCCAGTCCCGCTTCAACAAGTATATGTACTTCCCCGACTACAACGGGGAGGAGCTCATGGCCATGTTCCGCATCAACTGCAAGAAGAACGGCTACGCCATGGACGCCGAGGCGGAGGAGTACGCCCAGGCCTTCTTCAACGACCTGTACGAGAACCGGGACGACAACTTCGGCAACGGCCGGGACGTGCGCAACCGGTTCGAGGACGTGGTCTCCCGGCAGGCGGACCGGCTGGCCGCCATGGACAACCCCACCAAGGACGACCTGATGACCATCATCAAGCAGGACTTCCTTCTGGGCGTGGAGGATGAGAACGCCGAGCCGTCGGAAAAGCCGTCCTTCACCGAGGACTGAATGCCGATCCCATGAAAAACGGGAACTCTTCGGAAAGAGTTCCCGTTTTTCTATTCCGTCTCCGCCAGCGAGGCCAGCAGGGGACCCGCGGCGGCGGCAAAGAGCCGCGCCGCCCGCTCCGCCTCGGAGAGGGTGTTGCCGTTGGTGCCCACCTCCAATATCAGCGAGCCGGCGGAGAGATGCTGGTTGTACCGCTCCGGGGCCAGGTGGATGGGCCGGGTCAGAGTGGGGGAGAGGGCGTCCGCCGCCGCCTGCAGCGCCAGGGCCAGCTTCAGATTGTCCCGCCAATGGGGATGCTCCAGGCCGTTCTCCCCGGTGCCCACCACCAGCATCACCTGGGCCGCCTGGGGACCGGAGACCAGGGCGCAGGTCTTGTAGATCACGTCCTCCGTGCCCACCGCGTCCCGATGGAGGTCGATCACCACGGCGATCCCCGGGTATTCCGCCAGCCAGCGCTCCACGGCCGCCCCGCTCCGGGCGTAGGAGCCGGTGTAGCTGGGGTAATCGTACAGCTCCCGGTCGTGAATCACCCGCAGCCCGTACTCCTCCAGCGCCGCGGCCAGCACGTCCCCCACCCGGATCACCGAGTGGGCGGGATCGGTGGTGCGGTAGGGGTCGCTGGCCTCGTAGGTCTCTCCCGCCGCCGGGAGATAGGCCTCCGTGCCGTGGGTGTGGAGGATGAGGATCTGGGGCCCCTCCGCGCCCAGGCGCTGGGGCGGCCCCTCCGCCAGGAGCGCGGCGGCGTCCACCGAGAAGCCCGTGTTGTTCTTGATCGCCACCCCCGGCGTGTCGGTGAAGGGCAGCACCACCGCGTCTGTCCCGGGCTCGTCCTCCGCCGGGCCGGGGGTCTCGGCCGGAGCGGGA
>JAFRDL010000026.1 GCA_017411265.1 Oscillospiraceae bacterium | reverse complement strand
GCTGAAAGAAACTCTCGTGATGTTCCAGACGGGAAAGGGCAACTGCTACAACTTTTCCGGAGCCTTTTGGGCTCTGGCCCGGGGCATCGGCTATGACGCCGTCTGCTACAGCGGCCTTGTGGGCCGGGGACGGGATCCCCACAGCTGGGTGGAGATCGATTTTGACGGAGTCCCGTATATTTTTGACGTGGAGACGGAAATGTCTCAGCGGCTTCAGGACGATTATATCTCCAACCTGTATAAAATGACCTACAAGCAGGGAGAGTATTGGAGTTATGCCTGGGAGCCCTATGATGATGAAGGAACACCGTGATTCAATGAAAAAACCGTCTGCCGATGGCAGACGGTTTTTTCATTTTCCGATCAGAGGCTGGCCCGGAAGATATCCTCCGCATCCTGATCCGTGAGCGGGATGAACGCCCGCTTGAGTCCCAGTGTCACGGCGCTGTGGGCCATTTCCGGGATGTGCTCGTCGCCGATCCCGATCTCCGTAAGAGTGGAGGCAAGCCCCAGGGTTTCAAACAGCCATTTCTTCGTCGCTTCGATGGCGGCTTTCGCACCGTCCATAAGGGGCAGTCCCGGGTCGACGTCGAATACGCTGACGCCCAGATCCCGCAGCCGGGGCGCGGTATCTTCGCTGAGGATGTGCTCCATCCACCGGGGAGTCAAAATAGCGAGACCAAGTCCGTGGGTGATGTCGTAGAAGGCGGAAAGCTGATGCTCCAGACCGTGGCAGCTCCAGGCGTAGGGCTGCATGATCCGGCCCAGACCGTTGATGGCCCAGCTGGCCGCCCACATGATGTTGGCCCGGGCCTCGTAGTCGTCGGGCTTCTCCATGGCGACGGAGGCATATTTCACCACGGTGCGCATGATGCCCTCAAAGAAACGGTCCACCATGTACATGCCCTTGTCGTTGAAATAGGTTTCCACCGCGTGGCTGAAGATGTCGGCGCATCCGCAAGCCGTCTGGTACCGGCTGACAGAGTAGGTGAGGGTGGGATCCAGAAAAGACACGGCGGGGCGGAGCTGCGGTCGGTTGAATCCGATCTTCAGCTTTTTCTCCATGTTGGAGATCACGGCGACGGTGTCCATTTCGGAGCCGGTGGCGGCCATGGTGACGATGGTCACCACGGGCAGTGTTTTGGGCGTAGGCATGTTTTTCTCGATGAGATCCCAGGGATCGCCGTCGTGAAAAACAGCCGCGGAGATGTATTTGCCGCAGTCCAGCACGCTGCCGCCGCCCACGGCAAGGATCACGTCCACATCGTTTTCCCGGCACAGCTCCACGCCTCTCCGGACAGAGTCGACTTTGGGATTGGGCTCTACGCCGGAGAGCTCCGCCGCGTGAAGACCGCTCTCCCGGATGGCGGACATGACGGTGTCGTAAAGCCCGGTCTTGCGGATGGAGCCGCCGCCGTAAACGAACAGCACGCTTTTTCCAAACCGGGAGAGCTCCTGCCCCAGATGGGTGAGCTGGTTTTCACCGAAATAGACGCGGGTGGGAATATCATAAACAAAAGGTACCATTGCGGACACATCCTCTCCTTCTTGTTTACCTACATTTTTACACGCGCAGCTTTTTCTGTCAAGAACGGCTTCGTTGACAGGACGGAGCGGGAGTAGTATTCTTTACCCGGAAAGGGGGGGACGGGCCTGTGACACTGCATGAAATCCTCGGACTGCCCACGGATGAGAAGCATGTGGTATCCATCTGCGGCGCGGGCGGAAAGACCTCGCTGATGTATGCCCTGTCCCGGGAGTGTCGACAGAAGGTGTCTACGAGCATTTTCACATCCACCCATATTTACCCCCCGGATATTGACGGTGTTGTCCTGCTGCAGCCGTTTTCCGAAACGGAGTGCCGCCGGGCCTGGGAGCAGGGAAAAACCGTTTGTGCCGGGAACCGTTCCGTGAAGGACGGGAAATTCGGTCCGCCGGACGAGGCGGCCGCCGGTTTTCTCTGTCGGGAGGGAACGGCGGTCTATATCGAGGCCGACGGCTCCCGTCGGATGCCCCTGAAATACCCGGCCCCCTGGGAGCCGGTGATCCGTCCGGATACGACCGAAGTGATCGTGGTGGCGGGCCTGTCTGCTTTGGGACGTCCGCCGGAGGAAGTGATCCACCGGCTGGCGCTGGCCAGGGAGATCATGGATATTCCGGATGGCCCAGTGGATCCGGATACCGCGGGAGAGCTGATGTGGAATGGCTACGGCCGGTTTTCCCCCGTGTTCCTCCTGAACCAGGCGGATACCCCTGAACTGCGGGATAAAGGCGAACGAATGGCGGCCCGTCTCCGTGAGCTGGGAGCAAAACGGACCGCAGTGCTTTCCCTGCGGGAATTCTTGCAATAAAGAAAGACCGTCCTGACGGACGGTCTTTCTTTATTGCAGAAGACTCCGATAATTGTCCCGCTGGACCAGATTGTCCGGCGGATAGAACTCCTCCACCGGGAAACGGATCCGCCCAAACAGGGAACAGGGATCGTCGTCCGTGGAACCCACACACTCGTTTTCCGGCAGCGAGTAGTTGTAAACCGGGATCACCAGCTGGCTGTCCCTCTCCAGACGGATCAAAGAGAACTGACCCAGCGTGGCGTACCAGATCCGATTGGCGTCTGTCAGGACAAGATCCTCCCCCAAAGCGGCCAGGATCCCCGCCGGGATCTCCGGTACCCGTTCCCTGGGATCGCAGCCGCAGCGGTCCGCGATCTGCATGGAAAGCGCAATGGGATCCACCGCCTCCACCACGCCTACCGGCTGATCCGCCTGGGTGGTGATCTCCCCGTCGGATGTATAGACCTTTACGCTGCCCTCGCTGCCGAAGAGGATGACGCGTTTATTGAATACGGCCAGACCCGTCACGGTCTGGTTCCCGGGGACACACTCGCCGATGCAGCGGTAAAAATACGTGACGTCCACGGTATAGTATCCACGGTTGAAGGTGATCTCCTCTACGTTCACGCCTGCGTAGAGCAGTTCCGCGGCACGGGGACGGATGCTGATGGCGCTGTCTATGTAAGGCTGGGAGGTGAGTGTGGGGAATACGCGCAGATCCTCCACGCAATCCTTATCCCGGCAGCTGGAATAGATCTTTTTCGTATGAATGCAAACCGCTTCCCGGATGCAGGCGGAGCTGTCTACCGGGCCGGGCACGACCCTGTCTGCCATTTGCATGCCTCCTTAATGAAAGTTCACTACAGTCTATGCGTATCGGAGGGGGATGTGAAGGCGTTTTCTCATTGACGCGGGAGCAAAAAAGAAATATAATTAATCTGTTAATCGAAAGGGGGGGACCCTGTGGACGGCTTCCAATTCATGACGGAAAAGCTGGATATCAAAATCCTGATCCTGTTCATCCTCCGGCGTCTGCCCGGCGTCGTCAGCGGCGAAACGCTGGCAAACCTGGCTCTGGCGGACGGAAACGTGGGGTATTTTGAATACGCCGAGTGCCTGGCGGAGCTGGTGGACAGCGGCCATGTGGAGCAGACCCGCCCCGGATACCAGATCACGGAGCGGGGCAGCCGCAACTGTGAGATCGTGGAAAGCAGTCTGCCCTTCACCATTCGTTCCCGGCTGGAGAAAAAGCTGGTTCCCCTTGCGGAAAACATGCGCCGGCGCGCCATGATTTCTGCGGATCATGAGACGGATACGGACGGTCTCTGCCGCGTCAGGCTTTCCCTGTCCGACGGCATGGGGGAGATCGCGTCACTGAAACTCCTGTGCGGCAATGAGGATCAGGCCGCCGTCATTGAGGAGAATTTCCGGCGTACCGCCGAACTGTACTATAACCGGATCATGGAGATGCTTCTGACCGATGAAAGAAAAATATAAGATTTTTGTGATCAACCCCGGCTCGACCTCTACGAAGGTTGCGCTCTTTGAAAACGAAGAAAAGGTCCTGGAGACCAGCGTATCCCACGATGCGGACGTCCTGCTCCGGTATCCCACCACCAACGACCAGCTGCCTTACCGGAAAAAGGTCATCCTGGACTACCTCCGGGAAAACAACATCGACATCTCCGATGCCGATGCTTTCGTTGGCCGGGGCGGCGGGTGCGTCACCGTTCCCAGCGGCGTGTTTGCCATCAACGAGAAGATGGTGGAGGACACCATCATCGGCAAAAGCGGCAGCGAGCACCCCTCCAAGCTGGGGATCCAGCTGGCCTGGGAGCTGGAGAAGGAGTTCGGCGGCCGGGCTTTCACCATGGACCCCACCTGCATGGACGAGCTTTGTGAGGAGGCCCGGGCCAGCGGCATCAAGGGAATGCCCCGACACGTCAATCTCCACGCCTTGAACCTCAAGGGAACCGCCCGCCTCCACGCGAAAAAAATCGGCGTCCCCTATGAGGACTGTCGTCTCATCGTATGCCACATCGACGGCGGTATTTCCATCTCCGCTCACCGGGACGGGCGGATCATCGACTGCAACGACTCCGGCACCGGCGACGGGCCCTATGCGCCTACCCGGATCGGCTCCGTATCTGCGGGGGACCTCATTGACTATTGCCGGGGCAAGGATCTGGATGAGGTGCGGAAGCTGTGCATGGGCACCGGCGGGTTCGTAAGCCATTTCGGCACCTCCGATTCCGATAAGGTGCACGCCATGATCGATGCCGGCAGCACGCACGCCCGTCGGGTGTGGGACGGCATGATCTATCAGATCAACAAGTATATCGGCGCCATGGCCACGGTGCTGGAGGGCCGGGTGGATTCCATCCTGCTTACGGGACGCCTGCTCCGGTTCGACGATCTGGTGGAAAAGATCCGAAAGGGCTGCGAATGGATCGCACCCATTGTCCTTTACCCCGGCGAGGTGGAGCACGAGGCCCTGGCGGGCGGCGCGCTCCGGGTCCTCCGGGGGGAAGAGGAGGCACAGACCTATACCGGGATCCCGGTCTTCACCGGCTGGGATGATGAAAAATGACCGGATCGATCCGGTCATTTTTCATCCCCGGTTTCCCCGGGTTTTGTTGTAGCCTTTGGAATAGGCGTCGTATATCGAAATGGCGTGGCGCTCCAGCTCATTGAGCGTTTTGAAGCCGCTGCCCTTCAGCCGGACGGAGGTAATGGAAAACTTGTCCCCGAATTTATAGTCGGCGTACACGTCGCCGTTTCCGTGGCCGGTGAGATGCTGATTGATCCGGCTCAGCACGGCCTGGGCCTGGCCCACATAGTACATGTTTTTCGTTTTGTTATATAAGATATAAACGCCTGCGTAGTCGTACCTGGCGGAAGTATAGGCCCTCCCGCCGTCCTCGCTCTCGCTGCGGAGTCGGAAGAAAGCCTCCGGAGACATCTCCACCGCGTTCCGGGACAGCTCCCGGACGCGATGCTTCACGTCCCGCCGGGTGATCCGGCGATAGAAAAGCCAGAGCAGATACAGTACCGCAAGGACGATGACGATCTTTGCCTCTCTTGTCATACAGCCTCTCCCATCGTCATTTTTTGAACTACTATACCATACTCGCTTTTGATTGGCAATCAAGGGCCTTTAGGAAAACACCGGAGCGGTCCGCGGACCGCTCCGGTGTTTTTTTGCGAAATCAGAAGATGGGGACAACGGCGCCGTCGTACTTGCCGTTGATGAAGTCCTTCACTTCCTGGGACTGGAGGGCAGCCACGAGGGCCTTGATGGCCTCGTCGTTCTGCCGGCCTTCCTTCACGCCCACCAGATTGGCGAAGTACTGGGCGGCGTCGCCGGAGGCGTCCTCGATGGCGAGGGCGTCCGTGGCGGGGTTCAGGCCCTCGGCCAGGGCGTAGTTGCCGTTGATGACAGCCAGATCCACGTCGCCCAGGGAGAGCGTCAGCTGCGCGGCCTCCATCTCGACGATCTGGATGTTTTTCGGGTTGTTCACGATGTCGTACACCGTGGCCTCGATCCCGGCGCCGTCCTTCAGGGTGATGATGCCCTCCTGCTGGAGCAGGAGCAGCGCGCGGGCGCCGTTGGTGGCGTCGTTGGGGATGCTGATCTTGCCGCCGTCAGGAAGAGCGTCGATCGTAGCGGTCTTGCCGGCGAAAATGCCGAAGGGCTCATAGTGGATCAGTCCGGCAGAGACGATGTGGGTGTTGTTTTCCGCGTTGAAGCTGTCCATGTAGGGAGTGTGCTGGAAGTAGTTGGCGTCCAGCTCGCCGCTGTCCACCACCAGGTTGGGCTGCACATAATCGGTGTACTCGATGATCTGCAGATCGTAGCCCTGCTTGGCGAGGATCTCCTTGGCAACGGCCAGGATCTCCGCGTGGGGGGTGGGGGAGGCGGCGACCTTGATGGTCTTGGCCTCGGCGCTCTTGCTGCCGCATCCGGCCAGAAGGGCCACGATCAGCAGCGCAGACAGAAGGATCAGAACGGCTTTTTTCATGATGAACTCTCCTTTTTCCCTTTTATTTGAAGTTTTGCTTTCCATATTTATCGGATGCGCTTGTCGGATTTGCGGGTGATGACGTTTCCGATGCTCTGCAGGATCTGAACGATGAGGATCAGCAGGACGACGGCCAGGAACAGCACCAGCTGTCTCCGGCGGTAATAGCCGTAGTTGATGGCGATGGCGCCGATGCCGCCGCCGCCCACGATGCCGGCCATGGCGCCGTACCCGAAGATGGTGATGAGGGCCACCATGAAGTTGGAGATCAGCGCGGGACGCGCCTCGGGGATCAGCACCTTCCAGACGATCTGAAAGGGCGTGGCGCCCATGGCCTCGGCGGCCTCCACCACGCCTTTGTCCACCTCCCGGATGGAGGTCTCCACCAGACGGGCGATAAAGGGGAAGGCAGCGATGGCCAGGGGGATGATGATGGCGGGGGAGCCGACCTGCGTTCCCATGAGGAATTTGGATACAGGCAGGACCACCACCAGAAGGATCAGAAAGGGTATGGACCGGAGCAGGTTGATGATTACGTTCAGCGCCTTCATCAGCGCCTTCGGCAGGGGATGGATCCCGTTTTCTTCCCCGGTGACCAGCAGAATGCCCAGGGGCAGACCGATAATGAACGCCAGGATCGTGGGGAGGAAGGTCATATAGAGGGTCTCCCACAGCGCGGTGCCCAGATCCCGCTGCACGATGCTCTGGAGAAGGCTCACATCCGCTTCACTGAACATAGTCCGTCACCTCCTCGGCGGTCACGCCGTCGATCTCCCGGAGATAGAGCAGCGCCCGGGCCGCCTCTGTTTCGCCCAACGGCAGACCAAGGACCATGTTGCCGAAGGTCTTGCCCCCGATGGAGCTGGTATCGGCGCTGACGATGTTCAGTACGATCCCCTGCTGGATAGCCAGCGTGGAGATAATGGGCTCCAGGGTAGAAGCGCCGTTGAACACCAGACGCACCAGCCGGTTGTCCGGAAGGATGTGGATCTTCTCGCCCTCGGGAAGGACCAGACGTCGTCCGGCTTCCGATTTGGGATTGGAAAAAACCTCCGAAACCGGTCCGCTCTCCTGGATCACGCCATGGTCCAGGATGGCGACCTTGCTGCAGATCTGTTCCACGACCCGCATTTCGTGGGTGATGACCACCACCGTCACGCCCAGCTCCCGGTTGAGCTTTTTCAAAAGGGCGAGAATGGACTGGGTGGTCTTGGGATCCAGGGCGCTTGTGGCCTCATCGCAGAGCAGCACCTTCGGATCGCTGGCCAGCGTCCGTGCAATGGCGACCCTCTGCATCTGCCCGCCGG
>JAFRDL010000003.1 GCA_017411265.1 Oscillospiraceae bacterium | reverse complement strand
TGAAGATAACCACGGTGTTGGTCTTGGAGATGGCACCGGCCAGCTTGCGCAGGGCCTGGCTCATCAGCCGGGCCACGACGCCCACGCTGCTCTCGCCCATCTCGCCCTCCAGCTCGCTGCGGGGCAGCAGGGCGGCCACGGAGTCCACCACTACCACGTCCACCGCGCCGGAGCGGACCAGGGCCTCGGTGATGTCCAGGGCCTGCTCGCCGGTGTCGGGCTGGGAGATGAGGAGGTTTTCGATATCCACGCCCAGGGCCCGGGCGTAGGCGGGCTCCAGCGCATGCTCCACGTCGATGTAAGCGGCCTCGCCGCCGTTTTTCTGGGCGCTGGCCACGATGTGCAGCGCCAGGGTGGTCTTGCCGCAGGACTCGGGCCCGTATATCTCGATGATCCGGCCCCGGGGCACGCCGCCGATCCCCAGCGCCAGGTCCAGAGACAGGGACCCGGTGGGGATGGCCTCCACGTTCACGGCGATGTCGTCGCCCAGGCGCATGATGGCGCCCTTGCCGTAATTCTTTTCGATCTGGGCCAGCGCGGTCTCCAGCGCCTTTTTCTTGTCGCCCGCCACGGAGGCGGCGGGGGCGGCGGGAGCTTTTTTCTTTTCAGCCATGGAGCATACCTCACTTCATAGTATCAGGATCTGTTTTATCTTTTTCTGCCGTAGACCGCCCGCTGGACGCCGATGGTGTCCAGCGCGCAGCCCAGGTTGTAAAACCCGTGTTCGGTCATCAGGGCGCGGACCGGCTCCGCCTGTCCCTCACCCACCTCGAATATAAGGATCCCATCGTCCTTTAAAACGGACTTCCAATTCTCCAGGACGCCCCGGTAAAAGACCAGACCGTCCTCGCCGCCGTCCAGGGCCATGGCGGGCTCCCAGTCCTTCACGGAGGGGTCCAGCGTTTCCATCTCGGCGGTGGTGATATAGGGGGGATTGCAGCACAGAAGATCGAAGTTTTCCATCCGCAGGGGCGGGGGAGAGAGGGCGTCCGCGTTCATGCACACGCTCCGCTGGGCCAACCGGTGGAGAGACACGTTTTTCCTTGTGACGGCCATGGCCTCCGGGCTGATATCCGCGAAGATCACCCGGGCGGTGGGAAGCTTTTTGGCCAGCGTGCAGCCGATGCATCCGCTGCCGCAGCAGAGGTCCAGGATCCGGGGGTCCGGGACGTCCTTCATCAGCTCCAGAGCGGTGAACACCAGGACCTCCGTGTCGATCCGGGGGATGAGCACGTTCCGGTCCACCAGAAAGGGCAGTCCGTAGAACTCCCAGCCCCCGGCGATATAAGCCAGCGGTTCGCCGTTCAGCCGCCGGTAGGTGAGCTGGCGAGCCTTTTTCTCCGTGTCCTCGCCGGCGAAGAGGAAAAAGCGGGCGATGAGCTCCGCGTCCGTATAGCCGGAGGCCAGGGCCAGCAGCCGCCGCGCCTCCAGGGACGGGTCCTCGACGCCCCCCTCCCGGAGACGGCGGCGCATGTCCAGGTATACTTCGTTATAGGTCCTGGCCATGGGTCGGCCTCCCTTTGTTTACCAGATATCCGTACCCTTTTCCTCGGGCAGAACCAGCGTCAGGGCTTCGATGGCCACCTCCAGCATGGAGTCGTCCGGCTCCGCGGTGGTGAGGTGCTGGATGGCCTTGCCGGGGGCGGATACGATGCGGGTGAGGGCGTTGTCATGCCGCCCGGCCCACTTGATGACCTCGTAGCTCAGAGAGACCACCACCGGCAGCAGAAGCAGGTGCAGCCCCATCCGGGCCAGCGTCCCCTCGGTCCGCACCAGGGAGAAGATGAGGATGCTTACGAAGATCACGAGAAAGAGGAAGCTGGTGCCGCAGCGGGGATGGAACCGGGATTGGATGCGGGCGTTCTCCACGGTGAGAGGCAGGCCAGCCTCGTAGCAGAAGATGGTCTTGTGCTCCGCGCCGTGGTACATCCACACCCGCTTCATGTCCGGGATGTTGTTCACCAGCCGCAGATAGAGAAGGAAGATGGCCAGCCGCAGAATACCCTCGCAGAGACCGCGCCAGCCGCCCAGAGGCAGGAGCTTGTTCACCAGCCCGGCCAGGAAAGTGGGCAGCAGGGCGAACAGCCCCACCGCCAGCACGATGCCCAGCACCACGGCGGTGTAAATGATGATCTTCTCCGCGGTCTCCCCGGAAAAGTGCTTCTCTACCCAGAGGTCGAATTTGCTCGGCTCCCCCTGCTCGTCCTCGGGGAGCTGCTCGGCGGACCAGGTGAGGGCCTTGACGCCCTTCACCATGGTATCCAGAAAGTTGACCACGCCCCGGACCAGGGGCCAGCCCATCCAGGGATGCTTGTCCTTGATGAACTCCAGCGGCTCCACCTTGTTCACCAGGGAGCCGTCCGCCTTCCGGCAGACGATGGCCTGCCGGTCCACACCCCGCATGAGGATGCCCTCCATCAGGGCCTGCCCGCCGATGCTGGTGCGAAAAGCGCAGGAGGAAGTGTTCTCATTTGCCATGGGGATTCTCCTTTGAAACCGCGATGCGCAGGGAAACTCTCAGCTCCGGGGCAGGGTGACGGTGACGCACACACCGCCGCCGGAGGCATTGCGGATATCCAGCGTGCCGTTGTGCCGGGCGACGATCTCGTCGCACACGGCCAGGCCGATGCCGCTGCCCCGCTCCTTGGACGAGCCCTTGAAGAACTTCTTTTTCACGTCGGGCAGCTCCGCAGGGGGGATGCCGGGACCGTAGTCCCGGATGGAAACCTTCACGTGGGAATCGTCGGCGGCAAGATTCACGTCGATCCGCTTGCCGCTCTTGCCGTATTTGCAGGCGTTGTCCAGAATATTCAAAATCACCTGGCTCAGCCGCTCCGGGTCGCCGGGGATCTCGGGGATGTCCTGCTCCGGGGGCAGGTAGGCGATCACCATGCCCTGCTGGCGGAACAGCTCGCTGTAGGTATACAGGCAATCCTCCACCAGCCCGGGGAGGTCCACCGTGGAGACGTGGAGGGTGAAGCGGCCGTCCTGGATCCGGGTGAACTCCAGCAGCTCCTCCACCATTTTGGACAGCCGCCCGGCTTCCCGGGTGATGATCTCCACGCCCTTGCGGGAGTCTCCCTGAATGGCGGGATCGTAGGAGAGGGTCTCGCTCCAGCCGGTGATGGCGGTGAGAGGGGTGCGCAGCTCGTGGGAGACGGAGGAGATGAACTCCGTCTGCACCCGCTCCGCCTTGGAGAGCTTCTGGGACATATCGTTGATGGCGTCGGTAAGATCGCCGATCTCGTCGTCATGCTGCTTGTCCACATGGGTGCCGTAGCTGCCCTCGGCGATGCGCCGGGCCATGGCCGTCAGGGAGGCGATGGGTCCGGTGATGGTCCGGAGGAAGGAGACGTTGGAGGTGAATACCAGCGCCAGCAGCGCCAGCCCCAGGAGCGTGGCCACCAGCACGGACCGGGAGACGGCCCGGTTTACCAGCTTCAGACTGGTGATGTATCGCATCACACCGATGTTGGTGCCGTCCGCGGAGGAGAGGGGGGCGGAGACCGCCAGGATCTGCTCTCCGGTGGCGGCGTTTTCCCCGTGCCAGAAGCTGATCCGCCCGGTGGACAGAGCGCTTCGGATGTCGTCGGAGCCGGAGATGGTCCCGGCGGAGATGCCGGAGGAGGCGATCTCGATCCGGCCCTGGGGATCCACGAACTGGAGCTCCAGAGAGTCCTTGTCCTCAAAATTCTCCGCGTAGCTCACGGCGCTCTGGAAGTATTCCGCATAGGTGCGGTTGATGTATCCGGAAAAGAAGGAGGAGGCGGTCTCCGCCTTGGCCTGGAGGGAGGAGCGGGCGGCGGAGTAGTAATAGGCCCGCAGCGACAGGGAGTAGGCGGCGATGGCCACGATGACCACCAGCAGCACCAGTCCGGTCCCCGCCACCATGCCCCGGGTGCGGATGGAGTGGAAGCGGAAGAGCCGCAGACGCGGCAAACGCCGCCCCGGCTCTCCCGCTGCGGCGTATGCGGTGTTTGGATTGTTGGTATCCGCCGTGACCGGATCGGATGAAAGCGTCTTCAATACGGTGTGCCTCCGGAGGGAAGGATCAGAATCCCCACTTGTAGCCGTAGCCCCAGACCGTGGTGATATAGGCGGGCATGGTGGGATCGTCTTCGATCTTGATGCGAAGACGGCGGATATTCACGTCCACGATCTTCAGCTCGCCGAAGAAATCCCGGCCCCACACTTCGTTGAGGATGTCCTCCCGGGAGAGGGCTTTGCCGGGGTTGTCCATGAAATACTTGATGATGGAATACTCGATCTGGGTGAGACGCACCCGCTCGCCGTTCTTTTCCAGCGTCCGGTTCCGGGTATTCAGCCGGAACGGCCCCTGCTTGATCTCCCCGGTCTCCTCGGTGTCCTGCTCGCCGCCGGTGCGGCGGAACAGGGCGTCGATCCGGGCGGTGAGCTCGGCGGGGGAGAAGGGCTTGGTGACGTAGTCGTCCGCGCCGGTCATCAGACCGGTGACCTTGTCCATCTCCTGGCTCCGGGCGGTGAGCATGATGATGCCGATGCGGGTGTTGGACGCCCGGATCCGGCGGCAGACCTCGAACCCGTCGATATCCGGCAGCATCACGTCCAGCAGCGCCACCCGGATATCCGGGTGACGGCGCAGCTGCTCCAGCGCCATCTCGCCGCAGTCTGCCTCGATGGGCTCGTACCCGCTGCGGCGCAGGTTGATGACCACAAAGCTGCGGATATTTGCTTCGTCCTCAAGAACCAGTACTTTTTTCACGTTGTTTTCCCTCCATCAAACGGAGCCGCTGCCCCATTCTGCGTATATGATGTGGAACCGGCTCTGCAGGCCGTTCCGGTCGATGCTGTCGGAAAAGATCTGTGCGGAAAACACGGTGGAGGAGGATTCCTCCAGAACGAACCGGCCCGGGAGCCTGGCCCGGTCGGCCCGGTTTTCGCCGGTGGTGGTGTAGATCGCCATGATGTCGTTGATGCTGCCGTCGGAGCCCAGCCGGGAGAGGATCACGGCACGCTCCCCGGGGACGGAGTCGTCCCGGCGAACGGTGAGGCCCACGTCCCACCCGGCGGGCAGCTCCAGATACCAGCCGTCAGACACGTCGTGGTAGGTGGTCATCACCTGGGAGGCCCGGCCGGAGATGTCATAGAGGAACCAGGCGGTGGAGTAGTGGAGATCGTTGCCCTGGTTGTAGAGCTGCTGGGAGTGGGGGATCTCGGTGGCTCCGTCGCCGTCGATGTCCTGGGAGTAAATGAGGTCATTGGTCCGCCGGGTCTCGGATACGCCGGTACTCCGGTTCATGGTGAGGTTGACCAGCGCTCCGTCCCGCCAGACCAGCAGATCCGTCACCAGATCTCCGTTGGACAGGAAGGATTCCACCAGCAGGGCGTTCCGCTCGCCGGCGATGGTCACGGTCCGGGTGCGCTGCAGCTGGGAAATGCCGGCGGAGAGGGCGGCGGTCGCCGCCTGGGGGTCGCCGTTTTCCGCCAGCGTATACATATCCGCCAGATAGGTCTCGGTGTTGGCCGCCCGGATCACCAGCAGCTCCTCCTGCCCGTCCTCGTCCAGATCGCCGGTGACGAACTCCGTGCAGTCTGTGCTCATCAGGAGCCGTCCGCTCCAGTTCAGCAGGGAATAGACGGAGAGGATGCTCATGCCGGAGGCGATCTGCCAGGCCACGATCATGTCCTTTTTCCCATCGTGGTCCATGTCGGCGAAGGCCACGCTCCCGATGGAGCGGCCCTCCTCCTGCAGGGTGAGCACCTGGCGGTACTCTCCGCCGATAGGGGTATAGACGTTGATCTTCAGCGTAGCATCCTGGGTGCGGAAAAAGGCCATGGCCTCTTCAGCCCCGTCGCCGTTTATATCCGCCAGTTGCACGGACTGTCGGTAGCTGCCCCGGATGGGGGCGGAATACTCGCTGCCGGAGGCGGTCTCCCGGTCGATAAGCTCCTGCAGCTGCCGATATTCCTCCGCGGGCTGGGGCAGGGAGAAATACTGATCAATATTTCCGGAATAGCACCCGCTGCCGGTGAGGATCACGGCCAGAAGCGCCGCCAGCGCGGCCGCCTTGGAAAAACGATGCATGATACAACTCCATTTTTGCTTATAAATAGGCTATACTATAGTACCATATCAATCTCAAAAAGGGAATAGGTATTTCAAAACAATTTCATCTTGCAAACAGAATAAAGACAGTCTATAATACTCTCGCTTGCCGGTGTGTTGGAATGGTAGACGAGGCGGACTCAAAATCCGTTGCCAGCGATGGCGTGTGGGTTCGAGTCCCACCACCGGCACCAAAAGAAAAGAGGGGCGTGTCCCCTCTTTCCTTTTGGTCATTGGATCGGGATTCGAACGCGAGCGGTAGTGAATG
>JAFRDL010000025.1 GCA_017411265.1 Oscillospiraceae bacterium | reverse complement strand
GCCGGTGACGTACAGGATCTTTGCGTCCCGGATCTTTCCGCAGATCTGCAGAAGCAGCGTGGATTTTCCGATGCCGGGGGCCCCGCCGACAAGCACAAGAGAGCCCCGGACGGCGCCGCCGCCCAGGACACGGTCCATCTCATCCAGACCGGTGGAAAAGCGGATCTCCTCCTCATCGTCCAGCTCCGTCACGGGTCTGGGAACGTTCATTCTTCGGGAGACGGTCTTACCCGCTGCGCTCCTGTTGTTCTGTGCCGCAGCGGCGGGTGCCTCCTCCAGAGAGTTCCATGCGCCGCAGGCCGGGCATCGGCCCGACCATTTCCCGGTTTCGTTCCCGCATTCCTTGCAGAAAAAAACGGTCTTTGTCTTCACGCGTTGATCCCCTCCGTGAACTGTAAAAAGCTGTCGGCAAGCACCATGGCCAGCCGGATCTGGTAGGCCTCCCGGCCAAGTCGCTCCGCCTCGCCGGGGTTGGACAGGAATCCGCATTCCACCAGGATCGCCGGACAGCGGATATGATTCATGATATAGACGTCTCCCGACACAGGCTCCGCCACCCGTCGGTTGTCCGGCGCCAGATACTGCGTCAGGAGCGCCTGCGTCTGTTCCCCGAGTCGCCGGCTGCTCTCCCCGGACGCATACAGGACCTGCGGACCGGAGGGGCCCGTTCCGGGGTAGTAATTCTGGTGGATGCTCAAAAGGACGGCATTTTCAAAGGAGTCGATCTGTGCGACTCTCCTCCGGGTGTCCCAGCGCTTGCAGGCAGCCACGGAGGTGAGCTCCGGCGGATACTCCAGAGTCTCGCTGTCCCGGGTCATGGCCGTGGCCACCCCCAGAAACGAGGCGAGATCCCGGACCCGCCGGGCGATCGCCAGGTTATACCGGCTCTCAGGCTCTCCGTCAGCCGCGGAGGCGCCGCCGTCCAGGCCGCCGTGCCCGGCGTCCAGGATCAGCACCGGCCGGGGCTCCGGACGGGAGAGCGTCTCCCTCGGAGGCGTACCCCCGGCTTTCGGCAGTATTATGGCACAAATCCAGATACTTAGCAAGGCACAAAGCACGATCAGACTGTCCCTGCCGGTTTTATTCAGTTTCCAGGGCACAAAAACACCGCCTCCCTCACGCTATGCTATGAGGTCGGCGGTGCCGGTTATGATTCAGTTTTCTTTCAGGAATTTTTCCAGACGGTCAAGGCCCTCCTTTATCGTCTCCAGAGAGGTGGCGTAGGTCCATCGGACATAGTTGGGCGCGCCGAAGGCGCAGCAGGAAACCACCGCCACAAGTCCGCCCTCCAGGAACGCCATGGCAAAATCGTCGGCGTCGCGGATGATGCGTCCGGCCAGCGTGCGGCCGATGAGCTTTTCGATATTCATCATCACGTAAAACGCGCCGTTGGGCTTCAAACAGCTGACGCCTTCGATGGCGTTCATCCGTTTCACCAGATAATCGCGCCGTTCCTCAAATACCCTGCGCATCTCATCCACGCTGTCCTGAGGCCCCAGCATTGCCTCGGCCATGGCGGCCTGGTTCATGGCGCCGATGTTGCCCATGGCATGGCTGAGGCAGTTGGTCATCACTTTTGCCACGCGCTTGTCGCCGCAGGCCGCAAATCCGCAGCGCCATCCCGTCATGGAATAGGACTTGGACGCGCCGTTGATCACGATGCAGTGTTCCCGGATCTCCTCGCCCAGAGAGGCGACGCTGACAAATTTCTTCCCGTCATAGCAGAGACGGTAATAAATCTCATCGGCAATGATGTACAGGTCGTGCTTTACACAGACGTCCGCCAAAGCCTGCAGCTCTTCTTTGGTATAGACCATGCCGGTAGGATTGGAGGGATTGTTCAGAACAAACGCCTTGGTCCTCTCGGTAACAGCGTCTTCCAGCTGCTGCGGCGTGATTTTGAAGTCCTGGGCCTCCGTCGTCTGCACGATCACGGGAACCCCCCGGTTCATGGAGATCATCTCCGAATAACTCACCCAAAACGGCGCGGGAAGGATTACCTCGTCGCCGGGATTGAGGAGCGTGAACATGGTGGCGTAGAGACAGGCTTTGGCGCCGTTGGAAACCACGATGGCATCATAATCAAATTCGATCCCCAGGTCTTCCTTCATCCGGAACGCGATGGCCTTGCGGAGCTGAACGGTGCCCGGAGTCGGTGTGTACTTGGTCTGCCCTTCCCGGATCGCCTGGATGGCGGCCTCCTTGATATTGTCCGGCGTATCGAAGTCCGGCTCCCCGGCTCCGAATCCCACCACAGGGATCCCATCGGCCTTCATCTGTTTGAACTTGGAGTTTACCGCCAGCGTCGCGGATGGCTGAACGGCGGAATGGATAACAGATAACGATTTCATTTCATGGCCCCCATTCAAGATTGGCTTCATTATAGGGCATACAAAACAAAAAAGCAATATATAATTTGTAGAAAAACGCAATATCTGGACGTTTATACCGTCCAGATATGCAATTTCACTTATATGATTATGCAAATCAGAGAACCGCCGCCCTCGTTGACGATCCTTGTCAGCGCCTGCTGGAGCTTTGCCTGCGCCGTCGCAGGCATGCGGCGCAGCTTTGTGATAACGCCCTCGCTGGCAATATCGTACAGGGATTTCCCGAAGATATTGGATTCCCAGATCCGGCTGGTATCCCCCTCAAAGCTCTGAAGCAGGAAGTTGATGATCTCCTCGCTGGCCTTCTCCCCGCCCAGCGCGGGACTGACCTCCGTTTCGATGTTTGCCATGATCATGTGGATGGACGGAGCGGAGGCCTTGAGCCGGACGCCGTAGCGTCCCCCCTGCCGGACGATCTCTGGCTCCTCCAGCTTCAGTTCCTCCGGGGCGGGGATCACCACCCCGTACCCTGTTTCCCGTACCTCCCGCAGGGCGTCGCTGATCCGGTCATATTCGTTCTTGACGCCCCGCATCTCCGTCAGCAGCGCCATGAGGTCCCCGTCGTCCCGGATGGTAAAGCCCGACTGGCCGCTGATGGTATCATAGTACAGCTCCCGGGGGAGCTCCAGGGCGATCTCCCCGCTCCCCTCTCCCATCTGCAGCGAACGAACCCGGGCGGACTGGACGTTCTCCTCCCCTTTCAGCTTTTCCGCCACCGCGTACACGTCCCGGATCCGGCGCATTTCTCCCGCACAGGAGCGAATGGACGAATACAGAGAGCTTCGCAGGGGATGATCCATCGGAAGGGCGTCCACCCAGCGGGGCAGTGAGATCCCCAGCTCTGTCACGGGGAATTCTCCCAGCACCGCCCGCAGGATATCGCGGACGTCCTCTTCCTCCAGCTCGGCGCAGTTGACGGCCAGACAGCCCACGCCGTACCGCTCCCGCAGCTGCCCGGTCATGGCCTCCACCCGTTCGGACCGCGGCTCCGTGCTGTTCATGACGACGATGAACGGCTTTCCTATGGACTGGAGCTCCCGGATCACCCGTTCCTCCGCCGGAAGATAGTCCTCCCGGGGAATGTCGCAGATGGAGCCGTCGCAGGTGATCACAAGACCGATGGTGGAGTGCTCGGCGATCACCTTGTGCGTCCCCTGCTCCGCTGCCTGGGTGAGCGAGATCTCCTGATCGAACCAGGGCGTGGTCACCATGCGCTCCTCGCCGTTTTCAAACTGACCGACGGCGCCGCTGACCATATACCCAACGCAGTCAATGAGACGAACGGACGCCTCCGCCCCCTCTCCCAGGTGGATGGTAACGGCCTCCTCGGGGATGAATTTGGGCTCGGAGGTCATGATGGTCCGACCGGAGCCGCTCTGAGGCAGCTCATCCCGGGCCCGTTCCCGGCGGTACACGTTTTCGATCCGCGGGATCACCAGCGTCTCCATGAACCGCTTGATAAAGGTGGATTTGCCCGTTCGGACCGGACCCACCACACCAAGATATATATCTCCGTCCGTGCGGAGAGCAATGTCCTCGTAAATGCTTCTGTCAGACACGGCCAAACCCCCTGTGCATGATTTCAATGCATCTTATGGGGCAAGCCGCTTGGATATGACAAAAGCGGGAGGCCATGAGGCCCCCCGCCGAAACGGTCTGATCTCTCAGAATCCGTATCCCTGGGAAACGCTGCCCTGCAGCCGGGAGAGGCATACGTCCACCTCCGGATATTCCCGGCGAAGGAGCTCCGCCAGGACGCCGGTCACCACGTTTTCCGTGGCAAAATGCCCGCCCTCGATGAGATTCAGCCCCAACTCCGCCCCGTCGATCCACTGGTGGTGCTTGATCTCACCGGTGAGCACCGTGTCGCAGCCCAGCTTTGCCGCCGTGTAGATGATATCGCCCCCCGCGCCGCCGCACACCGCCACGCTCTCCACATCGCGCCCGGCATCGTGGTAGCGCATATCCAGCGCACCCAGGGCCTCCCGGGTCTGCTCCAGGAACAGCGGCATCCGCATCTTCTCCGGAAGACGGCAGATACAGCCGATCTCCGGCAGCATTTCTCCCTCCTCACCGACCACGGCCCGGGCGAGAGCCGTGTTCACACCGCCCTCCAGCCGGTCCAGGTTGGTATGCAGACAGATGGCGGAAAGGCCGCTCTTCAGCAGAAGAATGACCCGCCTGCCCTCCGGCGAAGTGGAGAGGATCTGCCGCATAGGGGTAAAGATCACCGGATGGTGAGCCACGATCAGCTCGGCCCCCAGGGCGTTGGCCTCCTGGATCGCCTCCAGCGTGACGTCCAGCACGACCAGGATCCGGGTGACCTCCTGTTCCGGAAAGCCGCACAGCAGCCCTACATTGTCGTAGCTCTCCATGAGTGAAGATGGGACCTTTTCCTCAAGAAACGCGGAAATATCAGCGACGTTCGGCATCGTACTTCCTCCTCATGTCGTCCAGATCCAAACGGATCCGGCGAATATGCTCCAGACGGAAACGATCGTCCTCCCGCCCGGATCGCTCCAGGCCGGCAGCGGCATGGTCCAGCTTTTTGATCAGCGCAGCGAGCGCGGCCGGGAACAGCTCCTCCCCGGAAACCAGCTCGTACCGGCCGATGTACAGCTCCCCCGGAGAGCAGGGAGCCGGTTCACCGCCCCTCGCGGCGATCACGGGATAGATCCTCCCGCTGTCCATCACCAGGTATTCCCCGCAAATGGCAATCCCAGACTCATTCAGAGCCTCCCGCAGCGCCTCCGGCCGTGACATGGGCTGGAGCAGTAAAAGTGTCTCTGAGGCCGTCCAGGGCGCTTTTCGCAGGATCTCCGCGATATTCTCTCCACCCATGCCGGCGATGATCACCGTGTCCGTCTCCCGGGGGGATACCCCCTCCAGGCCGTCGCACAGGATACAGCGCATCGCTTCGATCCCAAGATCGCGGCGGATACTCTCCGCACGGGAAAGCGGACCGGGGCGGATATCCGTGGCGACGGCGGATGCGGCGATCCCGTTCTGCAGAAGCCAGACAGGCAGCAGCCCGTGGTCGGTGCCCACGTCCGCTACGTTCGCTCCCTGCGGGACAAGAGCCGCTATCCGTGCAAGACGGGGCGGCAGATTGACTCTATCCATTCATTCTCCCTGTCAAAAGAAAAACGGCGAGGAGACTTCCCCGCCGTCGTTTCTCTTCAGCCCTGTGCAGCGATGAATTCGTTGACCTTCTCCACGAACAGGTCCGGGTCGACACCGTGTACGGCGCAGGCCTCCTCCACCGTCTCGCCGCTGGCCATGGCGCATCCCATGCAGTGCATGCCGATGGCCTGAAACAGAGGCTGGGTGAACGGAGCGTTGATCATAACCTCGCCGATGACGGTTTCTTTCTCGATCTGGTACATTTCAGATCCTCCTACATGAGTGATTGTGGTTATTATATCCGTATCGATCCACAATTTCAACTGTTTCTTGCATAAAACGGGAAACGAGAGCGGCATATAGCCGCTCTCGTCTCTCTCCGCTGTTTTGGACAGCGCTGGTGCTGCTTACTGCTGCGCCTTGATCTTGGCGAAGCAATCGCTGCAGTAAACGGGCCGGTCGGACTTGGGCTCGAAAGGCACACGGGCCTCGCCGCCGCAAGCCGCGCAGACAGCCGTGAAATACTCACGGGGGCCGCGGGTGGCGTTCTTGCGAGCGTCACGGCAGGCCTTGCAGCGCTGGGGCTCGTTCTGGAAGCCGCGCTCCGCGTAGAACTCCTGCTCACCGGCGGTGAAAACGAACTCGTTTCCACACTCTTTGCACACCAGGGTCTTGTCTTCGTACATCTCTGATCCTCTCTTTGATCTCGCCCTTGGGCTTATATTGCGTTCAGCCTTCGCTGATATCGCCGTTTGGAAGAATCCGGGCCAGTTTGCGCCGGATACGCTGTATGGCGTTGTCGATCGCCTTATCATCCCGACCGCACGCCGCGGCCATGGATTGATAGGAGTACCCGTCCAGATACAGATTCAGGATTTTCTGTTCGAACGGTGACAAGCACCGGGAAAAAGTCTGGAAAAATTCGTCAGCGCTCTCTCTGGCCAATACCTGTTCTTCCGGGGTCCGCCGAAGGGCAAGGATCACATGGATGTTGGAGGGTCGGTCATCATCGCCGAATGCATCCTCCAGGGAAACGCCGCTGTTGAGAGGGATGTGCTTCTGACGGGAAGCAGTCTTTATCGCGCTGTAGATCCGGCGCCGGATGCAAAGCTCCGCATACGCCTTGAATGAACCGTTTTGGGAAGGATGAAACTCCCGGATCGCGGAGAGCAGTCCCAGCATTCCCTCCTGGGTAAGGTCCTCGCTGTCTCCGCCCGCAAGGAAATAGGGGCGCGCGCAGATCCGGACCAGTCGGCTGTACCGGACAGCCAGAGCGTCTTCCGCCATGCTGTCCCCGGCGACGGCCATGGTTTGGAGCCGTTCATCGCTGAGATGCTCGTAGTTTTCCATATAAAATACCATTATGCGTTTGAATTATATTAGTTCTGCCCAATAAAGTCAAGAGAATTGTAAATAATCTATAAACTTTTTCCCGTATCCCGTCACAGACTGATCTGCTGCTGTCCCCGGAATTCCAGTCCCAGGTGTTCATAGGCCTTCTGGGTCACGCATCTCCCCTGCCGCGTCCGGATCAGGAAGCCCTGCTGCAGAAGATAGGGCTCATACACATCCTCCAGCGTCACCGGCTCCTCGTTGATGGTCGCCGCCAGGGCCTCCAGCCCCACCGGGCCGCCGCTGTAATACTCGATGATGCCCCGAAGCATCCGCCGGTCCAGGTTGTCGAGGCCCAAGTGATCCACTTCCAGACTGCTCAGCGCCCGGTCCGCCACGTCACGGGTGATCACGCCGTCCGCGGTGACCTGGGCAAAATCCCGCACCCGCCGCAGGAGGCGGTTCGCGATCCGGGGCGTGCCGCGGCTCCGGCGGGCGATCTCGTCCGCACCGGAGGCCTCGATGTCCACGCCCAGAATGTCCGCGCTCCGCATCACGATCCGCCGCAGCTCCTCCGGCGTATACAGCTCCAGCCGGAGATTGATGCCGAACCGGTCACGGAGAGGCGCGGAAAGCTGCCCGGAGCGGGTCGTGGCGCCGATGAGCGTAAAACGCGGAAGATCCAGCCGGATGGAATTGGCGGAAGGTCCTTTGCCGATGATGATGTCGATGGCAAAATCCTCCATGGCGGGGTACAGCACTTCCTCCACCGTGCGGTTGAGCCGGTGGATCTCATCCACGAAGAGGATGTCGTTTTCCTGCAGATTGGTAAGCAGCGCCGCCAGGTCCCCGGGCTTTTCGATGGTGGGGCCGGAGGTGATGCGCAAATTGACTCCCATCTCATTGGCGATGACGCCTGCCAGCGTCGTTTTCCCCAGTCCCGGAGGGCCGTGAAGAAGGACGTGATCCAGAGAGTCCCCCCTGTCCCTGGCAGCGCGGATGAAGATCCGAAGATTGTCCTTGGCCTTCTCCTGACCGATATACTCGTTCAAAAGCCTGGGACGCAGGGATCCCTCGCTGGCATCCTCCGGCTGGGCGGTGGAACGCGTGACGAGTTCGTCCGAAGGGTCGGAATAATTGATGGCCATGTGCGCTCCCCCTTACTTCATCATATTGCGCAGCGCCTGACGGATGATGTCCTCCACCGACAGAGACTGGAGATCCAGCCCCTTGAGAGCCGCGGCGATCTCGCTGCTGCTGTAGCCCAGAACGCCCAGCGCGGCTGCGGCGTCGGCCCGTTTGCCGCCGCCCGCGGCGCTTTCCGCGGGAGCGGGGCCTCCGGGATAATCGAAGCTCTCCATCTCGGCGCCCAGTTTGTCCTTCAGTTCCAGCAGAATGCGCTGGGCGATCTTTTTCCCGATGCCCGGCACGGCGGTCAGCGCCTTCTCGTTCCCGGACACGATGGCCAGAGAAAGCGTCTCGGGCGTATTGGATGAGAGGATCGCCTGGGCAACCTTGGGTCCCACCCCGGACACGCCCACCAGCATCTCAAAGCTCCGCTTCTCCTCCCGGGTATAAAAGCCGTAGAGATCGAAGGTGTCCTCCCGGATCACCGTGTACACATACAGGCGCGCTCTTTCCCCCACCCGAAGCCGGGACAGGGAGTTCGTCGTGGTATTCAGAGCATAGCCCACGCCCCCGCAGTCGATCACCGCAAGCCCGACGTCGATCAGGGCGACGGTGCCTTCTATATAGTAGAACATGGATTGTTCGCTCCTTCCAGATTGAGAAGAGATGTGGCGCTCCGGGCATGGCAAAGCGCCAGTGCCACCGCGTCTGCGGCGTCGTCCGGCTTCGGAGGAGCCGGCAGATTCAGGATCCTTTTGACCATGTCCATCACCTGCTTTTTTTCCGCCAGACCGTAACCCACCACCGCCTGCTTCACCTGCATGGGCGTGTACTCATAGATGGACAGCCCCGCCCGGAACGCGCACAGCAGCGCCACGCCGCGTCCCTGGGCAACGGAAATGCCGGTGGTGATGTTGTTATAGAAAAAGAGCTCCTCGATGGACATGACCTCCGGGTGGTACGTCCGGATCACTTCCTCCAGATCGGTGTAGATCTGATCCAGTCGGGAGGTCAGCGGCGTATGGGCGGGCGTGGTGATCACGCCGCAGGTGACCAGTCTTTGCCGGCTGCGGTCCGCGTCCAGTATCCCAAAGCCGATGGTGGCGATGCCGGGGTCCAGGCCAAGAATGCGCATGCTGTTCTCTCCTTACCATATCCATGATATTTTATCACGGAGTGACCGGCAAGGCAACGATTATTTCAAAGCAAAAGCCCCGGCCTGGCGGCCGGGGCTAACACAATTCTTACGCGCGGGGGTGCGCTTTGTTGTAAACCTCTTTCAGCTGCTTTTTCACCAGCTGGGAATAGACCTGCGTGGAACTGATATCCGCGTGGCCAAGCATTTCCTGAATGGACCGGAGGTCCGCGCCGTTTTCCAGCAGATGGGCCGCGAAGGAGTGGCGGAGAGTGTGGGGTGTGATGTCCTTTTCGATATGGGCCTTTGCCTGGTAGGATTTAATGATCTTCCAGAAGCCCTGGCGGGACATCCGCTCGCCGCTTACGTTCACAAAGAGAGACTGTTCGTCATCGTGGGCGATCATCTGGGGCCGGACGAATTCGATGTACTCGGACAGCGCCTTGATGGCCGCGGGATACATGGGAATGAAGCGCTCCTTGTCGTGGCTGACACAGCGGACGACGCCGCCGTTGAGGTTGACGTCCGAAATGTTCAGGGAGATGAGTTCGCTGACGCGGATACCCGTGGCATAGAGCAGCTCCAGCATGGCCTTGTCCCGGTACCCCTTGAGATCCGTGCATTCCGGCTGCTCCAGGAGCAGCTCCACTTCCTTGCTTGTGAGGATCTGCGGCAGCTTCTGGGTGGTCTTGTCCGGAACCAGCTTGCCCGTGGGATTGGCGTTGGCCAGACGCTGGGAAACCAGATAAGCATAAAAACATTTGAGAGAGGCGATGTTCCGCGAGACCGTGGCAACCGACTTGCCCGCGTTCCGAAGCCAGGCGATATAATTTCCGAGAACATCCTCATCCGCATCCGCGTATCCCACCTCTTCGTGGGAATCCAGATACTCGCCGAACTGCCGAATATCGCGCAGATAAGAACTCAGGGTGTTGCTGGACGCTTTTTTTACATTGACGAGATAGTCGCTGAACTTTTCGTAAAGCACGCTGTTATCCAACGCAACGCCCCTCCTTTCTGTATCTATCGTAATAAGGGTATCAACAACCGCCGGGACGCGGCGGCCAGTATCAGCAGCAGTACGGAAACAAAAATGCGGACAAAGGGGAATCGAAGTCCTTCGGACAGAAAAGCCCCGGAGCACATGGAAAAAAGCCTCCGGGATGATCCCAACGCCTTTTCCCCCAGGAGAAACAGCGCGGGAACGGAAAACGCGGCGCAAAGACCGATGTCATGCAGCAGAGACGGAAGACCGGCGCCGGAGAGGCAAAAGAGAAAACAACAGGCGGAAAGCAGAAAACCTCTGCCGAAAAAAACAGCGGAGAGAAAAAAAGAGCCGGCATACGAGCTTGCCAAAAAAAGAACCAGAAGACAAGGCCAGGAATACCGCCACAGAATTCGAAAGAAAGAGACGTCAGCCGGGATCACGCCCAGGCGGGAGAAAGAAAGAGCCGGAAAACGCCACGCGACCAGCACGCCCAGAGCGGAGCCCAGGCAAAAAAAGAGACTCAGGAACGCAAGAGAAGTTTTTTCTTCCGGCGGATCCGACCGAACCTGAAGTCGGTTTCGGTATCCGATAAGCATGTCGTCCCTCATGTCAAATCAAACAAGAATGGAACAACATAAAACAACAATTTACATAATCTACAGTAACCACAATATAATACAAATTCAATCAGTTATCAATCCTTTTTTCGCGTTTTTTGCTTTTTTGTGAATTATGTCCATATTTTATGTGAACTATATTATGTTAACTAAGGAAACCGGCTCTTCAATTTCTCTTGAAAAATCAAGAAAAAATCAATATATTGCGATTACATATCGTAAAATGCACAATATATTGGTTATCATTTTTCAATTATGTAAACTTCTTCCTCTGATTGCTATTTGTTATATTTCTGCGTTTTCTTTTTCGTGATTTTAACTTTTTGTTATTTTGTATAAATGAACCGATTGCGATCCCGGCGCCCGCTGCCGCCGTTACAGGCAGGATGACGTTTATACTCGGCTTTCCACCCGGTATGGACGCCGACAGGATCAGAAAGAGCAACCCGACAAAAATCATGGCCAGTATGGCAGACACGATCCCCCCTTCCCGGCCGCAGCGGCAGACCAGGGCAGCGATCATTCCCGCAAAAAACAGGACGAATCCCTGGCACAGGATCCTGTCGTCATAGGACACCGTTCCTCTTCGGATCAGGATCGCCATCGGAAGAAGCAGGAAAAGCGTGATCGCCGCCGCCGCGCCGCCGGTGCGGACTGCCGTCCAGACCGCCGATGCGGCGTCTGTTTTTTTCCCTGACATAAAAAAGCACCCCCACGGGAAAGTGTACGGTAATACATATTCCCGCGGGGGCGAGCTTATTCGCTTTTTCGTGTTCAGCTGTTGAGGGATTCCTCGGAGTCCGTGGTCTCCTTGTTGGCGCCCTTGCCCTCGTTGGCGGAGATGGCCCACTTGGTGACCTCGATACGCACCCGGTCCTCGCCGGTCTCAAAGGTGACGCGATCGTCGGCCACATGGACGACCTTGCCGATCATACCGCCGATGGTGGTGATCTTGTCGCCCACAGCGACGCTGTCACGCATCTCCTGGGCTTTCTTTTTCCGCTTGTTCTCGGGGCGGATCATCAGGAAGTAAAAGATCACGAAGATCAGGACCATGGGGAGAAGCATGGTCAGAGAGCTGGTGGGGCTGGCGCTCTCGCCGGACGCGGACGTAGCTCCCATGCAGCCGGAGAAGGCCATCATGGCCACGCAAAGGACAAGGACACAGACGATGAGTTTCTTCAATTTCATGGATTGACCCTCCAAAAAACGATTTCTAATTTGTGATTATAAATGGATTTGCCGGTAAAAGCAAGGAAATTATATCCGCTTATCCAGTTTTTCCCTGTACTCCCGGCGAAAAGAGGCAAAATCTTCCCGGTCCAGGGCGTCCCGGATCCGCTCCATGAGGGAATTATAAAAAAACAGGTTGTGCATCACGGAGAACCGCAGGGCCAGGATCTCCTCCGCTTTGAACAAATGGCGGAGATATGCTCTGGAATACTTCCGGCAGACGGGACAGCTGCAGCGCTTGTCGATGGGATCGTCGTCACGGGCATATTTTTCGTTCTTGATGTTGATGATCCCGTCCCAGGTGTAGAGATGGCCGTGACGGCCGTTTCGGGCCGGCATCACGCAGTCAAAAAAGTCCACGCCCCTTGCCACGCTCTCGATGATGTTCCCGGGCGTGCCCACTCCCATCAGATACCGGGGCCGGTCCGCGGGCATGTATTCCTCCACCGCCTGGATGGTGTCGTACATCTCCTGATGGCTCTCCCCTACCGCCAGGCCGCCGATGGCATAGCCGGGAAGCTCCAGCTCCGCGATCTTTTTCATGTGTTCGATGCGCAGATCATGGAACACAGCCCCCTGGTTGATGCCCCAAAGCACCTGGCCGGGATTGACAGCATTTTCCTCCGAAGTATATCGATCGAGGGCGGCTTTGCACCGGGCCAGCCACCGGGCGGTGCGCTCGCAGGAGGCTCTCACGTACTCTCTCTCCGCCGGGATCCCCACGCACTCATCAAAGGCCATGGCAATGTCGGAGCCCAGGTTGGCCTGGATGCGCATGCTCTCCTCCGGACCCATGAAAATATGGCGTCCGTCCACATGGGAATTGAAGTATACCCCCTCCTCCCGGATCCGGCGCAGGGAGGCAAGGGAAAAGATCTGGAACCCGCCGGAGTCGGTGAGGATCGGTCCGTCCCACTGCATAAACCGGTGCAGGCCGCCCATGTCCCGGACCAGCTCATCCCCCGGCCGGACATGGAGGTGGTAGGTGTTGGAAAGCTCCACCTGGCAGCCGATGCGGTGCAGGTCTTCTCCGGAAAGACCGCCCTTGATGGCGGCCTGCGTCCCCACATTCATGAAGACCGGCGTCTGGACCGTTCCGTGAGGTGTGGAATACTCTCCGCGCCGGGCACGGCCTTCCAGCTTGATCCGTTTGAACATCCGTCTGCTCCTTTTTCAGTGAATAAACATGGCGTCGCCGAAGGAAAAGAAGCGATACCGCTTTTCCACAGCCTCCCGGTAAGCCGCCAGCACATGCTCCCGTCCCGCCAGGGCGGAGACCAGCATGATGAGCGTGCTCTCCGGCAGGTGGAAATTGGTCACGAGGGCGTCCACGGTCTTGAACCGATAACCGGGATAAATAAAGATATCCGTCCAGCCGCTCCGGGCCTCCAGCGTTCCGTCCTCCCGGGAAAAGCTCTCCAGCGTACGGCAGGAGGTCGTCCCCACGGACACCACCCGCCCGCCGTCGGCACGGGTCCGGTTGACGAGCTCGGCCGTGCGATCCGGAACGATGCAGAATTCCGCGTGCATGGGGTGGTCTTCGATGTTCTCCTCTTTGACGGGGCGGAAGGTTCCCAGCCCCACGTGAAGCGTGACATATGCCAGTTCCACCCCCCGGCGCGCGATCCGATCCAGCAATTCTTTTGTGAAATGCAGACCCGCGGTGGGGGCGGCGGCCGATCCGGGGTCCCGGGAGTACACGGTCTGATACCGCTCCCGGTCCCGAAGCTGCTCCTTGATGTAGGGCGGCAGGGGCATCTGCCCCAGCTCCTCCAGCAGCTCCAGAAAAATCCCTTGGTAACAAAAATGCAATACTTTGTTACCGTCCTCCCCCGCCCGGACGACCCGGGCGGTCAGCCTTCCCTCTCCGAAAGAGAGCTCCGTGCCCGGAGGCGTTTTCCGCCCCGGGCGGGTCAGGCACTCCCAGTTCCCCTCCCCCAGATCCCGGAGCAGCACGACCTCCACGCTCCCGCCGGTGGGGCGGGTGCCGAACAGCCGGGCCGGGATCACCCGGGAATCGTTCATCACCAGGCAGTCGCCGGGACGCAGCAGCTCCGGCAGCTCATAGAAATGTCGGTGGTCCCACTCTCCCGTCTCCTTGTCCAGACAGAGCAGCCGGGAGGCGTCCCGCTGCGCCAGCGGGGTCTGGGCGATGAGCTCCGGCGGCAGATCATAATAGAAATCCGATTTTTTCAATTGACGCTCCATTCGCCGGACATTCCCGGCCGATCGTGATCCTCCGCGCCGACTTCCCTTGACGGGACTTTTCCCGGGTGATATGATGATATATCAAGGGCGCGTAAAGGCCTGTGTATTATATATCAAGAAAACCGCAGATGCAAGCCGGGAATCCGATGAAGCGCACCGGCTCCTTTCTCTGTTCATAGGATGGCGGGAGATCCTCTGTCTTATCGTCCTTCCGCGGACGGGAAAGGAGTTCCATGCCATGAAAAGAACCGTTTTTACCGGCTGCGCCACCGCCATGATCACGCCCTACACCGAAAGCGGGATCGATTATGAGACGATGGCCGCTCTGATAGACCGCCAGATCCAGGGCGGCGTCTCCGCCCTTGTGATATCCGGCACCACCGGCGAGGCGGCCACCCTCTCTCCGGAGGAGCGCCGAAGCCTTCTTCGATTCAGCATCGGACACACCGCCGGGCGCGTCCCCGTGATCGCCGGGATCGGCGGGAACGACACGGAGCTCTCGCTCCGCCATGCCCGGGATGCGGAAGCCGCCGGTGCGGACGCGGTCCTGCTGTCCACGCCCTATTACAACAAGGCCACGGAACGGGGACTTTTTCAGCACTTCACCCACGTAGCCGACTGCATTGGCCTGCCGGTGATCGTTTACAACGTTCCCGGCCGGACCGGGATCGCCTGCACGGCGGAGCTGTATGCCCGGCTTGCCGAGCATCCTGGGATCTGCGGCGTCAAAGAAGCCTCCGGGGACGTATCCCTGGTCTCCCGTACCATCCGGCTCTGCGGAGACGCGCTGACGGTGTGGAGCGGCAACGACGACCAGACGCTTCCCATTATGGCTTTGGGCGGTCACGGCGTGATCTCTGTGGCCTCCAACGTTGTCCCGCAGGAGATGTCGGAGCTTTGCGCCGCCCTGCTCTCGGGTGATCTTCCCGGGGCCCGTGGGCTTCACTTCCGGCTGGCGCCTCTCTTTGACGCCCTGTTCTGCCAGGTAAACCCCATCCCCGTGAAAACGGCGCTCTGCCTCCTGGGGCTTGCCCCCCTGTCCTTCCGTCTGCCTCTGTGTGCCATGGACGATCCCCATAAGGCGCGGCTGACAGACGCTCTGCGGGAACTGCATTTGATTTGACCTTCTCTTTTATTCCATTCCAGAAAGCGAGAAAAAGGAATGAAGCGTGTTATTTCTGCGCTGCTGTGCGCGGTCCTGCTTCTGGCCATCCCCATCACGGCGCAGGCCGCCGAGGGAGACTCCCTTCGGACTTCCGCGTACGCCCCGTGCGCCTCCATGGCGGAAAACAGAGCCTCTTTTCGTCAGATCGAGGAGCTCTATCCCCTCTCTTCGCCGCTGACACGGGCCATGGCCGCGGCGATCCTCGCCGGGTATGAGGGCGTAACGGAGTTTTCCGGGCAGCCGGCCTGCCCGGATATCGACACTGCCGCCTGGTACGCGGCGGGAGCCGACTGGGCCTGCCGGAACGGGATCCTTCCCGCTTCGGACGGCGGACAATTCCGGCCGGATGCGGAGATGACCCGGCAGGACCTCTGTCTCGCGCTGCAAAGGTATCTGGTTTACAGCCAGCGTACCCTGGATACGATCAACCCCTGGTAGTCCTTCCTGGACGCCGGGACCATGGCTCCGGAGGGCCGGAACGCCGCGGCTGTCATGCAGAGGGCCGGCGTTCTCATCGAGGAGGAGGACGGTTTCTTTTACCCCTCCAACACGCTGAGCATTCTGGAGGCAGAATGCGTCTTTCTCCGTTTCTTCGGCTGCTTCCGCGGAAACCCGTTCCCGACGATCCCCGTATCCACCGTGGAAAGCTCGTCTCCGGTGGAAAAAACCTGGTTTGACGATGCCGCCTTTATCGGGCACTCCCAAATCGTGGGTATCGCCAATTATCTGGAGCTGAGGAACGCCGACTACTATTGCTGCGTCGGTTTTGCCGCGCAGGATCTGCTGGATTTTCCCTGGTATCTGGATCCGAACAAGCGGTACGGCTCCGTTGACCGGATCTTCCACGATTTCCCGGATATCTACAACAAGGTCTACATCATGCTGGGCATCAACGACTGCAGCGACTTCATGGACGACGTCGAAGAGTATAAAAAGCCCATGCGGAAGCTTCTGGACATCGTTACCGAAACGCAGCCCAACGCCACCGTTTATTTGATCTCCGTGGCGCCTGTCGGCCATGAGACTCCCATGAACAAGGCCTATAACCTGCGGCACGTCACACTGTACTGCCAGGCCATCAAGGACCTGAGCCGGGAATACGGCACCGAGTATCTGGATGTGTTCCGTCTGCTGGCGGATAACGAGGGATATTTCCTGGACGTGTACAATGCCGGCGACGGGATCCACATCAAGCCGAAGCAATACCCCGTGATCGAAAACTATCTCCGATGCAACACCGGATCCTGACAAGAGAATTTTTCGCCCGGGAGTGTCCGGAGGTCGCCGCTGAGCTTGTGGGAAAATGGCTGTGCCGCCGTCTTCCGGACGGAGAGATCCGGCGGCTGCGGATCACGGAAACGGAGGCCTACTGCGGGGAGACGGACACTGCCTGTCACGCCCACAAGGGCCGGACAAAGCGCACCGAGGTGCTGTACGCCCCGCCCGGCGTCCTGTACGTATACCTCTGTTATGGGATCCACTGGATGCTGAACATCGTCACCGGCGAGGAGGACCGGCCGCAGGCAGTGCTGATCCGGGCCTGCGAAGGCGCGGACGGCCCCGGCAAGCTGACAAAAGCTCTGTCCGTCACCGGCGAGCTGAACCGCTGCACCCTCTCGGACGATACGGGGCCTCTCTGGCTGGAGGAAGACGGGCTCCCCTGCGCGTACGATACGGCGCCCCGGGTGGGGATCGGTTACGCCTCCCCGGAAGATCAGGCCAAGCCCTGGCGTTTCATTTTGAGAACATGAAAAAAGGAAGTCCGAAACGGACTTCCTTTTTCATTCCTGCATGGCCTGGATGGTCATGGTGAACAGATCGTTCAGCTCCACGCCCATCATCTCCGCGCCCTGCCGGATCACGTCCCGGCTGCACCCGGCGGCGAATTTCTTGTCCTTGAACTTTTTGTTCAGAGACTTGGCGTCCATCCCCTCCAGTCCGGTGGGCCGCATCCTGGCCGCCGCTCCGATCAGCCCGGTCAGCTCGTCGGTAGCAAACAGCACCTTTTCCATGTAGAGCTCCGGTTCCACGTCGGAGCAGATCCCCCAGCCGTGGCTTACCACCGCGTGGATCAGTCCCTCGTCCATGTCCAGCTCACGGAGCAGCGCGTTGGCTTTCACGCAGTGCTGCTCGGGCCAGAGCTCAAAGTCGATGTCATGGAGCATGCCCACGGTACGCCAGAAGTCCGTCCGTTCCGGGTCGTACGTCCGGGCGAAAACGCCCATCACCTTTGAAACGATCCGGGCGTGCTCCAGATGGAAGGGCTCTTTATTGTATTCTTTGATGATCTCATACGCTTCCTCGGGCGTGGGGATACGGCTCATGTTCATCGCTCCTCTTCTCTTGTCGGATGGTTGTACTGTAGCATCCTTTCTCGTGTTTGTCACGTATTTTCTCCTGTATGCGACGGAAAGAACGAAGCCATCTCCTTATGAAACGACGCCAGTCCTTTTTCCCCGTCGAAAATGGATCCGAATGCTGATCAGCGACAGCAGAACGATCCCGCCGCCGACGGTATAATAGCTGTCTATGTCGCTCATGTCTACGAATGCGGAAAAAAGAAAGGAGCCCAGTGGCATGAACAACACGGCAACGGTAAAGATGATGCTGAACACCCTTCCCAAATAGCTTTCATCACAGGCTACCTGAACATAGGACATAAACTGGATGTTGAACGCCGTCAGGGATATGCCAAACAGGACAAACGGGATCAGGCAGAGGAGGCAATTCCCGGTCAGAGCCAGAACCGGCTCCAGCAGCAGAGCCGAACCAGTACCGGACAAAAACAGAATAAGCGCCAGAACATTGTCCCGGAATCGGTTGGCCACCCTGGCACAGACGGCGGAGCCGATAATCCCGCCCACGGCCTCCGCGGCGAGGGCTTTGCTGTAGAAGTTTTCCAGCATCCCCGCAAAAATCACGTTTGTATACGGGAGCAGAAGATTGTACCCTGCCAAAAAGAAATTCACAAACGATGCCAGCAGGACCAGAAAAAAGATTTTCCTTTCCCGCAGCAGATATCCAAAGCCCTCGGCGATCCCGGTCAGAACATTCTTCCCTTCCTTTTTGCTCACGGGCGAGCCGTCCGTTTTTGTGAGGAGACACTCCGCAGCCGCAGAAATCGCAAAGGTGCAGGCGTCAAAAAGAAGCGCTCCTCTGACTCCGATCATCCCCACCAGTCCGACGCCGATCATGGGTCCGGTCACCCGAATCAGTTCCCCGCCAGTGTGGGATATGCCGTTGAAAAAGCCGATGCGCTCTTTCTCGATCACCTCGCGGATCAGGGATTTGTAGGTTGGAGAATTGAATGCGTATACCACGGCCAACAAGGCGTTTGCAAACACCATGACCGCCGCCATGCAGTCTGAATCCACAAAAAAGCTCAGGCCCAGGCAGATCAGGGCGGCCAGGATGTCCGTGGTCACCACGATCTTTTTCCGGTCGCCGGTATCGGCCTTTGCCCCTCCGACCAGATTGAAAAGGATCTGGATGACCGTCTCCGAGCTTTGATAGATCGCCAGTACCCACGGTTTTCCCGCAAAGGCACCGACGATGCTGACGCTGTTTGCATAGTCAAAAACGATATTGCCGATCCGGGAGGTCCAGCTTCCGAACCAGAGCAGCGCCTCGTTTTTCCGTATCTTGTTGTCCCGCATATCCAAGACCTCCGCGCTGTTATGAACCGATTATAGTTCCCAACAGCCGGAGGTCGCGCGGTTTTGCATATATGCAAATTCAAGTTGCGTATCGATTCAGGTCCTCGGTATAGTTGCGCGCCAGATTATGGCAGCCCAGCCATTCATAGATCTGGATGGCCTGTTCCATTTCCTGTTTTCCCAGTTCCTTCTCCCCGCCTTTGAAGCGTTGGAGCCCGGACAGGAAGTGGTACAGGTTTCTTTCGTACAGCATGGTTTCGTCCGCCGTCAGCGGCAGGATGCCGTCCCTGTACCAGGCGGCGACCGCGAGCTCGTCCTTGTGGAGGCAGGTCTCCCAGATGTTCAGAAGCGTAATGACGACAAGACGCTTATTGGCGCCGGTTCCGGCGTAGCTTTTCAGGATCTCCTGGCCCATTTTGTGAAGGAGGGGTATGTCCATGAACAAATACAGGTTTCCGATCAGGATCAGCTCGTAGATCTTCCATTCCTCAACGGAAAACAGATAATCGGTCACCTCGTCCAGGTATTCCCGGGGAAACGGCACCGTGTTGTCACACTTGCAGATAAAGCTCTGCGCCAGGATCATGTTCAAACGATACTGATATACCCAGGGGCTCTTTTCATACTTTTCTTTTTGTTCATCGTAAAGACGCCGAAAACCGGCAACGTCCCGCTTGTATTCCAGCGGGATCAACTGACCCATAAAGCGGATGGTCTCTGTCTTGTCATACCCGCGCACCGCATCCATGAACTCCGTCACTTCCACGTGCATGTTTTCCAGTATTTTCAGGAATTTCGTGACGGAAATATCCGTCTCCCCTCTTTCAAAGCGCGAGATCTGCGAGACGGAGACGTTTTCATCGGCGATCTGCTTCAGGGAGATGCTTCGATTGGTCCTGAAATCATGGAACACTTTCCCCAGTTGATCGTAGGTATTCATGGCGGCGATCCTTTCCAAAAACCCCGTGTGTTCATAATCATTCCATCCATTCTGCCATGCACACTATACGGATGCAAACCCCCATTTGTCAATATAGCCCCAGAATCAAAAGGAGCGGGACGATCGTCCCGCTCCTTTTCATGTATTGCACAACTGCTTTTTCGTTTCTCCTGAAAATGTTCAGAAAAAAGGTGAGATCCGCCGTTTTGATGCTCGTCAGCGCCTTATTCCTCGTTCTCCCAGTTGTGCCAGACGTTCTGCACGTCGTCGTTGTCCTCGAACATCTCCAGCATCTTGGACATGTTCTTGATGTCCCCCTCGTCGGTGAGGGCGATGTAGTTCTGGGGCACCATTTCCACCTGGGCGGAGAGCAGCTTATACTTCTTGCTCAGGGCCTCGGACACGGGAGCCACATCGTCGGGCTGGGTATATACGGTGAAGATCCCCTCTTCGGTCTCCAGATCGTCGGCGCCGGCGTCCATGGCGTCCTCCAGGACCGTATCCTCGTCCCAGTCGCCGTCCTCGTTGTCGATGACGATGACGCCCTTCTTGTCGAAGGACCAGGACACGCAGCCCGCAGCGCCCATGTTCCCGCCGTATTTGTCAAAGTAATGCCGCACGTCGGAGGCGGTGCGCTTCCGGTTGTCGGTCATGGCGTCCACGATCACCGCCACGCCGCAGGGGCCGTAGCCCTCGTAGGTGACGCTCTCGTAGTTGTCGGTAGCGCCGCTGCCCAGGGCCTTTTCAATGGTGCGCTTGATGTTGTCGTTGGGCATGTTGGCAGCCTTGGCCTTGGCGACGACCGCCGCCAGGCGGGAGTTGTTGGCCGGATCGCCGCTGCCGCCCTCCTTCACCGCCACGATCATCTCCCGGGCGATCTTGGTGAAGGTCTGGGCCCGCTTGGCATCCTGCGCGCCCTTTGTTTTCTGTATGTTATGCCACTTGGAATGTCCGGACATGCTGAGATTCCCCCATATTTTTATTTCACATGTGGGGATTATAACACTCCTTTCGGCCGATGGCAAGGGGGAAGCGTCATCTCGCCCGGGGAATCAACAGAAGATCGCCGGATACCGAATCCGGATTCACGGTCCGGATCATCTCCTCCGTGGAACGGTACCGCTTGGCCAGAGCCCAAAGGCCTTCCTCTCCCTGGCGTACCAGTATGAGGGAAGGGGCGTCCGGCGGCAGGGCGTCCGTATCCTCATCCACCTCCATTGAGCAGATCAGATCCTGCTTCCTGTTTTCCGTTGCAACGCCGCGGAGCTCCAGGGGCAGCCGGAATTCCACGCCGCCGCCCGTCAGGGTAAAATACGGTTCGTCGGGAATGGGCGCATCCATCGCCAGCCCCTCCCCGTCCGCCGCCGGAGACGAAAGCTCCGCCTCCATATGGCGGCTCACGGAGGCATACTCTCCCTGCTCGTTCCGATACAGAGCGCGGATGGTCACCGGGAGGACGACGCTGTTCTCCCGCCGCACCGGAAGAGCTGCTTCCGCCCGTCCGTACAGAAGCTCCCCGGGCGGGTCAACCGTTTCCATCGCGTCCCGAAGGGTGTCCCGCATTATGATCGGGCGAACGGTGCCCAACAGCTCCGCCGTCTCGGTCTCCATCACGCAGGGATGACGCACACTGTAGGCGTCCGCCAGAACGTCCATCTCCCTCTCCGCCAGAAAGATGCCCTGCGCCAGCAGATGCATCTCCAGATGGATGGTCGACGAGCCGTAGGTCCCCGGCACCGTTTCCAGATAACAGGCGTCCGGCTGGATCAGGATGCGGGAGACCGCGGCGTCCTCCTCCGGCGACTCCATAATCTGGGAGAACGGAACGGTAAAGACCTCCTGCTCAGGCGCTCCTTCCGTGTCCAGATACTGCATGAGAACACGGACGTTGCCCTGGAGGATGGTCTTTCCCGCCACGGCTTTTGTCTCCTCCACCGAAGCGTCCGCCCGATAGCAGAGGATCGTGTCGATGCCGGGACTGGCGGCCGGCAGAGACAGCTCCTCCGTCACTACGAAGCTCTTCTGCCGGATACCGGCGACGCCGCCGAACCGCTGCTCCCTTGTCAGGGTCTGGATCGCCGGATCATCCGCTCCGGTGGGGATGCTGACGCACGTCTCCCGGAACACAGCGACAGAGGCGGCGACCTCTGCCGAGAGCTCAACTTTTCGCGGGTTCAACGCCCGGCCCGCTGCCGACGCGAGACGAACCTCCGCGGCAAGAACGTCCGATTCCCGGATATCCCCGTCCTCCAGCGACAGAGCCCAGGGAAGCCGGAGATCCAGCTTCCGGATACGGTCTCCCTCCTCCCCCAGATAGAGGATCGTACCCTGGATCTCTCCCTCCAGGGCGATCCGGCCGTCCGATATGGTTCGTCCCCGGAGATATACGGCGGCCGACGTGTCCAGGATCCGAACGATGTCCGGCATGGTATCGGGCACGACGGCCTCGGAGGAGTACTCGCCCTGTGCGGTCTTCGCGTAGACCGGCAGGAAGCAGTGAAGCGTTTCCTTCTTGAGTTGTATCTCCATAGACAGATCTCTCCTTGCTGATTAATCCGTAGGGTTCCGTTTCTTTCACCCCAAGCCTATGAGAGCCTGTCACGGGTTATTCCTCACCGGCACCGCGTACACGCCGCCGCGCCGAAAACGATCAGTCCCACGCCCAAGGCAAACCACCAGAAGCCCGCCGGCAGGATCAGCGTGAGCAGAATAAAAACACCCAAACCGATGGCGATGCAGCCGACGACCCCCGGTTTCCGTCCGGGACAGCGCATAAAGATCCCTCCCGCAGCCGTTTTTCCATTCTATGCCGCAGGAGGGATCGTCGTTATTCTTTTTCCTTTCGTTCCCAGTCACGGGTCTTGTTGGCCTGTTCCCACAGACGGACGTAGGACTCATACCGGGATGGGGGGATCGCTCCGGCGTCCAGAGCCGCCCGGACTGCGCAGCCCGGCTCCTTCCGGTGCGTACAGTCGGCAAAGCGGCACCGGTCCAGGTACGGCTCGAATTCCGGGAAGCAGTATTGGAGCTGCGCGGGACGGATGGACTCCATCTGCTCCACATCAAAGGAGCCGAAGCCCGGAGTGTCCGCTATGTATCCGCCGAAGGGCAGAGCGAAGAGCTCGACATGACGGGTGGTATGCCGTCCCCGGCCCAGACTCTCGCTCACCTCGCCGGTGCGGAGCATCAGCGTGGGATCCAGCGCGTTGAGAAGGCTGGTCTTACCTACGCCGGAATTCCCGGTAAAGGCGCAGACCCGGCCCGCAAGACGCTCGCGAAGCTCATCCAGCCCCTCCCCGGTCTCCGCGCTGGTGCGGATCACCGGGATGCCGGAGGCGGCGTAGGTGGAAAAAAGGCTGTCGCCGGGGTCCATGTCCGTCTTGTTCACGCAGACAAGGAAATCGCAGTCGTGCCAGACGGCCAGCGCGGACACCCGATCGATGAGAAACGGGTCGGTGACCGGATTCACCGCCGCCGCCACCATGACCATAAGGTCGATGTTGGCCACCGCCGGACGGATAAACCAGTTTCGCCGGGGCAGGATCTCCCGGACGCTGCCTGTGCCGTCGGCGCTGTGCGCAAGGGCCACGCGGTCGCCCACAAGCGGGCTCGTCCCGTCCAGTCGGAATTTGCCCCTGGCCCGGCAGGTGACGAGGCCGGTTTCCGTCTGAACATAGTAATAGCCGCTGAGGGCTTTGACGATCCGTCCCTCGGTCATGCTCAGCCCACCACTTCCGGCTGATACGCAGGCTCCTCCGTGGGAGCGGGCGCGGCGGTGGGCTCCGGCGTGGGCGTGAACTCCGGCCCCAGGGAGATCTGGAGGTAGATTTTGGACTGGACGGGGATCTCCGTCCCGGCGTCCACGTTCTGGCTGACCACACAGCCAGCGGGCACGTTCTTGTTGTATACAGCGCTCACCGAAACAAGCGTGAGCCGAAGCGCCTCGATCTGCGCCTCCGCATTCTGCTGGGTGTCGCCCACCAGATACGGCATGATCACAGTCTCCTCATCCGGTCCCAGGCTGATGGTGACATACACCGTGGCCCCGGCGGGGAGCCGCTCCCCGGGCGCGGGGCTGATGTCGATGACGGAATCCAGCGCCACGTCGTTGGAGGAAACATAGAGTTTTTCCACATTGAAGCCCAGCTTCTCCAGCTCGCTGGTGACCTCCCGGTAATCGCCGCTCAGGGATTCCGGGATCTGTACCAGCATCACGCCGGTGGAGATGGTGAGATCCACGTTGATGCCGTCCTCGGTGAGCATATAGCTCTTGCCGGCCTCGGGAGACTGGCCGATGATGACGCCCTTTTCCACCTCGGGGTCGATTTCATAGGTCAGATTGAAATTGAAGGAGCTCTTGAAATTTTTGCTGTTGATGATGGTCTCGTAGTTGCTGCCCACGAAGTTGGGGATGGTGATCCGCTCGTTCACGGTGAAAATGTCACGGAGCCAGTAATTCCAAAGGAAAACCGCCAGGATCAGAATAAAGGCCAGCACGCCGAAGATCCCGGAGAGCATGCTCACCCGGCCCGCCCGCCGGCGTCGGCGGACATAGCTCTCCCGGCTCATCTCCCCGGTGGAGCTCACGGGCACCACGTTGCCGTCCGGCGCTTCAAAGGCGCCGATGACGGTCTTGCGGAACTTCTCCAGATCCGCGATCAGCGCGTCCGCCGTCTGGTAGCGATCCTCCAGATAGGGAGCCATGGCTTTCATGACGATGGCTTCCAGATCCTTGGGGATCTTGGGGTCGATCTCACGGAGAGGCGTGGGTATCGCGGACAAATGCTTGAGCGCGATGGCACGGTCGTCGTCCCCGTCGAAGGGGAGCTTGCCGGAGAGCATCTCGTACATGACGATGCCCAGGGAGTAGATATCGCTGCGGGCGTCCACGGGAAGTCCCCGCGCCTGCTCGGGGGAGATATAATGCACGGAGCCGATGGCCTCGTTTTCCACGTCCGGGACCTCGGACTGCAGGTCCGCGATACCGAAATCGGCCACCTTGACGGTCCCGTCCTCCACCACGAGGATATTCTGTGGCTTGATGTCCCGGTGAATGACGCCCTTGCCGTGGGCATGGGACAGCGCCTTGGCGATCTGTATGGAATAGTTCAGCATCTGCCGGGTGCCGAGACGCCCCTGGCGGCGGAGATACTGCTTCAGCGTCTCCCCGTTGATCAGTTCCATGACGATGTATTCGATGCTGTCCGAGTGACTCACATCGAAGACGTTCACGATGTTGGGATGGCTGAGCATGGCGATGGCCTGCGATTCCGTCTGGAACCGGTGACGGAATTTTTCGTTGCTGGCCAGCTCGCGGCGCATGATCTTCACGGCTACATACCGGTTCAGCCGGGTGTCCATGGCGCGGTACACCACCGCCATGCCGCCGCTGCCGATCTGCTCCAGCAGCTCATATCGGTCTTCCAGGATCATGCCCGGAAAAATGTCAGTCTGTTCGTAATCCATATCGTTCCCCCATTGGATCTGATGGTCTCCGGCGCCGGGAGCTTACCGCTCCAGCAATACAATGGTCACATTGTCCGGCGCGCCGCGATCCAACGCCATTTTCAGCAGTTCTCGGCAGCACGGCTCCAGTTCCGATTGTCCCGAAAGGACCTCTGAAAGCTCCTGTTCCGTTACCAGATTGCTCAGTCCGTCCGAGCAGAGCAGGATGCGGTCGCCCGCATGAAGGTCCATGCGGAAGATGTCGCTGAACATCCGTTTTTCCAGTCCGACCGCCCGGGTGATCAGGTTTTTCCTTGGGTGGGAGCGGGCCTCCGACTGTGTGATGAATCCCATATCCACCAGTTCCTGAACGTGGGAATGGTCCCGGGTCACCTGCTGGATGTGCCCGTCGGCGAACCAGTAGCCCCGGCTGTCGCCGATATTGACGATCACGGCGCTGTCCCGCCGCACCAGAACGGCAACCAGCGTGGTCCCCATCCCCTGGCAATCCGGATCCCGGTACGCCCTGTCGTAAACCTTCAGATTGGCGTAGGCGGCGCTTTCCCGCCCGATGTCGGCAAGGTCCGTATCCGGCTGCTGCTCCATATCCTCCCAGGAGGCGGACAGGAACGTTTCCGCCGCGATGGAGGAGGCGATCTCGCCGCTTTTGGCGCCGCCCATCCCGTCGCAAAGCACCGCCGAAGCCTGCTCCCCCGCCTCATCCGTTCGGAATCGGAAGGAGTCCTGGTTGGACCGGCGGACAGCTCCTCTGTCGGAAATGCCAAAGATCGTCATTTCGTTTCCCTCACTGTTTTTCGCCGGAGCTGGCCGCAGGACGCGTCCACGTCGCTGCCCAGCCGGCGTCGTACCGTCACGTTCACACCGTTTTTGGTCAAGATCTCGGTAAACCGCCGGAGGCTTTCCGGCGAGGAAGGCTCAAAGCGGCGCTCATCCACATGGTTGAGCGGGATCAGATTCACATGCGCCCCCAGCGGCTTTACCCGGCGGGCCAGCAGTTCCGCCTGCTCCGGGGAGTCGTTCACGCCGTCGATCATGGCGTATTCGAAAGAAATGCGCCGTCCGGTGCGCCGGTAGTATTCCCCGCACTTCCGGAAAAGCTCGTCCACCCCGCGGCCCCGGTTGGCCGGCATGAGCCGGCTTCGTGTCTCGTCGTCCGGCGCGTGAAGGGACACGGACAGCGTCAGCTGCAGATCCCGCTCCGCCAGGTCGTCAAACCGCTCCAGGATGCCGCAGGTGGAGAGGGAAATATGCCGCATGCCGATGTTCCGTCCCCGGGGATGATTCACCAGCTCCAGAAACCGCATCACGTTGTCAAAGTTGTCCAGCGGTTCCCCGATGCCCATGAGGACGATGTGGCCGACGGGAAGGCCGGATTCCTTCTCCGACCAGATCACCTCGTCCAGCATCTCCGACGCCGTGAGATCCCGGATCTTCCCTCCAATGGCGGAGGCGCAGAAGGCGCAGCCCTGCGCACAGCCCACCTGCGAGGAGATGCACACCGTGTTGCCGTAGTGATAGCGCATCACCACCGTCTCCACCGCGTTGCCGTCGTACAGTTCCCAGAGGAACTTTATGGTGCCGTCCTGGGCCGATTCCTGCCGACGGAGCACCTTTGGGGCATAGAGATGGCTGCTTTCCGACAGCGCGGTCCGGAGAGTCTTCGGGAGGTTGGTCATCTCCTCCCAGTCTCCGCAGCCTCCCGACAGCCAGGAAAACAGCTGCCCTGCCCGGTAGCCGGGCTGCCCCATCTCTTTGAGGAGCGCGGAAAGCTCCTCGGGCAGCAGGGATTTGATGTCGATTTTATCGTTGATCCGGGTCATTTCGCCTCATCCGGCAATAGAAAAAGCCGTCCGTATCGTATTCCTGGGGCCATATGGTCCTGGCCTCCTCCTGTCGAAAATCCGGGTGTCCGGCAAGGAACGCCCCGACGACGTCCTCGTTTTCCTCCGGGAGAACGGTACACGTGGAATACACCAGCGTTCCCCCCGGGCGAACGCAGCCTGCAGCCCCGGAAAGGATCCGCCTCTGTACCGCCGGAAGGCCGGCCAGTGCTTCCGAATCCTTGTAGCGGATCTCCGGCTTCTTCCGGATCACGCCCATTCCGGAGCAAGGCGCGTCCGCCAGCACGAGATCAAAGCCACCCTTCATCGGTTCCAAGGGCTCCGCGGCGTCCATGGGCGCGGTCCGAATGGAGGTAAAACCCAGCCGGGACGCGCTTTCCGCGATCCGATCCAGTTTCTTGGCATGGAGATCGCAGGAGAGGATCTCCCCGCCGTCCCCCATCAGGCTGGCGCAGAGAAAGCTCTTTCCTCCCGGAGCGGCGCAGGCGTCCAGCACCCGCATCCCGGGCGCCGGTCCGGCGCAGATCACCGCCATGGCGGCCGCGGCGTCCTGGACAAAAAATTCTCCCTCCGAAAAACCGGGCAGGTCGTCGATCTTTCCCTTGTATTGAAGAACAAGGGAAAGCGGTGAGAGCTCGCTTCGGCGGACATCGATCCCCTGCTCCCGGAACCGTTCCATCAAAGAGACGGCATCGGTCCGGCACAGGTTCACACTCACCGTGAGATCCGCTTCCCGGTTGTTTGCCGCCAAGTACTCCCGGGTAAAGGAATACCCCTTCTCCCCCGTCAGCTTCTCGCAGAGCCACAGGGGATGGCTGTATCGGACGGAGAGCTCCTCCGCCGTTCCGGAACAGGGGATCTCCGGCAGATCATCTCTGTGCTCCGCCACGCGTCGCAGAACGGCGTTCACCATTCCGGCGGCCCTTGGGGCCGTGCGCCTCGTCAGAGAGACCGACTGGTCCACCGCCGCAGACACAGGGATCTTATCCATAAAAAGGATCTGGCATACGCCCAGCCGGAGGATGTCCAGCACCTGGGGCTGGAGCTGCTGCGGACTCCGGTCGGCGAAGCAGCCGATATAGAAGTCGCAGAGAGCCGCGTTCTGGAGCACCGTCAAACAAAGGCGGCTGCACAGTGCCGCATCCCGCCCGTCCAGGAAAAACTTTTCCGCAGCCCGCTGGAGCGTCTGGGGGGACCAGGCGTCAAACCGGCGGCAGCGGCCCAACACATACAGTGCCGCCTCTCTCGCTTTGGAGATCCCGTCACTCATCGGCTTTCAGGGGATGGCCCAGAAGAAAGGCACCGGCGCTCATACGCTTTTTCCCGGCGGGCTGGACCTCGGTGATGCGCAGGGTCCTTCCCCCGCCGCAGGCGACCTCGATCCCCGCCTTTCCCGCGGAGACGATCTTTCCGGGGGCAAGCGCCGTGGCGTTGTCCGTATACTCCGCGCCGAACACACGGAACGACGTTCCGCCCAGCTCCGCGGTGGCCACCGGCCAGGGGTCCAGGCCGCAGATATGCTTCACGATCTCCCGGGGCGAGCGCGTCCAGTCGATGGGGCACATGGATTTGTCCAGCATACGGGTGAAGGTCGCCTGCGTCTCGTCCTGCGGAATTCGCTTCACGTCCCCGGCGGCGATACGGTCCACCGTCTCGACCAGCAGCTCCGCGCCCATGACCATCAGCCGGTCAAAAAGCTGCCCGGAGGTCTCGAACTCCCCGATCTCCGTCTCCCGGCTGGCGATCACGTCCCCGGCGTCCATGGCGGCCGCCATGAACTGCACGGATACGCCCGTGGTTTTGTCTCCGTTCAGCACAGCCCACTGGATGGGGGCGGCGCCCCGATACCGGGGCAGCAGAGATCCGTGAAGATTGATGCTCCCCTGTCTGGCCACATCCAGAAAAGACAGCGGCAGGATCCGCCCGTAGGCAACGACCACAAGAAGATCCGGGGCCAGGGAGCGCAGCCGCTCCGTCGCCGCACCGTCCTTGAAGGTCTCGGGCTGGAAAACGGGCAGGCCCCTTTCCACCGCCAGCGTTTTCACCGGGGAGAAGCTCTCCTTCATACCACGTCCCCGGGGCCTGTCCGGCTGGGTAAACACGGCGGTCACCGTATGCGAGGTATCCAGCAGCGCACGCAGGGACGCCTCGGCAAAGTCCGGGGTACCCATGAAAACGATATTCATTCCTCTTCGTCCCCGCCGTACAGCTCAGCCAGTTCTTCCTCCGTGAGCATCCGCTCCGCCTTGTCGATGAAGACCTGTCCGTTGAGATGGTCGATCTCGTGGCAAAAGGCACGGGCTGTCAGTCCCTCTCCCTCCACCTCAAAGAAATCTCCGTTCCGGTCCTGGGCCCGGACCACCACGTGCTGGGGCCGGCGGACGATACCGTACCGTCCCGGAAAGCTCAGGCAGCCCTCCCCGCCCTCCTGCTCGCCGTCAGCGGAGACGATCTCCGGGTTGACAAGCTCGATGAAATACTCCTGTTCCCCTTCGGGAACGTTGGTTTCCAGCACCACGCAGGCACGGCGGAGGATCCCTACCTGAGGCGCGGCAAGCCCGACGCCGTTTTCCGCCAGCATGGTCTCCTTCAAATCGTCCAGAAGCTGGTGGAGCCGGGATCCGAACTCCGTGTAGGGACGACAGACCTTCCGAAGGGAGGGATGATCGTCGACGAGAACTGTTCTGAGAGCCATTTCAATCACTCCATGGGGTTGTAATCCGCAAAAACAGACACACCCTTGAATTCTTTTTCGCTGTTGCATTGGATCAGCACGCCGGAAACGAGCGTACGGATCTCCTTGTCATACGTACAGTGCAGCGTGACCCGGTATCGATACCGGTTATTCACCCGGACGACGGGGAGAGGCGCCGGCCCCAGGATGTCCACGTCCTTCCGACCGGAAAGCTCCTTCCGGAGGATATCCCGGATATAGGCGCAGCACCGGACCACGGCGGATTCCTCCATGGCGGAGGCGGTGACGGTCACGATATCCGAAAAGGGGGGGCAGTTCTGCAGCCGTCTGAGTTCGATCTCACTGCGGTAAAAACCGTCGTAATCCTGCCGGGAAGCCATCCGGATCACCGGATTGCCGGGGGTAAAGGTCTGGATCACGGCCCGTCCCGGCTTTTCGCCCCGGCCGGAGCGTCCCACGACCTGCGTGATCAGGGAGAAGGTCCGCTCGGAGGCCCGGTAATCCCCGCAGTACAAAGACTGATCCGCGGAGATCACGCCCACCAGCGTCACGTTTTCAAAATCCAGTCCCTTCGTCACCATCTGGGTGCCCAGAAGGATGGGGACCTTTTTCTCCCGGAACTGGGAAAGGATCTTCTCGTGGGAACCGGCCGGGGAAACGGCGTCCGCGTCCATCCGCAGGATCTCCACGTCCGGCAGCGTCTGGCGAAGCTGCTCCTCCAGCTTCTGGGTGCCGGTGCCGAAGTGGCGGAGGATCCCGCCGCATTCCGGACAGACATCGTCCAGACGGCGGGTATATCCGCAGTGATGGCACATAAGCCGGCGGTTCGCGCTGTGCCAGGTGAGGTGTACGCTGCAGTTGGGGCAGGAATAGGTATACCCGCACTCCCCGCAGGCCACAAGGCTGGCGGTACCCCGGCGATTGAGAAAGAGGATGCTCTGCTCTCCCCGCCGGATATTCTCCTCCAGCTCATGGAGAAGCGGACGGCTCAGCTCGCTGCCGTTCCCGTCCTGCAGCTCCCGGCGCATGTCTACGATCTCCACGTCGGGGAGCCGGTTTTCATTGAATCGTTTCGAAAGGGTAAAGAAATGATACTTTCCCGCCTCCGCCTGATACCGGCTCTCCAGATCCGGAGTGGCGGAGCCCAGGAGAAGGATCCCTCCGCTGTCCACACAGCGCTTTTTCGCCACGTCCCGGGCATGGTAACGGGGCATGTTCTCCGATTTGTAGGTATACTCCTGCTCCTCATCGATGATGATGAGGCCAAGATCGGGACAGGGGGCAAAGACGGCGCTTCGGGTCCCGATGACCACCCGGGCCTGTCCGGCCCGGACCCGTTTCCACTCGTCGTATCTCTCGCCGACAGCCAGAGAGCTGTGGAGAACGGCGACATCCTCCCCGAAATAGGAGGAAAAGATCCGGATCATCTGGGGCGTGAGCGCGATCTCCGGCACCAGCAGGATGGAGGACTTCCCCATACGGCGCATGGCGTCGATGAGATGGACGTACACCGCCGTCTTCCCGCTGCCCGTGACTCCGTAGAGCAGAGAAGCGGAGGGCGTTTTTCCGTCGTACAGAGAGAGGATCCCCTCAAAGGCGGCGTTCTGTTCCCCGTTCAGTTCCGGGAGCGGCTGTCGCTCTCCGGAGCTGTACCCCGGACGGCGGAAGACCTCCTCGCTGGAGATCTCGATGAGCTCCGCTTTCTGCAGCGCGTTGACGGTGCTTTGGGAAGCGCCGGTAAAATAACACAGCTCCGAAAGGGACACTCTCTCCAGCGTGCAGAGGAGACGCAGCACCGCCGACTGGAGCGGCGCACGCTTTTCCCGGCTCCGGGCCGCAGCGGCGGCGTCCTCCGGAGACACGCGCAGGGAGATCATACGGATCCGTTTGTCCCCCACCCGGCGTTTTTCCCGGCTGTCCGTCTCCAGCACGCCCTTCTTCACCAGGGACTGAAGGGCGCGGGCCGGCTCGCTGTCTTCAAACACACGATCCAGATCCGCCGTGGGACAGCTGCCGCCGTGGGCAAACACCGCGTCCAGGACAAGCTGCTCCTGTCGGGACTTTCCGGCGGCGGCGTAGGCCTTTTCCCTGTCCATGTCGGGACAGAGAGTATACATGGCCTCCAGCCGATACCACAGCCCCGCAGGCAGCATGGCGTGGATCACGTTGTATACGGTGCAGAAATACCGTTCCCGGATCCAGATGGCCAGGCGGATCATCTCCTCCGAGAGCACCGGCTCCCTGTCCAGCACGGAGACGATGGACTTGAGCTTTTTGCCGTCGACGGAGGTCGACAGGGAGAGGATGATCCCCTCGGTGCGATGATTGCCTCTGCCGAAGGGTACCACGACCCGCACTCCGGGGACCGCTGTCTCCCGGAGCGAAGGAGGAACGAGATAATCGAAGGGACGGTCCACCCAATAGGCGGCGGCGTCCACCGCGATCTTTGCCGTTACCGGCAGTTCACTCATTTTTCGGCTCGATGGTGAGCTTTCCGGAATAAACCTCGTCGATCGCGCTGGAGACGGGCTTCTTTTCCAGAATATCGCCGGTCTCCTCCGCGTGATTGGCGATATCCCTGGCGCGGCGCGCCACCAGGTTCACCAGAAGATAGCTGCTGCCGACCTTGTCCACCAGCGCAGCCATAGGGGGATAGAGCATCATAAGAGATTCCATTCCTTTCGTTCCCGGCAAAAACACCGGGCAATTGTTTATTCTTCCGGAGATTCGTCCGGATCGTTGTCCCAGTTTTCCAGGATCTCCGCCAGTTCCGAGGCGGCCCGGTCCGCGTCGTCGTTGACGACCGTAAAATCATAAGTCGGCGCCAGAAGGAGTTCCCTCCTGGCCGTTTCCAGCCGGGATCGGATCTTCTCCTCCGTCTCCGTGCCCCGGCCCCGGAGCCGCTGCTCCAGCGCCTCCAGACTGGGCGGCGCCAAAAAGACCGTCAGTGCCTCGGGCATCAGCGCTTTTACCTGGGATGCGCCCTGGACCTCAATATCCAGGACGACCGTGATCCCGGATTCAAGCCGCTTTTCCACCTGGGAGCGGGGCGTGCCGTAGCAGTTTCCCACAAATTCGGCATGCTCCAGAAGCTCGCCATCCGCCACCATCTCGTCGAAACGCTCGCGGGTGACAAAGAAATAATCTACTCCCTCCTCTTCCCCCGGGCGCGGGGCGCGGGTAGTGGCAGAAACGGAAAACGCCATGTCCTCCCGCCCGGCCATCACTTTGCGGAGCACGGTGGATTTGCCCACACCGGATGGGCCGGATAACACAAGCAGCGTGCCTCGTTTACTCATTGTCCCTGTCACCTCCCGACGATTCCTCACTCCGGCCGGTCATCCGTCCGCTGACGGTCTCCGGCTGAAGAGCGGAAAGGATCACGTGTCCGCTGTCCATGATGATCACCGCCCGTGTCCGGCGTCCGTAGGTGGCGTCGATCAACTGCCCCCGGTCGCGGACATCCTGGATGATCCGCTTGATTGGCGCGGATTCCGGGCTTACGATGGCCACCAGACGGGAGGCGGACACCATGTTTCCGAAGCCGATGTTGATAAGCTTCATGTCATTTTCCTCACTCTATATTCTGCAGCTGCTCCCGGATCTTTTCGATCTCCGCCTTCAGGTTCACCACGACCTTGGCGAGGGCGGCATCGCTGCATTTGGAGCCGATGGTGTTGGATTCCCGGTTGAATTCCTGGATCAGGAAATCCATCTTCCGTCCGATGGGAGATCCCTCCTCCAGCATGGTACGGAACTGGGCGATATGACTGCGGAGCCGTACCGTCTCCTCGTCCACCGCGGTTCGGTCTGCGAAGATGGCCGCTTCCGTGAGGATCCTCTGCTCGTCCACGGCCCGATCCTCCAGCAGTTCCCGGAGACGGCTCTCCAGACGCTCCCGGTATTCCTTCACGGTCTGGGGGGATCTCTCCTCCACCACAGATACCAGTTCCTCGATGGATGCGAGTTTGGCAAGCAGGTCGCCGCGGAGTCGTTCCCCTTCTCTCTCCCGCATGGCGTTGAAATCCTCCGCTGCCCGGGCCGTGATCTCTCGCAGCGCGTCCGCCGCCTGTTCCCGGTCCAGCTCCCGGCGTTCCACGGTGAGGACATCCGGCATGCGGGCGACGCTCAGCGCGTTGAGCCCGGTGTCCAGGCCCAGCTCCTCCGCCACGGCGGCGACCGCGTTATAGTATTCCCGGGCAAGGGCCCGGTTCACCGTCACCACGGTCCCGGCCTCCCCGGAGCTCTGGCAGGAGACGAACACGTCCACCTTGCCCCTGGCCACGGCAGCGGATACCGCCTGCTTGACGGTGTCCTCCGCAAACAGGAAATTCCTGGGGAGTCGGACCGAGCAGTCCAGGTAGCGATTGTTGACGCTTTTCAGCTCAACGGTGATCTCCTGGCCGTCCAGAACGCCTTTGGCCATGCCGTAGCCGGTCATGCTCAGCAGTTTACCCATTATCGGATTCTCCTTGCAATATTACGCATAAAGTACAGGATCCCCTGCTGCAGCGCCAGATCATAGAGGATGAACAGCCCGTTGGCCAGCAGCAGCATGATCCAGGGCTGATCGGAAAAGAGGCCCCAGCTTCCCTGGAAAACCGCGCGGACGGCAAGGTACAGAACGATCATCACCGCGTTGAACAGCGCCAGCTTGACCGCCCAACGAGCCGCCGGCTTTTTCAGCCGTTCCGCAAAGATCTTCACGATCGGGAAGTATCCGAAAAACGCGCCGTACAGGATCGCGGCCGATTTGGACGGCGAGAGGATCAGCGCCAGCGCCGCCGTCACGGCGAAGCAGCCCAGCGCCCACTTCCACCCGCAGACACAGAGCACGAACACCGTGCACAGGGAAGCGACGCACAAAACCACCAGTTTTCCGGCGGGAACCGCAGAGGCGAGAAGCAGCAGCACCGTGCCCAGTGCGGCCGCCAGCGACGAAAGCGCGAGAGATCGGGACGGACCTTTCATCTCAGCAGCAGCGGATCAGGTCTCCGCCCATCATTTCACAGCAGCAGTCCGCGATCAGCAGGTTGGACATGGCCGAGCAGCACATATCCGTGTCCGAACGATTCTGCACATTCACGGTAAAGGGCTGGCGAGCCGCGTTTTCCATATAGGCCACTGCCTGGCGGTAGTCCGGGTTGGTGGGATCCATGGTGGCCGCCATGCGGAAATACCGGGAGGCCTCGTCCATCCAGCCGCGGCGGAAAGAAAGCTGCCCCATGAGATAGTTCCACTCGGCGCCCCGGTCCGTGATGGAACCCAGGATCATCTCCGCCCGGCTCAGATCCCCGGAGTTGATGGCCTCTCTCGCGTCCCGATAGGGCCCCGAGGTGCTGCCCGTGGCGTTGCTGTAGGTATAGGTATGAGAAGGATCGGAATAGCTCTGATACTGATACGCGGAGCCTCCGGAGGCGCGTTCCTTTTCAATGGCGTCGTACGCCTCGTTGATCTCCTTCATTTTCTCCTGGGCGAGGTCAGCCAGGGGATTGTTGACGTAGTTGTCGGGATGATACTTCCGCGCCAGCTCCCGATATGCTTTTTTTACTTCTTCGTCCGTGGCGGTCTTTGCCACGCCCAGCGTAACATAGGGATCGTTCATGGATTTTCCTCCTGCTTCAGTATATCGGGATATCTGTCTTTTTTCTCGCGTCGGTTCCACTTACCCGCCAGGACCAGGCGCGCCGTGCCCGGCATTCCGACGGTGATGATGTTCTCCAGGATGGGCTGCCACACGTCCCGCTGCCGGAGGGACAACGCGGCTGCCGCGCTTTTCAGGGACAGGACAAGCGTGTCCCTGACCGTCTCTTTCTCCGCCTCCGAAAGCCGTCCGTCCACGGCGTCAAGCCGATACACCAGGGGGTTATAGTTCCCGGTCCGAACGTCCTTTTCCAGATCGTCGGCGGCGTCCAGGATATAGACGCAGCGCCCCACGTGATAAAAGATCTCTTTTCGGACCCGGCGGTCCTCCTCTCTGTCGGCAGATTCCGCCGCAAAGGATAGGATCCTGGCAAAGCAGTCCGCAGGACGGTCCAGAGAATCGCACGCTTCCCGCTCCAGCCGGGACAGCTCGTCCAGACAGAGCCGGGCGTTGTCGGAAAACTCCTTCCGCCTTCCCGCCGCGAGGCGAAAGGCGCGCCGGAGGAGCCAATGGGCTATGCGTGAGGGCAGAGAGGCGAAGAAGCTCTCATCCCGCAGACTGTCCTTCAGCTTCCACCAGGCCAGGATCACCGTGTAATCGGCGGCGGCGTCCATGGCGTCATTGGCGCAGACACAGGGTCTTTTTTTCAGAGGGTGGGCCGGGCATCGGCGCCACTGGCTGCACCCTCCCCGGGAAAGCACCATGGCCATAAAGGTGAAATCGTAATTCACCGCGAACCGGGCGACAGGCCCGTATCGCCGGCGCAGCGCTTCGCACAGCCCGCAGTAGGCGGCGCGGAACTGCTGATACTCCCGCACCGGGAGAAGCCCCCTGTCCGGGCGAACGTATCCGTACAACGGGACCCTCCTTCCCTGTCAAACTATTCCTGTATGCCCTCTGTCTCCTCCGGGGTCAGGGTGACGTAGATCTTGTACTCGCCCACGTAACCCGCCTCCGGGAAACCGTCGATGAAGATCCGGACCGACGGGTTATAGACGCCGCCGGAGGTGATCGAAAGATCCGAGAGATCCGCCACAGCCCGGAGGTTCCGGCTGTCGATCTCGCTAATGACTTCTTCCGGCGCTCGTACGATGACGTTGTTCAAGGACTGGGTGATGATCTCCGCCGTATATCCCTCCGGAACGTTGTTCAGGGAGATATTGTCCTGGGTGACGGCAAAGCCCCTGGTGTTCAGCCCGGAAATGGAGACCGTGACGACCGCTTCGTTCACGCCGGTGAGGTTTTCCGTGTTGCTGGGCGGGACGATGGTATACGTGGCCATATAATCCGTGGCGAACGTGGACAGGTCGATGGTCCCCAGCACAAGCTTGGAGGTGCTGTCGATGGTGGAGGCGTCCCCCGCCAGGACAATAGACGCCGGACGGATGTCGATGATGGTATTGTCTTCCCGTGTCGCCCCGCCGCCGTCGACGATGGTCACGTCCAGAGGCACCGTCCGGGTGGACAGAACATTGAGCGTCACGTTGATCTCTTCCCTCTCCCGGGTGATGGTGCTGTCGTCCACCGGTTTTCCGTCTTCATCCACCAGCTCGTAGGTGGTGGAATACTGGAGGGTCTTGTCCACATTCTCCCGGGTAATGGCCACATAGGCGTGGTCCACTCTGGCGATATCCGTTTTCGGTCCGCTGATGGTGACCACCATGGGTTCGAAGACCAGGCTCTCATCCGCCATGTATCCCTCCGCCGTGTTTCCGGTGAAGGCCCCCTCCACCTCAATGGTCTTGCGGGAGATCTTGTCCAGGTAGAAGTTCACGATGTCCGCGCTGCTGCGGACCACGGTGACATCGCCGGGGTTGATCCCGGTGGGATACGAGAGGTCGTAGGACACGGCGTACCGACCGTCGGAATTCATGCGGCTGAGATTGATGGTCGCCGAGACGTTGCCGCTGTTGATCTTGTTCAGGATCCGGCGGGCGGCGGACACGGTGAGGTTCACCGAGGTGCGGTCCTGCTCCGTCACCACAAGGCCGCTGGACTCCCGCAAAGCGTCCGCGCCGATAAACTCCACCGGCACGTTGGTGAGTGTTTTCTGGGCCTCCACTCCTTCGGTGGAGGTCACGTACGCCCACAGCATGATGGCGGCAGCCAGGGAAAGGATCATCCAGGTGATACGGTTTTGAAAAAATCTTCCCACCAGTGTCAGTTTTTCATTGTTATTCATGTTCCTGCCCCTTGTCTTTGCGCCGGAGGAACGGCAGACCGCTGCGTTCCTCTTCCTCCCGGATCAGTTCGCTTCGGAGGATCTTTTCAAATGTTTCCTTGTTCAGATGCCGCTTGAGCATGCCACGGATGGCTACGGAAATGGCTCCTGTCTCCTCCGAGACGATGACCACCAGGGCGTCCGATGCCTCGCTCATGCCGATACCGGCCCGGTGACGCATGCCCAGTTCCTTGCTCAGATTGGGATTGTTGGACAGGGGAAGCATGCAGCCGCCCGCCTGGATGCGGCCGTTGCGGATGATCACCGCGCCGTCGTGAAGGGGCGCCTTGGGATAAAAGATGTTCTTCAGCAGCTCCGCCGTGGTCTCCGCATCGATGATGGTGCCGGTGCGGATCTGATCGTCCAGCCGGTTGTCCCGCTCGAAAATGATCAAAGCGCCGGTCCGGCTGTCGGACATATCCGTACAGGCGAGCACCGTCTGGGTAATGGCGCCCTCGGCGGTCTGCGACTCATCGCCGATGAGAAATCTCCGAAACTCGGTCCCGGTGCCCAGCTTTTCCAGAAACCGCCGGATCTCCGGCTGGAAAAGAACGACCAGAGCCAGCAGTCCGATCTGCACGAAGTTGCGGAGGATGAAATTCACCGTATACAGTTGGAACTGTCCCGACAGCCACAGAGCCAGAAGGATGAACCCGATCCCGAAGAAGACCTTGTGGCTCTGGGTGCGGCGGATCAGCATGACGAGGAAATACAGCAAAACCGTGACCAGGAGAATATCAACAATGTCCATGACCCGGATCATGCTGATATTCCCGAAGCCCTGTTTTATGGAAGTCCAGATATTCTGCATGGTCACCCCTCAAATCTGTCGCAATAGAATTTTCATAGCATCTTTTTGTTCATTATACGTTATCTTTATTATAATAGCAAACAAATGGTTACAGTTTGTTACGCTTTTTTGAAATATTTTTCCATCCGCGCAAGGACCTGCCGGATCTCCTCCTCCGAGTTGAAGGAAGAAACGCTCATTCTCACGGTGCCGGTGGAAAGAGTGCCCGCCGAACGGTGTGCCGCCGGGGCGCAGTGAAGTCCGGACCGTACGTATACGCCGTCTGTATTCAGCCGCTCCGCCAGCTCCTCGCAGCTCATGGCTTCCGGTACGACGGACAGGATCCCCCTCTGCTCTCCGCCGGTATAGAGACGCAGTCCCGCCAACGATCGGAGGCCGTCCGACAGCTCCTCCCGGAGAGCGGTTTCCCGCTCTCCGACGGCGCGGGGCGTCTGTGTCCGCACATACCGGATCCCCTCCAGAAGGCCGGCGATCCCGCAGATATTCAGCGTACCGGCTTCCAGGCGGTCCGGCAGATCCGGGGGCATATCCCTGCTCTCGCTCCCGCCGCCGGTGCCGCCGAAGAGCAGCGGCAATCCCCCGGCGCGGCACAGCAGCAGCCCTGTCCCCTGCGGACCCAAAAGGCCCTTGTGTCCCGGCATGGCGCAGAAGGCGGCGCCGGTCCGGGGAAAATCCAGCTCCTCGCTCCCCGCGCTCTGGGCCGCGTCCACGATCAGCGGAACACCGCTCTCCCGGCACGCCTCCGCGATCTTATAGAGGGGGAGGCGATAGCCGAACACGTTGGAAACGTGGGTGCAGACCGCCGCTCCAGCTCCCGGCAGGACACGGCGGAACGCCTCGACCGTTCCTTCCGGATCGAACAGCGGGGCCTCCGCCGTCCGGATCTCCGCACCGAGAGCATAAAGAGGACGCATCACGGCGTTGTGCTCGAATCCGGAGACCGCCACGGGCATCCCGGGCTTTACCAGGGATCGGATGGCGATGTTCAGGCCATGGGTGGCGTTATGGGTGAATACCACGTTCTCCGGCTCCGGCATATGAAAAAGAGCGGCGGCCTCCTCCCGGCAGCGCAGCGCCGTTTCCGCCGCCCTCATCGCGGGAGCGTGCACCCCTCTTCCCGGGCTTGCGCAGGCCCGCAAAGCCTGCAGCATGGCGATTCCCACGGACGGCGGCTTCTGAAGGGACGTGGCCGCGCTGTCCAGATAGATCATTCCTCCGCCTCCCGGTATTTCTCGCCGCGGCGGACAAAAACGCGTCCGTGCCGGATCCGGTCGTCCGACAGGCAGGCGACGGCGTCTCCGCGCCATTTCTCCGCCAGGCGGAGTGCGTAGGCACATCCCTTCTCCTCCAGTGAGCGGGGCGCCTTGACCACCTGCGCCGGGATCCCTTTCCGGCTCACCGCATAAAAGCCGCGCTGCGCCTGCAAAAGGGTGGGAAAAACGATATAGGCAGACATGATAATCCCTCCGCAAGAATGGATAGCGCTCCATTCTATGCGGAGGGATCGGATCCGTTTACCTGCGCTCCAGAAGCGCGACGGCCATGGCGGAGATTCCCTCTCCCCGGCCGGTGAAGCCAAGATGTTCCTCGGTGGTGGCCTTGACGCCGATCTGCTCGGGCTCCACCCCCATTGCTCCGGCGATCCGCCGCCGCATCTCCGGGATATGCGGCGCCAGCTTCGGGCGCTGAGCCACGACGGTGGAATCCACGTTCACGATCTCCCAGCCGTTTTCCGCCAGACGCGTGCAGACAGCGCGCAGGAGCTCCAGACTGTCCGCCCCCGCGTACCGGGGATCCGAGTCCGGGAACATGCCGCCGATGTCGCCCAGCGCGGCGGCGCCCAACAGGGCGTCCATGATCGCATGGACAAGGACGTCCGCATCGGAGTGTCCCAACAGCCCCATTTCCCAGGGGATGGTCACCCCGCCCAGAATCAGTTTCCGATCGGCCGCCAGGCGGTGGACGTCATACCCCTGGCCGATTCGCAGCTTACTCCCCACGGCTTCTCAGGATGGCCTCCGCCGTCGGGATGTCCAGAGGCCGGGTGATCTTGATATTCTCCGGACTGCCCGCGGAAAGCCGCACGGGAACGCCCATCGCCTCCACCGCGGCGCAGTCGTCGGTGTAGTCCACGCCGTTCTTCACCGCCAGCGTCAGCGCAGCCTTGATGATCTCCGGGACGAAGGCCTGGGGCGTCTGGACGGCGGCGAGCCGGCTGCGGTCCAGCGTACGGACTACGCTCCCGTCATCGGTTTCCTTTACGGTGTCCGTCAAAGGCACGGCGGGAGCAGCGCACTTATACAGCGCAGCGGTGTGCATGGCGTCCCGGACGATCTCCTCCGTAACCAGAGGACGGGCGCCGTCATGGATCAATACCAGCTTCGCGTCACGACGGATCTCGGAAAGCCCGGCCAGGGCAGATTCGTTGCGGCTCTTGCCGCCGATGACCACCTTGGTGACTTTGGCCAGCCGGTTGTCGTGACAGAGGTCCGCCGCCTTTTCCAGGATCTCCTCCCGGGTGACGAGAACGATCTCGTCCACGCACTGGCAGTCGCTGAGCGCGCGGAGCGTACGCTCCAGAACGGGCTTGCCGCACAGGTCCATGAACAGCTTGTCCTCCCCCATGCGGGTAGAGGACCCGGCGGCGACCACAACGACGCTGCAGGTGGTATTCTTCAGTTTTCGGATCGTGTCGGAGATCTTTTTCATGCGATCATCTCCATCTGTCTGTGTTGATCAATCCATCCGTACCGTCCCCGGCTCAAAACCCGAGACCCAGTCCTCCCAGCCCGCCGGTCACCTTCGCCATATTCTCGCTGGCGGTCTTCTCCGCATCGCGAAGCGCCGCGTTGACGGCCGCGATGATCATGTCCTGGAGCATCTCCACGTCGTCGGGATCCACCGCCTCGGGATCGATGGTGAGCGCGGTCAGCTCCCGCTTCCCGCTGACCTCCGCGGTGACGACGCCGCCGCCGGCGGTGGCCGTGTAGGTCCTGTTTTCCAGCTCCTCCTGCATTTTGAGCATATCCTGCTGCATCTTCTGGGCCTGCTTCATCAGGTCGTTCTGGCGCATGGAACCGCCCATGCTGCCCATGCCGCCGTATCCGCCGCCTCTGTAACCTTTTGCCATGATCCTCTCTCCTTTTTATCGGATGGTGACATTGCCGAACTGCTGGCTCAGCATGTCCAGTTTGCTGTTCTTTTCCCGGATGTCCTCTTCCAACGGTTCCAGCCGGATCTGGATCGGCCTCCCCAGCACTCTGGTCAGCCCCTGCCGGATGCGGTTGATGTTGTCCGGCGTGTTCACGACCCCGGTCACGAAGCCCGGCTGGAGGCGAAGAACAAGCTCGCTGCCGTAAAGCTCGCCCGCCGTCTGGGCGGGGTCCAGCAGCATATGGAAAACGCCCGGAGTGAAATCGCCGCGCAGCGCCTCCATCGCTTCGACCCAGGAAAAATCCGTCGTCGGCCGGGGATCCGGCGTTTCCGACACAGGCGCGGGCACACCCTTTTCCGGTTCCGGGCTCTCTGTCTCGGGCTCCGGCTCCTGTTCCATTTCCCGAGCCGGCTCCGTGGGAGGCGCCGGTGCGGCCTCAACCGGCCGTTCGCTGAAAACAGGTCTGTTTTCAGGACCGGGGTCCGCCCGTTTCTCTGCCGGAACGGGATCGGGCCCGGAAACCGGTTCCGCGTTCACGCCGCAAAGCTCCACCAGACACAGCTCCCCCTGGAGACGCGGGTTGGAGGCGCCGGCCATAGCGGACTGGTATTTCTGAATGGTGTTCAGCAGCCAGAGAAGACCGCTGTCGCTGAGACGGATGGTCCGGAGCGCGTCCTCCCCGTACATGCCGGAGAGAAGGCCCTTTCCCCCCTCCGGCGCCAGCCGGAGAAGAAGGGCGTCCCGGAACAGGCCGGCCAGCTCCCCCATCAGCGTGGAAGGATCCTTGCCGTCCTGCCAGAGGGCTCCGAACTGGCTCAGGGCGCCGGAAACGTCACGGCGCAGCACGCTCTCCGCCAGAGACAGCGTTCGGACGGCTCCGGCCAGACCCATGCCGTGGAGGACGGCTGCGGTGTCCACTCTCTCCGAGGAGGCACACTGGTCCAGCAGAGAGAGCCCGTCCCGCATCCCGCCGTCCGCCAGACGCCCCAGGAGCCGGGCCGCGTCCGCCTCCAGCGTGATCCCCTCCTGCTCCGCCACCCAGGCGAGGCGCCTGGCGATGGTCTCGCTGTCCAACCGGCGGAAGCTGTGACGCTGACACCGGGAAAGGATCGTGGGAAGGACCTTGTTCAGCTCTGTGGTCGCGAGGATAAACATCAGATGGGCGGGCGGCTCCTCCAGGATCTTCAGCAGCGCGTTGAACGCCGGCTTGGAGAGCATATGGACCTCATCGATGATATAGACTCTTTTCCGGACCGTCGTGGGGGAAAATACGGCCTCCTCCCGAAGAAGGCGAACGTCGTCCACGCCGTTGTTGGAGGCGGCGTCCATCTCCACCACATCCAGGATGGAGCCGTCCTCGATCCCGCGGCAGGCGGCGCACTGGTTGCACGGATTCCCGTCCACGGGATGCTCGCAGTTCACCGCCTTGGCCAGGATCCTGGCACAGGTGGTCTTACCGGTCCCCCGGGTGCCGATAAAGAGATAGGCATGGCTGAGCCGCCCGGTACGGACCTGGTTTTTCAGCGTCTCCGTGATGTATTCCTGCCCGACGACGTCGTCAAAGGTCTTCGGACGGTATTTTCGGTAAAGCGCCTCGTACAATGACAGCACCTCTCCCTTTCCGTGACGGACGAAAAAACGATCCTTGGCAAGACTGCACACCCGTCCTCGAATCCTGCGGTATGCCCGGCACAGCAGCAGCCAACTCGGGCCCGGCACCCTCACGGCACACACAGCTTTCCGCTTAATGCTGCTCGGTTCCCCGCCTGACATGGTTCACGGGGCCGTGTTGCGCGAGACCAAACCGTCAATATCGCTTACTGCCGTCAGACAGCACATCGCATACCCTAAAACGGGAATTCATCCCTGCTGCAGCGGATTGCAGGTAACAGGGCACCGCTAGCTCCCCGACTAGTGCAGCCTTGCCAAAGACCGCGGAGGTATTATACTGTACGGCCCGAAAATAATCAAGTGCGGATTTGTTCCTTTTCCCCGGTGTGCGTCATATCCTTTAGCATCGATTAGTGAGGTGAAGAAGCAATGGAAATGGAATCGAAGAACGCCGTCCGTTTTTTTCTGGGGGCCAACACGGCCCGGGGGTTTTATTCCCTGTACGACGAGCTGGCCGACCCTCTTTCCGGGGATACGGTCTGGTATATCAAGGGCGGACCCGGCAACGGGAAATCCACCTTTATGCGCCGCGTGGCCGACGCCGCCTCGGCCGCGGGAAAGACCGCAGACCGCTTTCCCTGCTCCGGAGATCCGGACTCCCTGGACGCGATCTTTATCCGGGAGGCCCGTACGGCGTATGTGGACGCCACCTCGCCCCACGTCCGGGAGCCGGTCCTTCCGGGAGCGTCCGGGAGATATCTGGATCTGAGCATCTTTTACAAGCCCGGCCTGGAACAAAAGGCCTCCGGGATCCATCGGCTGTTCTCCCTTTACCGGGAGCAGTACGCCCGATGCTACGAGCTTCTCCGGGCGGCGGAGCTGTGCGCGCCGGAAAAAACGCCGGGGCTGCTTTCGAACGACGTCCTTCGCCGGGTCCGGGATGCGGCCGACGCCGCGGCGGACAGAGAAATGACCGCGGGCCCGGGCTTTTCTCTCCGCCGCCGGTTTCTCTCCGCTCTCACGTGTCAGGGACGGGTCACGTTCTGGGAGTCCGTCGGTGAATCGGGGCAGGTCGTGGCTGCGGAGAGCGAATACGGTCTGGCCGGCGTCTTTCTCCGGCGCCTTCTGGACCGCAGCCGGGAGCTTGGTTGTCCGGCTGTCCTCTGTCCCGATCCCCTGTCCCCGGAAGAACCGGAGGCCGTTATCCTGCCGGCAAGCGGCATCTCCTTTGTCGCCTCGTGCCGGAATCGGCCGATCCCCGTCCGGGTGCGGCACCGGATCCGTCTGGACGCGCGGATGGACAGACAGGCGATCCGGTCGCTCGCGGAACCGGCAAGGGCGTGCGAAGAGCTCCGGTCCGGACTCCTCCGGGAAGCCGAGGCCGCCTTGAAGCGTGCAAAAGGCTTCCATGACGAACTGGAAGCGCTGTACAGACCGTACGTAGATTTCAGCGGCGTAGACCGTCTTTGTGAAAAACATATGGATCTTTACGCGTGATCCCCGAACGCCCCCTCTCCTGGGAGGGTCAAAAGCCGCCATTCCGAAATAAACCATTTAAAAAGCAAATATATCATCCCATGTTTTATGTAAAAGAAGTATATCATTTTTTGGATTTATTGTTGCAAAAAACCATGGCAGAGATTAAAATAGATAATTACAAAGAGACCCCAAGAAATATCAAGAGGAGTGAAGTATTTTGGAAAACCTGTTTTGGATCGGCTTTGTCGGCGCTGTCATAGCCGGTCTCTTTGCCCTCGTCCAGGCAAAGAAAGTCCTTTCGTTCTCCGAAGGCAACGACAGGATGAAGAAGATCGCGGCCTCCATCCGTGAGGGCGCCAATGCGTACCTGAAACGGCAGTATACCACCGTTCTGAAGGTTTTCGCCGTGGTGTTTGTCATTCTTCTCATCATCGCGTTTGCTTCCGGCGGAAGAATGCTCTCCAAGTTTACCCCGTTTGCCTTCGTGACCGGCGGTATCTGGTCCATGCTGGCCGGACTCATCGGCATGAAGATCGCCACCAGCTCCAACGCCCGTACCGCCTGGGCAGCCTCTGAGAGCCTGAACAAGGGCCTGCGGGTCGCCTTTTCCTCCGGCTCCGTCATGGGCTTTACCGTGGTTGGTCTGGGCATGCTGGATATCACCATTTGGTTCTTCCTGCTGCGGTATGCTTTCCATGTGACCGATCCTGTCCTGTTGGGCAACATCATGGTCATGAACGGAATGGGCGCTTCCTTCATGGCGCTGTTTGCCCGTGTGGGCGGCGGCATCTACACCACGGCCGCCGACGTGGGCGCTGACCTGGTGGGCAAGGTGGAAGCCGGCATCCCCGAGGACGACCCCCGCAACCCCGCCACCATCGCTGACAACGTGGGCGACAACGTGGGCGACGTGGCCGGCATGGGCGCCGACCTGTACGAGTCCTATGTGGGCTCCATTCTCGCCACCTTCGCGCTGAGCGCCGTGGGCGGCTACGGCTTCCGTGGGATGCTGCTTCCCATGGCCCTGGCCCTCACCGGCATCGTCTGCTCCATTATCGGTTCCTTCCTGGTAAAAACCAAAGAGGACGCCTCTCCTCTGAGCCTGCTGAAGAGCCTTCGGACCGGCACGTACACCGCCGCGATCCTGGCCGCTCTGATCGCCGCTCCCCTCACCTACGTGATCCTGGGCAGCTGGGGCGTCTACGTCGCCATCCTCTGCGGTCTGATCGGCGGCACCGCCATCGGCTATTTCACGGAGTACTACACCTCGGATAACTACAAGCCTACCAAGGAACTGGCTGCCGCTTCCGAAACCGGCTCCGCGACCGTTATCATCGGCGGCATCTCTCTGGGCCTGAAGTCCACGATGGCTTCCATCCTCATCGTTGCCGCCGCCGTTATCATCAGCTACTTCGCCGCCGGCGGCAGCAAGACCATCGTGGACGCTGCCGGTCACTTTACGGAGACCTTTAACCGGGGCCTGTACGGCATCGGCATCGCCGGCGTCGGCATGCTCTCCACCCTGGGCATCACCCTGGCTACCGACGCTTACGGCCCCGTGGCCGACAACGCCGGCGGCATTGCCGAGATGAGCGGCCTGCCTGAGAACGTCCGGGAGCGCACCGACGCTCTTGACGGTCTGGGCAACACCACCGCCGCCACCGGCAAGGGCTTCGCCATCGGTTCCGCTTCTCTTACCGCTCTGGCTCTGCTCGTCTCCTATGTGAACATCGTCCAGAACCGGACGGAAGATCTGCTGAACTTCTCCGTGACCAACCCCACCGTTCTGGTCGGTCTCTTCGTTGGCGCCATGCTGACCTTCGTCTTCTCCGCTTTCACCATGAGCGCGGTGCAGAAGGCGGCGCAGTCCATCGTCGTGGAAGTCCGTCGTCAGTTCAGGGAGATCCCCGGCATCATGGAATACAAAGCCGATCCCGAGTATGCCAAGTGCGTCTCCCTGTGCACCAAGGGTGCCCTTCACGAGATGGTGGCCCCGGCCCTGCTGGCGATCATCGTTCCTCTGGCCACCGGTCTGATCCTGGGACCCACCGGCGTGGTCGGTCTGCTGGGCGGCGTGTCCGTCACCGGGTTTGCCATGGCTGTGTTCATGTC
>JAFRDL010000024.1 GCA_017411265.1 Oscillospiraceae bacterium | reverse complement strand
TCCGGTTCTGGGTGAGGGTGCCGGTCTTGTCCGAACAGATGATCTGGGCGCAGCCCAGGGTCTCCACCGCGGTGAGCCGGCGGATGATGGCGTTTCGCCGGGACATGTTGGTGACGCCGATGGACAGCACCACCGTCACCACCGCCACCAGCCCCTCGGGGATGGCGGCCACCGCCAGGGACACGGCCACCATGAAGGAGTGGAGCACGCCCTCCAGCGAGAAGCCGCCGGAACGGAGCAGCTGCACCGCGAAGATCACCACGCAGATCCCCAGCACCAGCTTGGTGAGGATCCGGGAGAGCTGGCTGAGCTTGATCTGCAGCGGGGTCTCTCCCTGCTCGGCCCGGGACAGGGCGTCGGCGATCTTGCCCATCTCGGTGTCCATGCCGGTGGCGGTGATCACCGCCGCGCCCCGGCCGAACACCACCGTGGAGCCCATGTACACCATGTTCTTCCGGTCGCCCAGAGGCACGTCCTTCGCATCGTCCTTCAGGTCGATGAGGTCGATGAACTTGCTCACGGGGACGCTCTCCCCGGTGAGGGCCGCTTCCTCGATCTTCATGCTGGCGTTTTCGATGATGCGCCCGTCCGCGGGGACCGCGTCCCCCGCCTCCAGCAGCACCACGTCGCCCACCACCAGATCCTCGCTGTGGACCACGGTGATCTTGCCGTCCCGCAGTACCTTGGAGGTGGCGGCGGACATCTTCTGCAGCGCCTCGATGGCGGCCTCGGCCTTGCTCTCCTGGTACACGCCCAGCACCGCGTTGACGATCACCACCGCCAGGATGATGATCACGTCCGCGAAGCTGTCCCCCTGCACCACGGCCAGCACGCCGCTGATGGCGGCGGCGACCAGCAGGATGATGATCATGGGGTCGGTCATCTGCTGGAAGAACCGCTTCACCAGGGAATCCTTCTTCCCCTTGGCCAGCTCGTTCTTCCCGTCTTTTTCCAGCCGGGCCTCCGCCTCCAGGGCGGAGAGTCCCTCTGCGGAGCTCCGGACTTCCTCCAGGACGGCCCGGGCATCCTCACAATAGAATTTCAACGGCTTTCCCTCCTTTTTCGGCACGGGGATACGGAAAAAACCAGACCCGCGGGCAGGCTGAACCTGCCCATGGGTCTGGTCATTTCATGCAAACCAGGCGGCGTCCGCCAGTGTTGTTGACTTGCACCCGCGTCGCCGCGGCCGATTACTCCCCCATGGAGTGTCTGCATTTTATCTTAGAAAGCGGGCACTGTCAAGGGATCCGGCAAACTTTTCCCCCCAGCAGCTCCGCTTCGGCCGTCTCGTGGGTGACGTACAGCAGCGTCCGTCCCCGGCGGTGAGACAGCGTGAGCGCGGCGGCGGTCCGGCGGCTCCCGGCGTCCAGGCCCTTGAAGGGCTCGTCCAGCACCAGCAGCTCTCCCTCCGCCAGCAGGGCCCGGCAGAGCGCCGCCCGGCGGCGCATCCCCCCGGAGAGCTCGGCGCAGGGCAGCTCCAGGCTGTCCCCCAGCCCCAGCTCGGTGAGAAGGTCCCGGGCCTCCTTTTCCCGGCCCCTGCCCACGACCAGGACGGCGTTTTCCACCGCCGATATCCCGGGACAGAGCCGATCCTCCTGAAACACGGCGGCCTTTCGCTCCGGCACGCCCCGGATGGTCCCGCCGTCGGGCTCTTCCAGCCCCAGGATCATCCGCAGCAGGGTGGTCTTGCCGCATCCGGAGGGGCCCATGATGCTGCAGACCTCCCCCGCCGGAAACACGGCGGAGAAGTCCCGGAACACGGTCTTGTCCCCATAGGTCTTGGAGATGCCGGTCATCACGATGTCTTCCATTTACCGTCCCTCCCAGGCATCCAGTCCCCGCCGGAGCAGCAGCAGGAACAGCTTCTCGAACCCGGCGCTCACCAGCACGATCACCGCCGTCCAGGCGAACAGGTCCGCGATCTCCAGATAGACCTTGGACTCGTACAGCATGCCGCCCACGGACTGCCGCGTCACGCCGATGACCTCCGCGGCCACCCCCGCCTTCCAGCACAGCCCCAGAGCCACCCGGCACCCGGCCAGCAGGTAGCTGCGGACCGCGGGAAGGTAGATCCGCCGCACCCGGCCCATGGGGGACACCCGGAACACCGCCGCCATCTCCAGCAGCTCCCGGTCCGCGGCCCGGATGCCCTGGAGAAGATTGGTGTACAGGATGGGGAACACCATAAGGAAGGCGATGAAAATGCTCAGCCGGCGGGCGGAGAGCCACAGCAGGGCGATGACGATAAACGAGGCCACCGGCACCGACTGGATCACCGTCACGAAGGGCCGGAGCAGCGTCTCCAGCAGGGGGAACCGGGCCGCCAGCGCCGCCAGGACCGCCGCCAGGAACAGGGCCGTGAGGAAGCCCCCCACGATCCGGGTGAAGGTGAAGCCCAGGGTCCGCCAGAAGCTGGCCTCCCCCACCAGAGTGAACAGCCGCTCCGCCATCCGCACCGGGGTCACCAGCAGCAGATCGTTTCCGATGAGCAGGGCGGCCGCCTCCCAGACGAGCAGGGCGAAGAGGACGGCAAGACCTCTTGCCGTCCTCCCGTGAGGATCCAGCCGACCCCGGCGCTTACGCACCGTAGTAGTAATCGTCCCCCGGCATGGCCCCGCCCACGGCGGCGGGATTCATGTCGAAGAGCACCTGCAGGCAGCCGGAGGCCGCCTGGCGCATCTCGCCGCCGGTGAGGCAAACGATGTTGCACTGGGGGATGGCCTTGGCCGCCACGGCCGCCTTGGCGACGACGCCGTACTGCTCGCAGAGCGCCCCGGCCTCCTCGGCGTTGTCATTGACCCAGGCGGCGGAGGCGGCGAAATCCCGGAGGAAGTCCTCCACGGCCTCCGGATGGGCCTGGGCAAACTCCCGGCGGACCAGGATGCCCGCGGTGACGCAGCGGCTGCCGTTGTCCAGCTCGTCCCAGGCCTTCGACAGGGAGAGCACCGGCCGGAAATCCTCGCCCAGCTGGCCCTTGGCCGCGATGACGTAGGGCTGGGGCAGCAGCGCCACGCCGTAATCGGACGCCTTCAGCAGCGCCACCACCTCGGCGGGCTCGCTTTTGAACTCCACGGTCAGGTCCGCATCCGGGTCCAGACCGTTCTCCGTAAGCAGGTACCGGAGGAAATACTCGGGCATGGCGCCCTTGCCGGTGGAGTAGACGGTCTGTCCCCGGAGATCCTCCCAGGAGGAGATCCGGCTCTCGCCGTACTCGCACAGGTACAGCACGCCCAGCACGTTCACAGCCGCCAGCTCCACCGCGCCGCCGGTTTTGTTGTAGATCACGGCGCCCAGATTCAGGGGCACCGCCGCGACATCCAGCTCGCCCTGGAGGATCCGGGGCATCAGCTCGTCCGCCGCGCCGCCCAGGAGGAACTGGTACCGGGCGCCTCT